>JBCCZD010000043.1:0-19866 GCA_039188275.1 Planctomycetota bacterium
CGCGTCAATCAAGTCCCGGCGAAAAAGTACGGAATCCCGAGGCTCCGAATCGGCGCGCTCGGACCGCCGTAGTCAAGGTGTTTCTGAGAAAAGACTTACGAAGAAGCCCGGCTCGATTCTGAGCCGGGCTTCATGCGTTGAATCAGCTCGGGGTGGCGTCCGCTGTGTGTCCGCGACTGGGTGGCTACCAGCTGTAGACCATGCCGATGTTGGCGCCGTGGTAGAAGATTGTCTCGCCGTTGTTGATGTAGTCCAAGGCGTGGAATTGTTCCGGCGCCGAGGCGAGGCCCGTGATCCAAAGCAGTTGGTAGCCAGCGGTCAGCGTGCAGCGGCAAGTGATCTCGAAGTTCGCTTGGAACTCGACATCGCCAACGAATGAGACGCCGCCGTCCGACAGGTGGCCAACGCCGTAACCGACGGTCTGGCGATCGATATCGGAGCCGAACACGCCCGCTTTGACGGAGCTGTCGAGCGTCAGGCACCCGCCGTAGTCGTAGAGCAGCCGGCGGAAGCCGAACTGGCCGCCGTACAGGTTGTTCTCGGTGTCGCTGCTCTGGTAGACGCTGGTCGCACCGTTGCTGCCGTAGACCGAAGAGTGCTCATCAAGCTGAATCCAGCGGAAGCCGGTGATCAACCTGGTCCAGCAGCCGTGGTCGCGGACCAGGTTGGCCTCGAAGCTCTGCAACTGGGAAGAGTAGTTGACCGTCGCGCTGGTATTCGGCCCGAGGTTGACGCCGCCAACGGTTAGGTCGCCGTAGAAGTAGCGGCTGTCGTCCCAGCTATCGATGTTGAAGTAGGCGATCTCGAAGTCGGGTCCGCACGGGGCGTGGCGGAACGCACGGAACCTTGGACCCGCAGCGGCGTCGAGGTCGAAGCCCGACGGGTCGAAGTGCAACGTGGGGTCGACGCAGTTGCAGACGACCAGCGGCGTGTGGGAGTCCGGCGCGTCACGCCATAGGAACAACGCGTCAACGCCGAACGACCACTTCGGCCCGCAGCAGCAGTTGCAACCGCAGGTCGAGGAGCACTCAGAACAACCCGCCGTGCCGCAGGCGTCCGCGCCGCAGCCGCCGGTCGGGCTGGCGGCTGCTTGGCCGGCGGCGTAGTTGACCTGAGTGACCGCCGGGGCGGCGACCACCACCGGCGCCACGGGGGCGCCGCTCATCAGACGCACCGGTGAGAGTGTCGCGGTGGGGCCGTACGAGCCGTTCCACTCCGAGGGGCGGCGCTCCTGAAACGGGTCCGCGAGCAGCCCGGTCAAGAAACGCTGGCGGTTGCCACGCGATTCGACCTGCCAACGCCCGCCCGCCGTGCCACGCGATGCCGGCTGTGGAGCGGCTTGCGGCGTGGTCACGATGTAGATCGGCTGGCTAGTCGCGGCCGTCTGCCGAGCAGTGGCTTCGGGCGTTGGCTTCACATCGACCGGTCGAGGCGCCGCGGCGGGCTTCGTGGCGACTTTGGCTGCCCGCTTAGCGGCAATCTCCTTGGCAGGCTTGGGCTCGCTGCTCCTTGACTTGATGCTCTTCGCCTCGACCACTTGCGGGGCCTCGACCTTTGCCCTTTTTACGACCGGCGGCAGCGGCGTTGGCATCGGCGCCCTGTCGGCCGGTGCGGCTGTGACCGGCGCGGGTACGACGGCCACCGGCTTTGGCGCTTCGGTCACTGGCGCTTCGGTCATCGGCGCGATTATTGCCTTGGGGAACTCGAAGCGTTTAAGGCCGACGTCCGCGGCTGGCGTGGAGTAGATCGCGGGCTGCGCGCCGCCTTCGCCGAGCCAGCGGATCGCCACCCCCGACGGTGCGTTGCCCTCGGCGAGCGTTATGCCGGCCGTGCAGGCGGCCGCCAGCGCGATTGTGATTTGCGTCAGTCGCATGGTTATCTCTCCGTAGGTCCTTGTCAGCCGAAGTTTCCTTCCGGCTCGGGGCGGAGCAAGCTCTCCCCGCGGCGCCGGCGGCTGGCGGCCAGTGAGATTAAGCGGGTTAGTTCGGGATGACGTAGTTGACGTTGACGAAGTTCAGCGCGATGTTCGCGAGCAGCTCGTGCTGCCGGTACTGGACCGTGATGAAGTCTTCCGGCTGGATCAGGATCCGCTCGTCGGCGTGGTTGACGGCGCGGCGGAGGTCGACGTCGATCTTGATCTGGTCGCCGCCGGGCAGCTTGCGGATGACCAGCGCCCGCGTCGGCGGGACGACGTTGCCCGGACCGCTGCGGAACTGGCTCGCCGCGGCGTTGACGCCCGCCGGTCCGCCGACGCCGATGTTGGCCAGAGCGATCGCTTCGAGGATGTCGATGTCCTCGTCACGCGGCAGTGGGATCTGGCCCGCCTGGAGCAGCCCGCCGGTGTAGAACTTCTCTTCGTGCCGCTTCTCGACGAAGACGATGTCGCCCTCTTGCAGCGTGACGTCGTCGGGCGTGAAGGGCAGCGGGGCGTTGCAGGCGTGGCGGAGCGGGATCACTGTGTAGGTCGAACCGCAGCCCGGGCCGCACATCGCGCTGGCCGCGGCGCCGGAGCCGAAGTGGCGGCTGGCCTGCTCCCAGTTGGCGCCGCCGCCGCGGAGGATCCAGACCTCGTTGCGGGCGTCTTCGCCGGGCAGGCCGCCGCTGGCGATCAGGGCGTGCAGCAGGTCGCTCTCTTGCTCGGGCAACGTGACGACCCGGCCGGAGCCGTTCTTCGTCTGCACGTACGTGTCCCGGCGGATCAGCGAGATGCTGTCCGAAGCGGAGTCCTCACGCAGCACCAGCACACGGTTGACCCGGGCCTTGATCAGCGAAACCTGAACGTACGACTTCTGCGGGTCGTCCTTCAAAACGCCGGCGCCGATGTAGGTGGTGCGAAGCAGGTCGGCCACCTGCTGCAGCGTGAGCCCGGTTACCTGCACCGGCTTGACCAGCGGCAGGTGCAGCGTGCCCTCCGGCTGGACCAGGATCGGCTGGCCGATCGCCGGCGACGCCACGGGTTGGTCGAGGTCGTCCTGCGGGAAGGTAAAGCCGGGCAGCTCGCGTCCGCCGGAGGAGATCTCGGCGCCGGATAGGATGCCTTCGACGTAAACGCCCAGCGTGTCGCGAGCGGAGACGACGTGGTAGTCGAGCGGTCGGCGGCGGAGCATCGTGAAGTCGATCGGCCGCTTGCACGCCTTAGGCTTGGCCAACCAGCACGGCTGGACCTGCCCGACGGTGATGCCCTTGTTGCCCGTCGTGATGCACCCGGAGCTGAGCAACGCCGAAGCGGCCAGCAGCAGGGCGGCGGTTGGTTGGATTCGGATCATCGTGGCGGTGCCTTGCCAGTAAGTGCGTTTGGGGCGTCGTGGTCGAATCGCCTGTGGCGTACGACGTTGGTTCACTCAGCGGCGCGGGAGGCGTTGGCCGGGGGCGGGGCCAGTAGCTCGGCATTAGCGGCGGGGGCGGTGGCACTGGGGGTTGGCTCGGCAGGCAGCGCCGGAGCGGCCTCGATGGCGGCGCCATCTTCGATGGGCGGAAGCCGTTTGGGGGCCGTTACGCCCGGCGTACGGCCGTACATGCCGTGCTGCACCGACGTTGGTTCGGGCAGTACGCCCGACGTGGGGAACCGGCAAGCCTGGCGGCAATCGCAATCGGGACGTACGCCGCAAGTACCGCAGGGGTCGATCGCCGGGACGCGGTGGCAGAGGTCGACGCCGTACGACTTGGCCGCCGCGGCGCCGGCCCGCCAGCCGTCGTACCAGACGACGACAAACTGCCGGCCCTCGACCGATTGGTACTTGTGGGCCCAGTACTGCTGCGGCGGGACGGCGGGCGGGCAGTCGTCGCCCCCCTTGGCGATCGTCAGGTAGCCGCAACGCCACCCCCGCTCGAAGTGGCGGGCGAAGCTGTGCGGCAGGTCGGGCGCACAGGTATGGTCGTAGGCCGCCTTCGCCTCGACGTACTTCAAAGACGTGTCGAGGGCCCGTCGGGAGCAGGTGCACCCGACCGACGCGACGGCCACCACGGCGCCAAGGGCGAGCAGCCCCCGTCGTGTGCGTAGCGACCGCCTGGGCGCACCGGCGCCGTGGTCGGTTCCGTGACTCATCCCCAACTCCGTTCAGGGTCCAGCACTGATTCCGCGACCCGCCCGGTCCGTGGGCAAGGTCTTGTTGTTGGCTCTAGTTCGGTGGCAGCGGACGGTTCGGTACAAACGGATGCATCCGTTTCCCCGAAAGCCTTGATCGTGGTGGCCGCACGTTACGGACCGCCGAGTCATTCCAAAGAATCGTCATAAAGGGCAACGCGGTGCGGGTCAATTCGCGCCGCCGGAGGCTTTCTCTCCGTGGATCGACCGGTCTACGCCGGACGACCGGCGCCACCCGAATGGCCGATGAAAACCGTATCAGCGTCGCAGCCGGAGCATTCCCTCTGAACCTTACGGCCGGGCCAATCCGGAAAGTTTGACACCGGCGGCCAGGCGTCGGAAGCGCAACGCACGGGCGGCTAACGAAGCCTGCCCTCGCGGTCCGCCTGCCAGACCTCGCCGGTGCGGACGTCCATCGCGGTGAGCCAACCGCCGCCAAAGCAAAACGTGTCCAGGCAGCGAAAGTGCCCGCCGTCGAGCACTTCCCCTGACCGCTGCGCGGAGTGCCCCAGGACGGCGGTCCGGCCCGAGGCGTGCGGCGCCGGCAGGTGCTCACCGAGCGACTGCCAGCGGAGCGCCTCGGCCGGCTGAGCGTCGAGCGCCTCGTCCGCGACGTAGTTGGCGTGAACAAAAAAGAAGTCTTCTGCCTCGTAGCAGTCGACGCACGCCTCGATGAAGTCGAAGTGTTCGCGCGGCACACACGTCAAGTCGCCGGTGAATCCGTACGAGTCGAGCGTCTCGACCCCGCCGTGCCGCAGCCACCAGGGCGCCGGGGCCTGGCCCCGCAGGACGCGGAGCATCATTTCCTCGTGGTTGCCCATGATCGTGACAAGCCGGCACCGCTCGCGCAGGTCAATGAGCAGGTCGATCACGGCTCGGCTGTCGGGTCCGCGGTCGATGTAGTCGCCGAGCATGACAAGGGTGTCGTCGGCGGACAAGCGGACCGTCTCCGCCAGGGTCTCCAGCGGCGCTGGGCAGCCGTGGACGTCGCCGATTGCGAGCAGCCTAGGGGGCACGCTTTCTTAGCTCCTGAGCAGGGCGGGAGTGATCGAGTGGCCGACCCGCGAGTGTACGCCGAGGCGAGCGACCCCGCGACCGCCCCCGGCCACGGTTACCGAATCGTGTATACTCCCACCGATTCTCACCACCCGGCTAGGCAACGCTGGGCCGACTGCATGACAAGAGTCGCAAAGAGTACATGGATCGTGACAACGCAACGTGGCTCGCGGAACTCCGAGGCGGAGGCCACGCCCAAGAGGCGGCGCTAGCCGACCTCCGCACGCGACTTGTTGCGGGGCTAAGCCATTCGCTGCGGGGCAGGGCGGACGGGGCGACGTTTTTTGAGGATGTCGCCCAAGACGCCTTGGTCAGGATCCTCGACAAGCTCGACACCTTCCGCGGTGACAGCCGCTTCACGAGCTGGGCGATGACCATCGCCGTGCGGACTGGCATCACCGAGCTCCGCCGGCGCAAGTGGGGTGAGGTCTCGCTCGACCAGATGGCGAGCGACGAGGATGTCGCCCGCCCGTTCGACCCCGAAGACGCCGACGCCGGTCCGGACGCCAAGACCCAGCGCAAGGCGATCCTCGCAGAGCTCGACAAGGCGATCCGCCAGCACCTGACCGAGAAGCAACGCCAAACGCTGCTCGCCGAGCTAGGCGGGATGCCCCAGGCGGAGATCGCCCGGCGGATGGGCAGCAACCGCAACGCGATCTACAAGATGATGCACGACGCCCGCAAGCGGCTCCGCTCGTCGCTCGAGGCCGGCGGCTACTCGTCCAACGAGATCCGCGTCGCGTTTGATTTCTAGTAAGGCCCGGCCGAACCACAACGTCTAAGAGTACCGACCGGCGACTCCCCACCAGCCGCTTCCATGCCGCAGCTCGACGCCAATCAAGTCCGCGTGCTCTTGCAAGTCTTGGGGCAAACCCGAGATGACGAGATGACCTGCGACGACTGCCTGCCGTACCTTGCGGTGCTGGTTGAGCACGAACTGGCCGGCAAGCCTTCTCACGAGGCGCTGAAGCGGGTCGAAGACCACCTGGCGATCTGCCCCGAGTGCGTGGAAGAGCTTGAAGCGATCCGCGCCGCGATCGAGTCGCTGGAAGCCGCGGACTAGCGCATCAGCTGAGCCTCTGAATCGCAGCCTCCGAGATGAGGCTTCCGCAGCGACGCTTCCCTAGCCGGACCGCGTGGCGGTCTGGCTGATGGGCGTCTTGAAGACTCAATGGGCTGCGAGACGCTCGGCGCGTTGGGAGTCCAGTCTGTGAGACACGTCACGCTGCGGGGCGGGCCGTTGGACAAACCCGGGATTTCTGGCTGGCCGGCTCGTAAGAAGGCGCGTACGAACGGCGTCGAGAGTGGCAGACCGCTTGACGCCACGAGCCCCTACCGCCCTGAACCCCCAGCTCCCAGGAAGAACTATGCCTAGCCGACCCATCCTCGTTCGCGTTTCCGCTGCGTTCGCCGTTCTGGTGGCCACCTTGGCGGCAAGCGCGACCGCCCTGGCCGCGGACATCTTTGTCGGGGCGCGTGTCGCCGCCGACCAGCGAGTTGGCTACGACGAGATCGATCACGCCGCCTGGGACGAACTGCTCAAGACCTATGTGAACGAGCGTGGGTTGGTGGACTACCGGGCTTGGAAGGCCTCCGCCGCGGACGTGGTGAGGCTCGACGCGTACCTCAACCGGCTCTCGTCGGTCGACCCGAGGAAGCCAGCCGCCCGCGAGTCAGAGCTCGCCTTCTGGATCAACGCTTACAACGCGGTCACCGTGAAAGGGATCCTCCGCGAGTACCCGACCACCAGCATCCGCAATCACACCGCCAAGGTCTGGGGCTACAACATCTGGAAGAACCTGAAGCTCCGCTACGCCGACAGTCAGATCAACCTGAACGACATCGAGCACGAGCTGCTGCGCCAGCGGAACGAGCCGCGGATCCACTTCGCGATCGTTTGTGCTTCGATCGGCTGCCCCCGGCTGCTGAACGAGGCGTACGTGCCCCGTCGGCTGGACGAGCAGCTCTCCGTCAACGCCCGCGACTTCTTCGCCCAGCGGCAGAACTTCCAGGTCGACGCCGGCAGCAACACGGTCAAGCTGAGCTCGATCCTGAGTTGGTTCGGCTCGGACTTCGGCGCCGACACGCAAGCCCAGCTTCGAGCGATCAGCCCCTATCTGCCGAACGACGCCGCGCGTCAGTTCGTCGCCGAGGCGGGCGTGCGGGTCTCGTACCTGGACTACGATTGGAACCTTAACGAGCAGAAGTGACCCACGCCTTTCCCGCCCGCTGTCGCCCGCGGCTCTCGCCGAATGCCCCGCCCACGAAACCTTCATCGAAAGCCGAACGATGCCCGCCGAGTCGAACGCGCCGAACCCCTACGAGTCTCCGGAAACCCCCGCCGCCGCGGCGGCGAAGCCGGGTTTCCCGCTGGCGAAGGTCTTGGTGCTGGCGTTGCTGGTTGCCGGGATTGGGCTGGGGATCGCCTTCCGCGACCAGCTCTCGCTCTCGGCCTTGGCGGAACGCGAGACCGAACTCAAGGCGTTCAAGGACGCCTACCCGGTCGCCGTCTACGGGATCGCGTTTGCGATTTATGTTGCCGTGACCGGCTTGTCGCTGCCCGGCGCCGCGGTGCTGACGCTGGTGATGGGTTGGTTCTTCGGCCCGGTCGCCGGCCTGGTCTTGGTGAGTTTCGCCTCGACGACGGGCGCCACGGTCGCCTTCTTGTTCAGCCGCTTCTTGCTCCGAGACACCATCCAGAGCAAGTTCGGCGATAAGCTGGCGTGGTTCAACGAACAGCTCGACCGCGATGGGCCATTTTTTCTGTTCACCATGCGGCTGGTCCCGCTCGTCCCCTTCTTCGTGATCAACGCGGTGATGGGGCTGACGCGGATCAAGGTCGGCACGTTCTGGTGGGTGAGCCAGCTCGGCATGCTTGCCGGTACCGCGGTGTACGTCTATGCCGGCTCGGCGGTTCCCGATTTGGCGACGCTGGCGGACGAGGGCGTCAACGCCGTCTTCACGCCGGCGTTCCTCACACAGGTCACCATCGCTTTCGCGCTGCTCGGCGCCTTCCCGCTGGCCGCGAAGAAGGTGGTTGAGTTGCTCCGCCCTAAGGCCGCCGAACCTGCTGCCGGCGAAAACGGCGCCGCGGTTTAACGAGCCGCCTCAACCGCCAGCCCGGGATCAACAACACCAACCGACAACAACAACTTGGGGGTCAACCATGGCCACGGTAACCGAAACACCGACCGACAAGCCGATCGAGCTGCTCCCCTACGACGAGCACAACCAGCGGCTTGAAGAGAACGTCCACCCGCCGGCGTGGACCAACCCGACGCCCGACGGCCCCTACCACCTGGTGGTGATCGGCGCCGGCACGGCAGGACTCGTCTCGGCGGCGGTCGCCGCGGGCCTGGGGGCTAAGGTCGCCCTCATCGAGCGCAACCTGATGGGGGGCGACTGCCTGAACGTCGGCTGCGTCCCGTCGAAGGGGGTTATCAGCGCGGCCCGCGTCGCCTCGATGGTCAAGCAAGCGGGCGCGTTCGGCGTTCACGCGGACGGCGGCTGCCGCATCGACTTCGCCCAGGTGATGGAGCGGATGCGGAAGCTGCGGGCCGACATCAGCCCGGCCGACTCGGCCAAGCGGTTCAGCGAAGAGAAGGGGGTGGACGTCTACATCGGCCCGGCCCACTTCGCCGGCGGCGACACGGTGATGGTTGGCGACACGCCGCTCAAGTTCAAGAAGGCGGTCATCGCCACCGGCGCCCGGGCCGCGGCGCCGCCGATCGCTGGCCTGGACACCGTTGACTACCTGACGAACGAGTCGGTCTTCTCGCTCACCGAGCTGCCCGGCTCGCTCGGCGTGATCGGCGCCGGGCCGATCGGGGCTGAGCTGGCCCAGTCGTTTGCGCGGTTCGGCTCGGACGTCCACCTGATCAACGCCGAGCCGCACGTCCTGCCCCGCGAAGACGCCGAAGCGGCCGCCATCGTCCAGGCGTCGATGGAACGCGACGGCGTGAAGCTCTACGGCCACGGCAGGAGCGTCCAGCTCTTGCCGGTTGATCGGGAGGGAGAAGGCGACCGCAAGGTCCGCATCAAGGCCGACGCGGCGGAGGGCGGCTACGAGCTGGTCGTCGACAAACTGCTGGTCGCCGTCGGTCGGGCGCCGAACGTCGACGGGCTGGGGCTGGAGAACGTTGGCGTCGAGTACGGCAAGCGAGCCGGCGTAATGGTGAACGACTACTTCCAGACGACCAACCCAAAGATCTACGCCGCGGGCGACGTCTGCAGCCCCTCGTCGATGAGCGGCCCGGCCAAGTTTACGCACGCGGCCGACTTCATGGCCCGGGCGGTGGTCGCCAACGCGCTGTTCACGCCGCTGGGCGTCGGCAAACGCAAGGCGAGCGACCTGGTCGTGCCCTGGGCTACGTATACTTCGCCCGAGCTCGCGCACGTCGGCCTCAACGAGAAGCAGGCGGCGGAGCAGGGCGTCGCGATCGACACCTTCCGGCAAGACATGGAGCATGTTGACCGCGCGATCCTTGAGGGGGCGACCGAGGGCTTCGTCAAGGTGCACGTCGCGAAGGGGACCGACAAGATCGTCGGCGCCACGATCGTCGCCGAGAACGCGGGCGACATGATCGGCTCGCTCTCGATCGCCATGACCAACAAGATCGGCTTAGGCAAGATCGCCGCCAGCATCCACCCGTACCCGACCCAAGCCGAGGCGATTCGCAAAGTCGGCGACCTCTACAGCCGCACGAAGCTAACGCCCTTCGCGGCGAAGTTCCTCAAGAGCATGCTCAAGCTGTCGACCTGACCCGCCGGCGCCGGGCCCCAAGACTGGCCAAGCCGCGGCAACCGAGACGTGTTATCCTGCACGCCTTCTCGTTGGTTGACGTGGGCTCGTTGACTAGCCCGCAAAACTTGGCTCGTGATCGGGTGGTTGAACGAATGTCTAGCGGCGGCTGTGAAAAAGAGATCGAACACTTCATGCACGGACTGGAGAAGCGGAACCCCGGCGAGTCGGAGTTCCACCAGGCGGTGCGGGAGGTGGTCGAGTCGGTGATGCCCTTCTACCTCAATCACGGCGAGTACCACAAAGCCGAGATCCTGGAGCGGATGACCGAGCCGGACCGGATCATCATCTTCCGCGTCACGTGGGAGGACGACGAGGGGAACATCCGCGCCAACCGGGCGTTCCGCGTGCAGTTCAACAACGCCATCGGCCCGTACAAGGGCGGGCTGCGGTTCCACCCGTCGGTAACGCTCAGCGTGCTGAAGTTCCTCGGCTTCGAGCAGACCTTCAAGAACAGCCTGACCGGGCTGCCGATGGGGGGCGCCAAGGGCTGGGCCAACTTCAACCCCAAGGGCAAGAGCGAACGCGAGGTGATGCGGTTCTGCCACTCGCTGATGACCGAGCTGCAGCGCCACATCGGTGAGGACACCGACGTCCCCGCCGGCGACATCGGCGTCGGCGGGCGTGAGGTCAGTTACCTATTCGGCCAGTACAAGCGGCTGGCCAACCGCTACGCCGGCATCCTCACCGGCAAGGGGCTCGCCTTTGGCGGCAGCGAGGTCCGCACCGAGGCCACGGGCTACGGCTGCGTCTACTTCGCCCAGAACATGTTCAACCACCTGGGCGAGGGCCTCGCCGGCAAGACCTGCCTGGTCTCCGGCTCGGGCAACGTGGCCATCTACACCGCCGAGAAGCTGCTCGACCTCGGCGCCAAGGTTGTCACGCTGAGCGACTCGGGCGGCTTCATCCACGACCCCAACGGCATCGACCGCGAGAAGCTCCGCTGGGTTAAGGACCTCAAGGAGCAACGGCGCGGCCGCATCCACGAGTACGCCGACCACTTTACCGCCGCCACCTTCCACGAGGGTGCTCGGCCGTGGTCGGTCCCCGCGGACGTCGCGTTTCCCAGCGCGACCCAGAATGAGATCTCGGGCGACGACGCCCGCCAGATGCTGGCCAATGGCGTTCGCGCCGTGGCCGAGGGCGCCAACATGCCGAGCGAAGCGGCCGCAGCGCTGCGGTTCGTCGAGGCGGGCATCCTTTACGCCCCCAGCAAAGCGGCCAACGCCGGCGGCGTCGCCGTGTCGGGGCTCGAGCAGAGCCAAAACGCGCTGCGCATCCAGTGGGACCGCTCGGAGGTCAACGCCCGTCTGCAGGGCATCATGAGCGACATCCACAAGAAGTGCGTCGAGTACGGCAAAGAAGACGGCCGCGATGGCCCGATCAATTACGTCCGCGGCGCCAACATCGCGGGCTTCAAGAAAGTCGCCGACGCGATGCTGGCCTACGGCGCCGTGTAACGTGGCCGGATGCCGACGCGCCTAGATATGATGGCGCGGCGGCGCGGTTCAAGCGCGACGGTACCGCGAGTCACCGTTCGAAGTCGACAACCGTGCCCGACACACAGGTAACCGTTCCGCGTTCGGTCTGTACCGTGATGGCGCCCTGGTCGTCGATCGTCTGGCACCTGCCGGACAACCGGCCCGCGCGGGTCTCGATCGTGATCTGCCGCCCCGTCAGAAGGGAGTGGCGACGCCAAAGCGCGGGGAGCGCAGGATCACCGGCGGCCACCCGCCGGAGGGCATCGCCGAGCGGCTGGACGCACGCCAGCAGCACGTCCGCCGGGGTGAGCCGGCCGCCGCCGGCCGCCTCTGACAAGCTCGTGGCGGTGCGCCGGACCTCTTCGGGGGCGTCGGCCAGCGAGTTGTGCACATTAATGCCGACGCCCAACACGTAACGCCGGCCGGAACCGCGTGCCGGGTCGGCAATGGACTCGATGAGCACGCCTCCCACCTTGCTGGCGCCGCGCCGGCCAGCGTCGGTGGGCGCGGTTGCGTAGAGGTCGTTTGGCCACTTGAGCGAGACCCGCTCCCCCAGCGGTGAGAGCGCCCCGCAAAGCGTGGCGCCGATGGTCAGCGCGAGCGTCGGCGCCGCGTTGGCGTCGATCGCCAACCGGCGTGTCAGGACCGAGAACGCCAGCGAGCCGTCGCCCGACCACCAGCGGTTGCCCCCGCGGCCGCGGCCCGCGGTTTGCCGATCGGTGACGAAGAGCTCCGCCAGATCACCCGGATCCCGCTTCGCGTGCTCGAGCGCGGCGGTGTTGGTCGATCCGACCTCCGCGAGCTGATGCACACGGTCGATCCACGTCGCTTCGAGCCGCTGCCGCGTTGTTTTGCCGCCGACGGACAAGGCGTACCTTTGGGTTTTTTCAGCTGAAAATGTAACCACGGGGCCCCGTCGGGCTGTGTCTATGCGGGCCGACCGCCGCTGTGCGCGTCGGGCCTTACTTATCTTCCGCGGGCGAGTTCGTGTGATTCCGGGGCGCGATTGGGTTACACTGCGTTCCACAACGTTGCGGAACGACCGCGCGTGTCGTCGGCGATCGGATGGACAGCACGGGACCGGCCTAGCGTCGCCAGCGTAGCGTCCGAGTCGGACCCACAAAAGACATAGCGAGGTTTGCGATGAGCGAACAACAATCGGGCGTTTCGCGGCGCGGGTTCCTGCACACCACGGCCGCCGCCGGCGCCGGCGCGGCGGCCCTGTCGGTCGCCACGGCCGCCGCCGACCATCACAAAGAAGGTGGGAAGAGCGCCAACGGCGTGCTCCGCCTGGGCTACATCGGCGTTGGCGGCCGTGCCCAGGCGCATATCAGTTCGGCCATTGACCTGCAGAAGAGCGACAAAACGGTTGAGATCGCCACGGTGTGCGACGTCTTCAACCGCTACACCGACAAGACCGCCAAGAAAGTCCAGAGCAAAACCGGCAAGGCGCCAAAGAAGACGGGCGACTACCGCGATATCCTGAGCGACGACTCGATCGACGCGGTCGTCATCTCGACGCCCGACCACTGGCACGCCAAGCAGACGATCGACGCCCTCAAGGCCGGCAAGCACGTTTACTGCGAGAAGCCCATGACGCACTCCGTCGAGGAGGCGCTCGCGGTCCACAAGGCGTGGCTCGACTCGGGCCTCGTGATGCAGGTCGGCGTGCAATCGACGTCCCTGCCGGTCTGGCCCGCTGTGAACGAGCGGATCCGCGGCGGCGACCTCGGCAAGATCATGCAGTACCAGACCGAGTTCTTCCGCAACTCCGACATGGGCCAATGGCGTTATTACGGCCTATCCGAGGACATGAATCCTAAGAACGTTGACTGGAAGATGTTCCTCGGCACCGAGTTCGGCCTCGCCCCTGACATGCCGTTCGACCGGGCGAAGTTTGCCCAGTGGCGTTGCTACTGGGAGTTCGGCGCCGGCATGTTCACCGACCTGTTCGTGCACCGCACCACCAGCATGCTGCTGGCCACGGGGCTCCGCTTCCCGGGGCGCGTGACCGGCGCAGGCGGAATTTACCTGGAGTACGACGGCCGGGACGTGCCCGACGTGGCGACCGTGGTCGCCGACTTCGACGAGGGCGTCCAGGGCTTGGTGACCGCCACGATGTGCAGCGCTAACACGCCGATCAAGCAGACGATCCGCGGCCACCACGGCGCCGTGGTGTTCGGCGTTGGCGAAGAGTTCACCGGCTACGACTTCGTCGCCGAGCGGCCGCAGGTCCACCACGAGCGTGGCCTGAAGAGCGAACGCGTCGAGGTGGGCGGCATCCGCAACAGCTCGCTGGTCCACTTCAGGAATTTCGTCGAAGCGGCGATCGCCGGCAAACCGGGCGACGTGAACTGCTCGCCGGAATTGGGCGCCGCGGCGATGACGATCGTCAAGCTCGGCTCCAAGAGCTACCGCGAGGGCAAGGTCTTCCGCTTCGACAAGGAAGAGATGAACTACCGCGAGGGCGATGGCTCGTGGGCCGCCAAGTGGGAAGAGCGCTCCGAGGCCCGCGGCGAGCCGAGCCACGTCCCCGGCTGGGCCGCCGGCGACCGGGGCAGCAAGCTCATCCCGCGTGACTACCAGGCGCTGGAAGGGCCCTGGATCGACGGAGTCGATCCGGCCAAGGGCTGATCTCCCAAAGGGTTCAGCTTCCCGTGGTCGCCTAGCCGGACCGCCGCGGTCCGAACCAGTCCGCCGCTGGTCGGACCGCGTGGCGGTCCGGCTGGCGGCTTTTTTGCAGACTCGGCACCGCCGACGCCCCACCGCAAGTACCCTCCCGCGCGACACCTCCCCCGATGGAGCCCCCAATGAGCCTCGACCGCCGAACGTTCGCCAAGACGGCCGCCAAGACGGCCGCAGCCGGGGCCGCCCTCGCAGCGATCCCCGCCGCGGCAACCGCGGCCGAGCCGGCGCCCGCTACGCCGCACACCAACCGGATCGCCGTATCGACCTACTCGTTCTGGCGCTTCAAGGAGGGGCAGAAGCTCACGATCGAACGCTGCATCGACGAGGCGGCCCGGATGGGTTTCGACGGCATCGAGCTCCTGCTCTATCAGATGGAGAGCGAGGAGCCCGGCTACCTGCAGAAGCTCAAGCAACGGGCGTTCGTCAACGGGCTCGACATCTGCGGATTTAGCACGCACCAGGGGTTCGTCTACCCCGACACTGACAAGCGTCAGAGCGAGGTCGACAAGACCATCCACCAGATCGAGCTCGCGTACCAACTCGGTATCCCCACCATGCGGATCAACACGGGCCGCTGGGGCACGAGCAAGAACTTCGACGAGCTGATGGCCAACCGCGGAGTCGAGCCAATCCTCGAAGGCTACACCGAGGAGGACGGCTTCGAGTGGGTTATCGACTCGCTGGAAAAGGTCATCCCCGCAGCCGAAAAGCGCGGGGTCACGCTCGGCCTCGAGAACCACTGGGGGCTGGGGCTCACGCCGGAGGGCGTGCTACGGATCGTCGACGCGATCGACTCCCCGTGGCTGCAATGCACGCTCGACACCGGCAACTTCCTTGAGGACCCGTACGACCGGCTCGAGAAGATGGCGCCCCAGACGGTCTTCGTGCAGGCGAAGACCTACCACGGCGGCGGCGTATGGTACTCGCTCGACCTCGACTACCCGAGGATCGCCGACATGCTTGCCAAGCACAACTACCGCGGCTACGTCTCGCTTGAGTTCGAGGGGAACGAAGCGTGGGAGACGGCGATCCCGAAGAGCCTGGCGACCCTGCGGGCGGCGTTCGGTTCGCGTCGCGCCACGCCTACGGCTTGAGCACGACACGTTCGACGCTTGAAACATGTCCCTCCTCGGGCGACGCGCCGGCGATGGCCAATAGGCCGCCGCGGCCGTCGGGGGCGAACTGATGGAAGAACCGCGGCGTCGCCAGCTCGCCGGCGGCGACCCAGGCGTCCTCCGTTTCCGACAGGCGGTAGACCACGCCCTCCATGCCGCCGGCGTAGAGGACTCCGCCCACGTTCCAGGCAGCGAGACCGAACCCATAGAACGCATTGCCCGGAAACTCCGGCCCCTCCGACCACACCCGCGTGGCGGAGTCGTAGAAGAAAACCGCCTTGGAGATCTCGGCGTCGTCGGTCATGCCGCTCATGACAACCAGCTTGCCCCCCGCGTGCCCCGCGGCGAGCGCCCGGCGTCGAAACGGGGGCTCGGGCAGGACTCGCCACTCCGCGGTGGGGTCGGACAGGTCGAACGAGAGTGCCCCCGCCTGCCACTCGCCGTTGCTGTCACCGGACAGCCGCCACCCGCCCACAACGTAGAGCGTGTCGCCGATAACCGTCGCGTTGTGCGAAGACCGCCCGGCGGGCAGGCTCGGCAGGGCGGTCCAGGTCTTTGTTGCCGGGTCGAAGCTTGCGAACGCGTCAACGGAGTGCAATTGCTCCTCGTCGCCGCTCGCGTTGCGCGCGTCGAGGCCGCCGACGCGATACAGCTTGCCGCCGTGCGGCACCATCGCTAGCCCCTGCAGCGGCTGCGCGATCGGCAGCTCTTCCCACTCCGCCGATCCGTCTAACGCGGCGTTGATTTTCAGCCGGCGGAAGTGCTTCGAGAGGTTGTCCTTCGAGTGAGCGTGAGCCGTGCCGATATGACCGCTGTAGACGTAAAGGTAGCCGTCAACCGCGGCGGCGCCGAAGCTGGCGATCGCCTCGGGGAGCGGCGCTAGCATCGCCCCCTCGGGCGGTGCGGGCTTGCCGTTGAGCGTAACGGTCAAGACGTGCATCGCCGACTTGTAGGGTTTGCCGTCGATCTCGCCGCTGTCGGCCTTGTCGACGATCATCGCCATCAGCCCGTTCAGGCCGGTCGTCAACGTGTCGATGGGGAACGCCGCCTCGCCCGCATCGTTTGTCTCGGCCTGGACGGTTTCTTTGTTCTGGTTGTTGGAGAGCGTCAGACCGACCCCCGAGGCGGGCTCACCTTCGCGCAGCAGCGTGGCGATGAGTTGCCCTCCCTCGACGCGCAGCAGCGCCCGCAAAGCCGGTTGGCTCGTCGCCCCGTCCGCTTCCGAAACCGAGTCCACTACCGGCGCCGCGACCGCTTTCGGCCAGCTGGTGGGGTTGTTCGACGCAATCCCCTGGGCGTAGTAGCAGAGCTTTGCGCCGTGGTAGATGCCGTAGGTCATCTCGGTCTGCACGCAGCCCCGCAGCTCGATGCCCGACTCGGCCCGCAACCCGACAAACCCTTCCTCTTCGTGCGGCTTGACGGGGATCAGGCGATTGGGCGCGTCGATCCCGGCGTGCCAGACCTCGGCCTTGGCGATCGTGTCCGGCAGGTGGTAGTCCTGATCGGTCAGCCCCTCGCCAAAGAAGAGGCGCGGGCGGTGCTCGCCGTCAACGATCAGCCACGGGAAGTGGGCGCCCGCGGTCTGGGCAAACGAGACAACGGCAACCGCCAGGATCGGTAAACGCATGAGGGTCTCGACAAAGCCTAGGGGAAGCGGGTGGGGGGCGAACGGATGTTCGTTCAGAACGGGCTCTCGAAGACTTCTTCGCCGGCCCGGGTCACTAGCGACCGGCGGACTTCCGGGTCGGTCTCGTCAGGCAGCGTGTCAACCGACCCGTCGAGCAGCACAAAGTGTACGCCACTGGGGTGGTCGCTGCGGAAGGTCCGGTAGAAATGCGGGGCAAAAAACGCGATCGGGGTCTCTTTGCGGTTGTAGAGCAGCGGGAAGTCGGCGGCCATATGCCCCCAAGCTTTTGCCCAGTAGCCGTGAGCCCAAGAAAAGGCGCTGATCTTGCCAGGCTCCAGCGGCGCGTCGACGCTCTCGACCGGCATCTCGTCACCGAACGAGTAATTGATTTCGCCCATCAGCAGCGTCTTGGAGGTCCCGTCGAGGATATCGCCGAGTTTGAGCCCGTAGCGAACACCACCGTCGACATGGTCGAATGCCCCGTCGGGGCGGAAGGGCTCTTCGGCGCCGGTCTTGTAGTAGGTTGTCCGCGTCGAGATCAGGTAACTGCCCAACCCGTACGGAGTCCCTCCCCCGCTGGCTCCCTCGGTAGGTGTCTGCATCGACGGGCAGAGGTACGCCGGCACGGTCTTTGTGGTTACCGCTCGGTTTACCTCCGCGTTGATCGAGAGTTCGAAGTCGTACAAGGCGTACAACGCAGCGTCTTCCAGGTACGGCAGGAGCAGCACCAGCGTGCTGCCGCGGTCTTCGAATTTGCCGCCGGTCGCCTTGGGCGGCGGCAGGTGGCCGTTGACGTCGTGGTAGTTGAGGGTCGCCAGGCCGATCTGCTTGAGGTTGTTCTTGCAAGAAAACCGCCGCGCTGCCTCGCGCGACGACTGGACCGCCGGTAGCAGCAGGGTGATCAGGATGCCGATGATGGCAATAACAACCAAGAGCTCGACGAGCGTGAAACCGGTCCGGCGTAAAGGCATTTTCCTGATCCCGGGCATCGCGGTTCGGCTCCTAGCCGGGCGTCATTCTAGCAGTGTCGTCTAAGCGGAATCGGCGGCATCGACGGAACGGCCACGGCTAGTGGCGACCGGACACACGACAACATCCTAGGATTGCGAGGCCGACAACGGCAAGCGCGGCGAGCGACGGCTCGGGCGCGGCGATCGCAAGCGGCGCGGCAGGCACCGGCAATGCGTCCCTCCAGACGACGTAATCGGCGGCGTTGACGGCGCCGTCGCCATTGCCGTCGGCGCCGTCGCCGGCCATCGCCACCGGGTCGCCGAAGGTCGAACGCCAGAGCAGGTAGTCGGCGGCGTCCACCGTGCCGCTGCGGTCGTAGTCGCCCGGCATCAGTTCGTCGGCAATCGTGACGTCCAGCACAAGCGTCGCGGCTTCGGCCCCCGCGAACGTCGGGATCGAGAAGTCTTCGAAGAGTTGCACGCCCTCTTTGGTGTACCACTGCGGGAAGGGCGCCCCACCAGTGCCGAACTGACCACCGGCGTGGATCGTTGATAGGACAAAGCCCACGACCCCTTCGGCGAGCGATTCCTGCAGGTAGCCCACAACCCCCGGCTGGGTCAGGTCGATGTCAAAGTCGAAGGTCGTGTCGCCCGGGATCGCGTCGCCGCGTGACAGGCCGGGCACGCTGCCAACGGCCCAGGGGATGGCGTCAAACGGGTCGGTTTCGCCGGTTGGCGAAGTGGCGCTGTAACCCCCCGTGAGGTTGTTCGCCACGTCGATCAGCCCCCCCGAGCCGTCGCCGATCGCGGGGAACACGCCGTACGCGCCGTCTGGCCCGATGAACAGAGAACGCGATTCATCGACAAAATTGCCTACAAGGCCTTGATTTACCCCGGCGGCGAATCCATCGACACCCGAATTGAACCCCGCCCCAAATAGTTCAACGGGCAGTTGTTCTGGCACGCCGTTGGTGATTACGTCAAGTTCCGAGAGCGGGCGGTCTTCGTAGATGAGGGAACCGCCCGAACCGAGCTGTTGACGCATCGTCACCGTCGCAGCATTGATAAGGTAGCGGGTAGGGTCGAGCCCCGTAGGGATCGCGTCGCCCGAGTCTGGGCTTGAGGAGGTCTCGAAGGCGAAAACAAACGACGACAAGCGGCCGGGTGACGAGTCGCCACCGGGCGCCGGTTCATTTGTCTCGAGGTCGACTAGGAAACCGAAGGTCGACGCCGTCGGCCGCTGACCCGGATTACCTCCGGGTGCGTAGCCCCAGATATCTAGGGTTGGGGAGAGCCAAGTCGACTCGGCCCCCCACGCGGCCGGCGTTGGGCAAACCGCCGTTGCGCCGGCGACCGCAAGTGCGATCGCCGGCGCCAAGCGGCTCAAGGTGCCAATCATCGGTTGCATTCGTGTAGCCCTATCCTTAGGCGGCTAAAATGGCCGACGCCGAACGACGCCGCCGGTAGCCGAGGCTGGCAGCCAAGCCCAGCAACGCGAGGCTCGATGGCTCCGGAGTCCGTGTAATGGTCACGCTGTCCAGGTCGAACGTGACTGGCAGAGTCGATCCCGCTAACCCCGCCGGCACACTGATGCCGGGCTGAATATTGCCGACCTGCGTAAAGACACTGTTGAAGTTTTGTCCCTCGAACGAGACAAACTGCGGGTTCGTCGGGTCGATGGCGAACGTCACTTCGGTCCAGACGTTGGGTAAAACGGGTGCGAAGTCGACCGCGATCCCGCCCGGGAAGCGGGGGGTGGGCGAGAAGCGGGAGAAGAAGTTGATCGGGAACGCGGCGTCGTGGCGGACGAAGAACGAGACCTCCTCAACTTCCAGGTCGATCCACTCGCCGGCGTAGGCAAATCCGCTCGAGTTGTAGATAGCCTCGGCCCGAAACGTCACGATTGTGTCGCCGGCGTCGTCGTTCTCGAAGTCGAGCGTCGTGCTGACGTAGGCGCCGCCGTCTTCGCCACCGCTCGGGACGGCGGTCAGCGGAGCTAGCCCCGAGTTATCGAACCACAGAGCGTTGCCGCTCTCGAAGTCCTCCTCGAAGTAGACGAAAGGC
>JBCCZD010000044.1:0-19828 GCA_039188275.1 Planctomycetota bacterium
CCGGGGGGGCCGACTGGGGGGGCCCGCCCGGTTTTGGCTGCCCGCGGCGCGGCGCGTTGGCCGACGCCGAAGCGACGGTGATTACCGCGGCGCGATGGTTGCCGTTGCCCGCTCTCTGCACTGCCGGCTGTCTGACTTCATATTTGGCGACGCGGCGCCATCGACTTCTTCTTCCGTGCGCCGTAGCGGCGCATCGCCTCGGCGCACGAGCGCCTCGCGCCGGAGCTAAGCGAGAGATACCGCCATGCTTCCCGAAGCAACACCAGTCCCGCCCGCCACTTTGTTGGAACGCCTCCGGTGGCTACTCACGGAAGACCACTGCGAATGGGCGAACCGGTACGTGTATTGGCTGAGGTCGCCCCTTGGGATACTCGGCGTCGGCGCTATTGCTTCGTTGCTATTCGGAGTCTTCGCGGCGCCGCAGGGCTTCATCTTGCTCGCCGCAATCGCGGCGGTCGTTGCGACGGGTCTCGTTTGGCCCAAGCTCGGTATCGCGGGGGTATCGTGCGAAGTCGAGTTTGCGGGGCATCGCGCGAGGGAAGGTCAACCGACGCCGGTCACGGTACGCCTGGTCAATCGTTGGCCGTGGCCCGCATGGGGGCTGGTGATCGAAGACGGCTTCTTTGACGTCGGCCCAGGCGAGGACGGCGCCGCTGTGGGGCTCGCGCGAATCGGTGGGTGGTCCCGTACGACGTTCCAGTGGAACTTCACGCCCCTGCAAAGGGGGCGTTATCCTAGGGCGACGCCCGCGTTGACCACGGCATTCCCGTTCGGCCTTTGGAAGGCCAGCAAGCCGGTTGAAGTAACGGGGTCAATCGTTGCGTGGCCCGAAACGTTCTGGTTGCCCCCCTTCCCGATCACGGCTGGCACACGGGCGTGGCGAGGCGACCCGTGCGACGCCTACGCCGGGTCGGACGGCGAGCGGATCGGGGTTCGCGAGCACCGCCAAGGCGACGCATTACGTTTGGTCCACTGGGCGAAGACGGCCTGCTACGACCGGCTGATCGTAAGCGAGCGGCAGGGCGCCGCCTCGTGTTCGGCGACGGTGACCGTCGACACCGACCCGCAACACCACGCCGGCGTTGGCGCCGACAGCAGCCTGGAATGGTCGCTGAGGATCGCCGGCAGCGTGGCCGCCACGCTCATCGCCCAAGACGTGCATCTCGAGTTGCAACTCGGCGGCGAGCGTCGCTGCTTCGGCGCATCGCGGCCGGACTTCGCACTCTTGATGGATTGGCTCGCGGAGTACGGCGCGGAAGGCCAGGCGCGCAGCGGTGGCGAGGCGGGTGCACGGCGGGCGGCGGAAGATGCTGTACGGCTCCGGATCACGACGGATCGCTTGCCTCCGCAGCCAGGCGAGCTTGCGATCGTCTTGGACGCCGACTCCTTCGGTGGCGTACGGGCACAAACCCATTCGACGCCCCCGACCGTCGCGAGCTGGATCGCTGTCGGCGGCCCAGAAGACGTCGCGGCAAGCGTCCTGTCTGGATGGCGACGGGCAGCGGGGGAGGCCGGTCGTGGCGCCTAGCAAACTCCTCGTCAACGTAACGCTCGCGTTGGTGGTCTTAGCCACGCTGCTCTTGCAGGTAGCCCTGTACGAGAAGCAGATGGTGATCTGGCCCGGCTGGGTGCAGTTGGCGCTCGCCGTCGCCGTCGCGTCCTCGGCGGCTCGGCTCTGTCGCCCGGGCTCGGGCTTGGCCGTTACCGCCATGGCGGTGCTTGCCCTGCTCCCGATCGCTTGGGCCGGCGTGATAACCCCATTGCTGGGCTACGGTGACCCTTTTGAGGTTTGCCTTGCTTACTTCCTCAGGAACTTGATGTTGGGTTTGGCCGCCACGAGGTCTAGCGCCCGCGCGCAACACTTCGCCGGCCTGTCGAGCTTGTTTCTTGTGATGTTCAGCTTCCTTTGTTCGATGACCGTGACCACCACGGCGCTGCTCGTCGGATACTCGTTGCTTGGAATGTGGTGGCTGCTGGGTTGTTACTGGGACGGCATCCAGGGGCGGTTCGCAGACCGCACCGAGCAGGCGATTCCGGTGCGCCCGGCGCTCGGCGCCATCGGCGTGGTGGTGCTGTTGGTTGTCGCCGCGCTGCCGATCGCCGGCCAATCGCGAGTGACGCGGGCGCTCAGCGGTTTCATGCCTAGTTCGGGCGGCAACCGCTGGACGGACAACTCGGCGTTTTCGGGCGTTGGCGATGGGGACCAGATGGTGGCCGCGAAGGACAGCGCCAGCAGCTTCGGGCCCGTCGACAGCGACCTCTTCCTCGAATCCAAGATGCCGAGCCTGTACGACGTCTTCAACGAGTTCGGCGAACCCCGCAAACGCGACAAGTCCGCCGGTCGGCGGCGGGCGATCCCGCTCGCGGCCAGCGCGATGCAGAGGAACCACGAACGGCTCGGCGAGAACCAACGCGCGAGCCGCGAGTTTGATACGGTCCGCAACCCCACCTCCAAGTCGCAAGCGTCCTCGCGCGACCAGCTGTCGGCCGCTCTGCTGCAAGTCCGCGGGCGCGTGCCGGTGCACCTTGGTCTGCGGGCCTACGACACTTGGGACGGCCGCCTGCTCAGCTCATCGGGCGCCGGCGAAACCACTTACCGCAAGCTCGACCAGAACTCGCCCGACGGGCGGGCATGGATGCGACTCTCGATCGTGTTGCCGGACCCTCCGTTTAACTACACCGAGCTCCACCAAGTCCGGGTTATCAACCTGAAGACGAAGCGCATCCCCGCGCCGCCGAACCCAACGGCCGTGAACCTCGACTATCTTCACGACCCCGACTTCTTCACGGACGAGGAGGACGGCGTGCTCGCCATCAACGCGTCGCAACTGCCGCAGCTGACGGTGCTTACGATCGAGTCCCAACGCACGCCACGAGCCGCGGCGCCCGATTTGGTCCGGTCGGCGGCGGCGGAGAGCCACCTCAAGGGCCTTGCCGAAGCCTGGACCGACGGCGTCGAGCCAGGCTGGCTGCAGGTCGAGGCGATCTGTGCTCGGCTCCGCGAAGAGTACCAACTCGACCCGACGGCCACTGCCCCCGAGGGGTGTGACGAGCCGGTTGATTACTTTCTGCATGATTCCCGACGCGGCCCGGACTATCTTTTCGCCACGTCGGCGGCGCTGCTCGCCCGATCGTTGGGGTACGAAACCCGCGTCCGAAGCGGGCTGTACGCACACCCGCAAAACTACGATTCGCTCACCGACCTCACTTCGGTTTACAAGGAGGACGCTCACTTCTGGCTTGAAGTTCGAGCGTCGGCTGGTTTCGCATTCAACGCCGATTCCGAACGTCGCTCTGGGTGTTGGCTGACGGTCGACCCTTGTCCCGGATATGAAGTGCTAACCACCCCCGACACCTGGTTGACGCGTTTGCGGCGTAGCGTCGCCGACATGGCGAAGTCTTTAGTCGCACACCCGGCGTCCGCGGGGTGCGTGTTCGCTTTGGTTGCTGCCGCACTGTGGTTCCGCGTCTACCTTCTCGATCGACTCGCCACCGCGTGGTGGGCCTTAGCGCACCGCTCCGGCGACGCCCGCCACGCGGTTCTATCGACCGTCCGCCTGCTCGAGCGTCGTGCTTGGCTGCAAAACACGCCGCGGCCGCCGGGGGCGACGATCGGACGCTGGCGGCTGCACACGGGCGCGGCGTCTCCGGCAACCGTAGAGGCTTTCGCCGACTTCCGCTTAGCGGCGTCCTGGGCGCTTTACGGCGGGGACGCGCCCGCGGTAGCACCGGCCGACGAAATCCTAACCGCCTGCCGCGCGGCCGCCCGGACCGCGATGCGTGCCACGCGTAGACCGTACCCCGCTCACTGACCCCCGCCTGCAATGACAACGCTTGTCGCCCCGCAACCGACCGCTTCCGACTATTTGTTGCTAGTTGGGCAGCTCCGCGCCACGCTCAACGAGGCTTTGCGCGGAAAGCAAGACGTCGTGGAACTTGTGATTGCCAGCCTGCTGGCCCGGGGCCACCTGCTGTTGGAGGACCTGCCGGGGCTCGGCAAGACCACCCTGGCCAAGGCGCTAGCGGTCGCCGTTGGGGGGCGCTTCGCCCGCGTGCAGTGCACGCCGGATTTGATGCCGAGCGACGTCACCGGCTTCAACCTCTTCAACCAGAAGACGCGCGACTTCGACTTCAAGGAGGGCCCGGTCTTTGCCGACGTGCTGCTCGCAGACGAGATCAACCGTGCGACGCCACGCACGCAGAGTTCGTTGTTCGAGGCGATGGCCGAGCGGCAGGTCACGATCGACAAGACCCGCCACCCGTTGCCGGCAACCTTCTTCGTGATTGCCACCCAAAACCCGGTCGACAGCCACGGCGCCTACCCGCTGCCGGAGGCGCAGCTCGACCGCTTTGCCGTGAAGCTCTCGATCGGCTACCCCGATCGAGAGAGCGAGCTCGAGATGCTGGCCGGCGCCGTCGGCTCAGCCGAGGCCGCGGTTCCGGCCGCAGCCGTGCTGACGCCGGACACGCTCTGCGGGTTGCAGCAGCAGGTCGCCGCGGTGACCGTGGGTGAGAAAGTGCGTGGCTATTTGGTCGACCTGGCGGCCGCGACGCGCGACCACCGAGACGTCGCGCTCGGGCTGAGCCCGCGCGGCCTGCTAACGCTGCAGCGGGTCGCCCAGGCCCGCGCCTTTCTTCAAGGGCGTGGCTTCACAACGCCGGATGACGTCCAGGACGTGGCCAAGCCGGTCCTCGGCGTCCGCTTATCGGGCGATTTTCCATCGCCGGAGCCCGTCATCGATCAGGTCCTACGCGACGTGCCGACTCCTATCCTCGATTAAACCCTGCCAACGTGACCAACGATATCATGCTCCATTATTTGAACGTGTGGGCTCTCGCCTCAGCGTTGCGAATCGCCATCTTCCTGTTAGCCGTTTGCCCGATTGCTGGATGCCAGCGAGCGGGTGTCGAGACTAGCCAAGACGGCGGCGACACACACGAGCATGGGCACGGGCACTCGCACGCCCATCCGCACGATCATTCCCACCGGCCAGCATCGTTTCACGACGCGGTCTCTAACCTCCTTCAGATAAGCGATGAACTCAGGACCGCCTTTGCAAACGACGCTGGCGGAGACGCCCACGATTCTCTGCACGAGGCGGAAGAACTCTTGAAGGTGCTGCCCGAGGTCGCCGCGGACACCGACCTCCCCCGTGAATCGTGGGAGGAAGCCAAGACCGCGACGGAGGCGTTGCAAGTGTCGTTTGGATCGGTCGATAAGGCTTTTCACCGTTCCGTTGACGACGGCAGAGAAGCCTTCGATCAGGTAGCGGGCCAGATCGAGGCGTCCCTCGCCCAGCTCGAAGCGTTGCTGCCGCTCGCCGGGGAGGCGGCGGCCGCTGACGACGCGGCGGCTGACTCGCACGCTCACTAACCCGCTTTGACAGGGCAGAGTTCTGGACTATGGACATCCTTGTTTGGGGCGGTCTGCTGCGGGTCGCCCAGGCCGCCGCCGCCGCCGCGCCGACGCTGCTCGTTGGGTTGATCGTGGCTGGCGTTATGCGCAAGCTTCTCGGCCCCGAGATCACGTTTAAAGCGTTCGGCGGCGCGACCTGGCGTAGCCTGCCGCAGGCCTGGCTGTGGGGCATGCTGCTGCCCGTCTGTTCGCTGGGCGTCATCCCCGTGGCTTACGAGTTGCGACGCTCCGGCCTTTCCGGCGGCGCCATCCTCGCGTTCGCGTTGACCGCGCCCCTCTTCAATCCGCTCTCGCTGTTGTACGGCTTGACGCTGTCCTCACCCGCGGTGATTCTCGCGTTCGCGTTGGGCTCTCTGCTTGTCGTAACGGTGGTCGGTTTTGCGTGGGACCGATTCTTCCCGGGCACGGCGGCGCCACGGTCGGAAGAGGCGCCGAATCCGCCGGGGCTCAAGCGTTTGGTGGCCGTTATGGTGGCCGCCGCGCGGCATCTAGCCGGTCCGACGCTCTTCTACTGCTGCATCGGCCTGGCTGGCGTTACGCTGCTCTCCTCCCTGTTCAGCTACGGGAGCTTGTCAGACGCAATGGAGCACAACGACCCCTTGGCTCCCCTGCGGATGGTGGTCGTCGCCACGCCGGCGTACGCCACGCCGCTGACCGTGATGCAACAGGTCGGCAGCATGTTCGTCCACGGCAACTCGGTCGGCGCCGCTTACGTGTTGGTCTCCTTGGGCGCCGGCGCCAATCTTGGCCTACTGGCCTGGGCGGCTCGCGGCTATGGCATCGGGCGCGCCGCGGCGTTCCTGGCGGTGCTGGTAGGCGTCGTCCTCGCGATCGCGTACGCGATCGAGTCGCCGCTCTACACGGCGGGCAACGTCGAGAAGTCACACACGCACGCGTTCGATGGCTACTCGAATCCGTTTCACCAAGACGCCCACTACGGGTGGGGCCGCCTGCCGTCGATCGCCTGGCGGAAGCTACTGGAGAAGACCCAGCCGTTCGAGTGGTACGGCCTCACCGCGGTCGGACTGCTGCTTGCCGGCGGGCTGGTGCTGCGGTTTGTCGATCCCGGGGAGCGTTTCGACGTGTACCTCGCGCGGGCCACCGAGCCCGCGGACGGGGCCCCGACTTCCGCGATGAGCCGTGAGGTCCCGGCCCCGGTGCTGGGCGGGGTTGCCGTCGCGGGGCTGGTCGCCGTTAGCCTGTTGGGCTGCTACGTCTACTACCCGCCACCGGAAGAGACCATCAGGGACCTCCAGATGGTGCGGGCCGAGGCGTTAACTTTCGCCAACCAGCACAACGCCGAGGCCGCCGTCCGCCACCTCAAGCGGTACGACGACCTGACCCGCAGGCTGCAGGTCGGGTATTACCTGCGGCATGGACCACTGGACGAGTTCCAACGCCTGCGGGCGAAGGCGCTGCGCGGGTGGCTCGAGCAGCTCAAGGACGTCCTCGAAGCCGGTGAATTCGACCGGGTCGAGGCGATCAGCAACCGCGTTTTTAGCGCCCATCGCCGGTGCAGCAAGGCGTTCGTCGATTGATGCGGGCCAGCCCCATGCATCGGCGCGCCGGTACCGCACGCCGCCGACGCCGCGATGAACCAACGGAGCGTCCCCGCACCGGCACGCATGGTGGCTTCTGCGTGCCGTATTGCTCACCAGGTTGGAGGCACGTGTTCTTTCATGGACCGCCTTACGCGGGTAGTCCGATGAGACGGATCGCCGACTGGCGCCGTAGTTCCCGACGGGGCTTGATCGACGCCGCGGGGCTTGATCGACGTCGGAAGCCTCTCCCCCAGCGGGTGCCACAAAGGCCGCCGATGGGCGGCGTTACGCTATCTGAGCGTATCGTCCAACGAGAAATCGGGGGCGCCGCCGCCTGCCTTCATGGCGCTAGCCGCAGCGGGCCGTCTTGATCGGCGAGAGCGGTGCGTTCCGCTTCACTCGTGCAGACCCGGTACTCGACGTCGTAAGAACGCGTTTCGCCCGGTTCGAGAAAGGTCGAGGCGCTAGGGTGGTCGTCCTCTTCACGCCCCAGGATGGTGCCGCAAAAGGGTTCCAGCGCAGCGACGTAGCTCCCGCGTGGCCCATAGTGGAGCCAGCTGCCGAGGCGGGGCAGGGCGGCCGCTGAGTACTTCAAACGCACGCCGATCCGCCGCTGCTCGTTAAGCACTCCGATGTGAACCAGCCCTTGCGGGTCGGGCGACGCCTCGGCGATGAGCAGTTGTTCCCGCGTCGCGCGGTACGAGGCGTCGGGGCCCGCGACGCGTTTACACTCTTCAGCCGTGGCCGGGGACGCGGCGTCGCCCCGCCGGTCGTACCGCGTCGCTTCGCCCCGGTAGATCAGCCGCGTCCCTTCGTCGATGAACGGGTAACCAAAGTTCACGTGGTAAAGCAGTGCGTGCGGGGACCGCTCGTCGCCGGCGTTCGTGACCTCGTCGGTGACGGCGAACCACGGCTCGCCGAGCCGGCAGCGGACCTCGCGGCGGACTTCGAGGTTGGGGCCGAACATCCGCGTGTCGCGGATAAGCAGCCGAACCCGCATGTCGAGCGTGCCGCGGCGTGTGTCGGGGTTGAGCACCTCGACGACCGCCGCCGGGCTGCTTGAGAACCGGCCGTGCAGGGATGTCTGCACCCCGTGCTCGGTGCGTGGGGCCCCCATGAGCTGGGGCCCGCAAGTCGTTACCAGCCCGCCGGGCCAGCCGGCTAGCCACTCGGCCCCTTGGTGGTAAGCGTGGCTGGGCGGCGTGTAGTCGTTGGGGGTGAGGTACGCCAGGTTCAACTGGTTGTAGCTCGCGTCGACGACGTCGCCGCCGCGGTCGAGGGCGAGCGTGAAACGCAACCCGCCGCCGGTGTTTACAAACGCAACCCGAGACGACTGCCCGCCGCAAGGGTTGGGGTAGTCAAGCGAACCGGTACGGATTCCGCCGACTTGCTGTGGGTTTTCGAACTTAGCGGGGTCGAATGTCGTGTGCGGCATGGCGAAACAAGGCCTCGACGGGTCCGGGGTGCTCCATAGCCGGGGCGGCGGATGTAGAATTCGGCCGGTTGGAACGAAGACCGAACGGGTTGGGGATCAGGCGACCTCAGGGCCGGCGGATCGCGCCGCTCGCCTGCTCGCGAAACCCTCGAGGCGTTTGATCCATGGCGGCACGGAACTGTTTGACGAAGTGGCTGGCGTCATAGTAACCGGTGCGTTCGGCGATCGCCTCGATGCTTAGCGAGGTCTCTCGCAGCAGCGCGCACGCGGCGTTGATCCGCACCCGGCCGAGGTACCGCGTCGGCGTCACGCGGAAGTGCTGCTGGAACACGCGCTTGAACTGGCTGACCGAGAGGTGCGACATCTTGGCTAGCTTTCCCAGGGTGATCTTCTCGGCGTAGCAATTCGTGATGTGCGTGACCGCGGCGTTGAGCCGTTGGTACGGCGCGAGCATAGCGCCCGCTTTCTCCAGATCGTACATCACGCCGGCGACACCGACCGCATCGCCGCGGGCGTCGGTCAACGGGATCTTTGTCTCAACGTACCAGCGCAGCACACCGGAGGAATCGGGCACCGCGCAGACGTGGTTTCGGATCGCAACCCCACTCTCCTCTACGGCGTGGTCTTGCGATCGGTACTGGTCGGCGATCTCGGGTGGAAACAGGTCGTAGTCTGTCTTTCCGATCAGGTCCGCCTCGCCACGCATGCCCAGCACATCGATCAGCGGTCGGTTCACGTGGACAAACCGCCCGCCCCGATCCTTGGCAAAGAAGTAGGTTGCCGGCAAATGATTCAGAAGGCCAAGCAACTGCTCGGGGCTCTGCAGCTTCTCGAATAATCCAATAGCTCCTTGGCGAGTTTTGCTCGCTTGCCTGCTCATGAGCTGATTATACCAGAATTGGGCTGTCGCTTACATTGCGGGCGACTCGGGTGCATAAGATAGTACTAAAATGCTAACGCTGCACGGCGAGAGCCGTTCGTTGATGCTCATCCTTGGCTTGCAAGCTGGGGTAGTTTCTTGAAGCCGCTCCGTGCCAGCCGACCTTCTCTCAAAACCGACGCGTGCGGCGTCTTGATTGGCGGGTTTCATGCCGGATTCTCCTCTCACGGATAAGGGCCGCGCCGACCTGTCGCCCCGAACGCTCGACAGCGCCCTCGACGCCGGCGAAGGCCTGCTGCGGCTGTCGCCAACGTGGGTGCCCCGCAGCTTCCTGCACCCCGGCAAGCGGATCCGGTTGCGCCCCGAAGACTACTACGCCTACGGCGCCGAGCGCGGCGGCATCGACGAACGCTGGTTCGCCAGCACCACCGATGCGGCCAACGAGGGTCGCGTTTGGCACGAGGGGCAGAGCTTCGTTGTCTTCGGCGCGGAGCGATTCTTGCTGCGGCAGGCCGTCGAAGCGGCCGGCGCCCGCATGATCGGGCCAGCCATGTGGGACGCCTACAAGCGGTGGCCCGTCTACTCCAAGTTCTTCGACAACATGGGCCCAATCCCGCACCACATGCACCAGGGATTCGAAGACGCAAAGCTCGTCGGCCAAGAAGGCAAGCCTGAGAGCTACTACTTCCCACCGCAGTACAACAACTGCGACAACAACTTCCCGTACACCTTCATGGGGCTTGAGCCGGGGACGACCAAATCGCAGGTACGAGCGTGCCTCGAACGCTGGGACCGCGGTGAGAACGGCATCCTCGACCTCTCCAAGGCGTACCGCTTGAAGCGGGGCTCCGGGTGGCTCATCCCGCCGGGCGTGCTGCACGCCCCCGGGTCGCTGTGCACCTACGAACCGCAGTGGGGGAGCGACGTCTTTGGCATGTATCAAAACCTCGTCGAGGGCCGGGTCGTACCATGGTCCCTCCTCGTCAAGGACATGCCGGCCGACAAGCACCAAGACCTCGACTTTATCGTTGAGCAGCTCGATTGGGAGCGCAACGTCGACCCCGACTTCAAAGCGAACAACTACCTGGAGCCGATTACCGCGGACGCCGGCGACGGCTGGCGTGACGACTGGATCGTCTACGGGCTTGTCGACGGCGAGCAGCTCTTCAGCGCCCGGCGGCTTACCCTCGAACCGGGCGCCAAGTGCCGACTCCGCGACCCCGGGGCCAGCGGCTGGATCACGGTGCAGGGCAAGGGCCGGATCGGCAACCTCCCGCTGCAAACGCCGACGATGATCCGCTTCGGCGAAGAGACCGAGGACGAGGTCTTCATCACCCACGAAGCCGCGACGCAAGGAGTCGAGGTCGAGAACACCGGCAGCGAGCCGCTTGAGGGTCTCCGGTATTTTGGCCCCGGCACTGTTGGTAGCGTCCCCGCCGTCGGCGACGCCTCTGTGTGAGCGTGTGTGGCTGTGGCGCCCCGGGAGCGCTAGAGGTATGAGTCGACTCCGTATGAACGACCTCGTCCCTGTCGCCCGGCGCTTCTGCGCATTGCTCGCGCTCGCGGCTAGCCTTCGGCATACGGAAGCGGCAGGCGTGGAGTTCGACGTCACCCTGTTGGCAATCGACGCCAACGAGGGATGCGATGTGGGCGACGTCGACGGGGACGGCCGGCCCGACGTCGTCGCCGGGCGGAACTGGTACCGCAACGGCGACTGGACGCCCCGCCCGCTCCGCGTGATCGAAGACAAGGGCGACTACGTCCGCTCGAACGGCGACTTCCTATTCGACGTCAACGGGGACGGCCGCCTGGACGTCATCGCCGGCGACTTCTTCAGCCCGACCGTCTCGTGGTATCGCAACCCGGGCGGCAAGCAAGGAGCGCTCGCGCGTGGGAGGCTTTGGGAGCGCCGAACGCTGGTCGAGACCGGCTGCAAGACGAATGAGTTCAGCATGCTCCGCGACCTCGACGGGGACGGCCGCCCCGAGTGGATCACCAACAGTTGGACGCCGTCCGACCCGCTCGTTGTTTGGCGGTTCACGGGACGCACTCAACGCGGCAAGCCATGGGAACTCGAACCGTTCAAGCTCAACGAGAACCTGAGCGGCGTCGGCCAGGGCCACGGCATGGGATTCGGCGACATCAACAACGACGGCCGAGAAGATGTCCTGGTCGGCACGGGTTGGTACGAGAGGCCGGCGGGCGACCCCTGGTCGCAGGCGTGGCCGTTTCACGCGGACTGGCAGCCGAAGCTGAGTTGCCCCGTTGCCGTACGCGATGTCAACGGCGATGGGCTTGCTGACGTGATCTGCGGCGCCCCCCACGACTTCGGGCTGTACCTGTGGCTCGGTCAGGGGCGGGGGCCAGGCGGCGGGCTCGCGTTCGAAGTCCAGCTGGTCGACGACGCCTGCTCTCAACTCCACGCGGTGCACCTCGCCGATATCGACGGCGACGGCGACGAGGAGCTGATCACGGGCAAGCGGGTCCGCGCCCACAACGGCAGAGACCCCGGCGCCAAGCGGCCACCGCAACTCGTCTACTACGACATCGGACCGACCGCGTCACGCTTCCAGCGGCACGCAATCGGGCGTGGCCGTGTGGGCATCGGCCTGCAAATCCGGACGGCCGACCTGAACGCGGACGGCAAGCTCGACATCGTCGTCGCCGGCAAGGACGGGGTGCAAGTCCTGTTGCAACGCTGATCACCGCCGCGGGTGTACGAGCAGAAACGGAACACGAGACGATGAGCAACGCTTTCCCGAAACTGCACAACGCGATGTGGCCCGGCCTGGTCGGCAAGGGTGACGGCCCGGGCGAGGAGCCGGCGATCAGCCTCGATCGCATGCTCAACTTGACCACCGCCGCGACCCGCGACGGGAGGACGTTCGACGGCGTCGACCTCTTCTTGCAGCCGCCGCACATCGACCCCGCCGCGAGCGAGGGAGAGCTGCGCAGCGTTGCAACGGCGATAGCGGAGCGAGGGCTCGCGATCGGGTCTCTCGTGGCGCCGGTCTGGCCGGGCGCCGGGGGTGGGTCGGCGATGGGCGACAGCGCGGCGAGGCGGCGCTTCCTCGACGCCATCGAGAATGCTTGCCGAGCGGCGCAGGTGTTCGACGCGAGCGGGGTGCGGGCGTCCGGCGTGATCCGCATCGATTCGGCCGAGTTCGGCGTCGACGCCTGGCGGCAGGCCCCCGTGGAAAACACGAAGCGGATCGCCGAGACGTTCCGCGAGGCCGGCAAGATCGCCGCCGACGCGGGGCAGCGGTTGGCGGCCGAGGGGGAGATCTGCTGGGCCGGAATGCACAGCTGGCGCGATATGCTCGACCTCTTGGAAGAGACCGACATGCCCCGCGTGGTTGGCTTTCAGGCCGACCTCGCCCACACGTACCTCTACCTGCTGGGCTACAACGCCCCGCAGCACGCCCTGGTGGGAGCGGCGCCTACCGAGGAAGAGTTCTACTCCGCCTACGGCGACATGGTCGCGAAGCTTCGGCCCTGGACGACCGACCTACACATCGCCCAGAACGATGGCCGAGTCAAAGGCGCCGGCGACCACGACAAGACCGGCAAGCACTGCCCGCCGGACGACGCAAACGGGAAGCTCGACATCGCCCGCTGCGCCGCCTACTGGCTCGAGGGCGCCGGAGAGCGTGGCATCCGGCACATCTGCTGGGACGGGTGCATGTTCCCCAATGAGGTCATGGAAGCCCCCCAGACCTGGGACGCCGTGCTGGCCGCCATGACGCGAGTGAGGGAGGCCCATGGCTGGAACTAACGAGAGCAAACCGCAGCTGCGGATCGGCTTGATCGGGTGCGGCTTCATGGGGCGCGCCCACTCCAACGCGTACAATCGGGTCGCTAACTTCTTCGACTTGCCCCGCGTGCCACGGCTCGTGGCGGCCTGCTCGCGCAACGCCGACGCGACCCGGGCGTTCGCGTCCACGTGGGGCTACGAGTCGATCGAGACCGACTGGCGCCGGTTGGTCGAACGCGACGACATCGACGCGGTCGACATTTGCGCGCCGAACAACCGCCACGCAGAGATCGCCAACGCGGCCGCGGCCGCCGGCAAGATGGTGCTGTGCGAGAAGCCGCTGGCGCTGACCGTCGCCGAGGGGGAGGCCATGTGCCGCGCGGTCGAGGAAGCGGGCGTCGCGAACATGGTGTGGTACAACTACCGCCGCGTCCCAGCCGTGATGCTCGCCAGCCAGCTGATCGCTGAGGGGAAGCTCGGCAAGGTGTTCCACTACCGGGCGAACTTCTTGCAAGACTGGACCATCGCAGAGGACCTGCCGCAAGGCGGTCAAGCCCTGTGGCGGCTCGACGCGGCGGAGGCCGGCTCGGGCGTAACGGGCGATCTGCTCGCCCATTGCATCGACACCGCCCTGTGGCTGAACGGCCCGGTGCGCGAGGTCTCCGCGATGACCGAGACCTTCATCAAAGAGCGGGTCCACCAGGCGACTGGCGAGGTCACGCCCGTCACGATCGACGACGCGTGCGCGTTCCTCTGCCGGTTCGGCAACGGCTCGCTGGGCGTGTTCGAGTCGACCCGCTACGCCCGCGGGCACAAGGCGCTCTACACCCTCGAGATAAACGGCGAGAACGCGTCTTTACGGTGGGACCTGCACGACCTGCACCGGTTAGAATACTTCAACCACCGTGACGAGGGACGGCTGCGGGGCTGGCGGTCGATCCACGTCACCGACCACGATGGCAGCCAGCCCTACATGGACAAGTGGTGGGTGCCGGGCTTGCAGATCGGTTACGAGCACACGTTCGTCCATCAAGTGGCGGACTTCATCAACGGACTCGAAACCGATCGGCCCGCCGCGCCGACGTTCCGCGACGCACTAGCCACGCAGCGGGTCTGCGGAGCGGTCCTGCAAAGCGCCGTCACCGGCAGCTGGCAGCGTGTTCCCCACCCCTGAGCGACCCCAGCCACAAGACGGAGACGGCGTATGCCCACCCATGACGCGCGACGTGACCAGCAGCTGAGGCGGCCCAAGCGGGAGGCCGGCTGCCTTGCCGTGCTGGGGCTGATGCTACTAGCCGCATCGGCCCCTCAAGCGCGTGGGGAAGAAGCCCCGGAAGCGGGTTTCGTTGCGCTGTTCGACGGCAGCTCCCTCAAGGGCTGGGACGGGAACCCCGAGTTGTGGAGCGTGGTCGACGGCGTCATCCGCGGCAAGACGTCTGCCGACGCGCCGATCAAGCAAAACACGTTTCTCATCTGGGGCGGGCGGGCCGACGACTTCGTCTTGCGGCTTGAGTTCCGCGTCGCGGATTGGGGGATCGGCAACTCGGGCGTGCAGTACCGATCGAAACGGTTCACCGACGCCGGGCGATGGGTCATCGGCGGATACCAGGCGGACATTGAACGCACCAACACCCACATGGGCATCCTCTACGAAGAGCGGGGGCGAGGCATCCTCGCCAAACGTGGGCAAGCGGTGGAACTCATGCCAGGCGGCAAGCGGTCAAAGAAACGCGTCGCGGGCTCGGTGGGCGACCCGTCGGAGATCGTCGAAGGCGTCCGCGCCGGCGAGTGGCAAACGCTGGAGGTCATCGCCCGGGGACGGTCGCTCGAACACAAGCTCAATGGCAGAACGACCATCAAGGTGACCGACAACGATGAGGCCAACGCCGCGAAGAGCGGCTTGATCGGGCTACAATTGCACCGGGGCCCCCCGATGCAGATCGACTTCAGGAACATCCGGCTGAAAGAGGCGCCGCGCGGGGAGTAGCCCCGCCGGCACGCCCCTCCCCCCCCCGCCAGCCACAAGGCAGCCAACTCCCTTGCGAGCTTCGCCATGAGCGTCAACAACGCAACGACCAACCGGCGTGGTTTCCTGAAGTCCGCCGCCAAGGCGGGCGCCGCGGCCGCGCCGCTCTTCATCCCCGCCAGCGTCCTGGGGCGTAACGGGTCAGTCCCACCGAGCGAGCAGATCGTCGTCGGCGGGCTCGGCATTGGCAGGCGTGGGCGGACGGTGCTCAGCCGATTCTTGCCGGAGCGCGACGTCCGCTTCATCGCGGTTTGCGACGCCCAGCGGAGCCGCCGGCGCGAAGTGAAGAGGATGGTCGACGCCCACTACCGGACCAGCGACTGCCAAACGCTGCGTCACCCCGACGACCTCCTCCAACGCGACGACATCGACGCGGTGCTGATCGCCACCGGCGACCGTTGGCACACGCTGGCGTCCGTCATGGCGGCGCGGGCCGGCAAAGACATCTACTGCGAGAAGCCGTGCTCGATGACGATCGAGGAGAGCCTCGTCCTGCGGGACGTGATCGGCCGCTACGGGCGCATCTACCAGGCGGGCACGCAGCGTCGGACGATCCCGAACTTCCAGTTCGCCGTCGACTTAGCGCACCGGGGCAAGCTCGGCGAGCTGCACACCGTCCACGCCCACACGTTGAGCCCCAGGTTCACTCGCAAGTGGCTGCCCGGGGCCCCGCTGCCCAGCAAGGAAGTGATCGACTGGGACCTCTGGCTCGGCCCGGCCCCCTGGCGCCCGTACAACCCGAAATACGCTTTGGGCCGGTGGCGGAACTACTACGACCTGCACAGCGGGGGCATCTTGGAGTGGGGCGCCCACACCGTGGACCTCTGCCAGTGGGCCGCGGGCGCCGACCAAACCGCCCCTGTTGAGTACCGCCCCTGGGACAACAACGTGACGGCGACGTACGCCAATGGCGTGAAGCTCGTGATGCGCGGCCGCGGCGCCGGCTGGCTGGGGCTCGGGACCTGCCCCGTCCGCTTCGAGGGCGACGAGGGGTGGGTCGAGACCGGAGACAGCGGCAAGATCGCCGTCTCGCCCGACTCGCTGCGGTCCGAGATCAAGGTCATCGAGATGGCAGGCACCGACCCCAAGAACCACGTCCGCGAGTTCCTAGACTGCGTCCGATCCCGTCGGCCTTGCTCGGCGAACGAGAAGGTGGCGGCGCAGGCGCACATCGCCTCGCACGCCGCAACGATAGCTTGGCGGCTCGACGCCACGCTCAAGTTCGACCCCGCCAAGAACGAGTTCGTCGACCACCCGACCGCCAACCGCCACCTCTCGCGGGCCGTCCGCGAGCCGTGGCGCCTGTAGGAATCCCGCGAACGTTGCTCGCCGCGTAAGTGGCGCCAACCGCTCTGCTGAACCCTGCCTGCCCCCACGCTCTGCCGAGGCTCACCGTGCCCAACTCTCGCGCCATCGACCGCCGCAACCTAAGCGTGGCCGTCGCCGTTGTGTTCGGAGCCGCCCTTTCGCACGGCACGGCATTCGCCGTGGATAAGGCCTCGCCGCTGGCACGCATCAAGTCGCCTAACGCCTCGCTGCACGACAAGGCGACCGCTTTTGAAGAGCTTGCTCTGGACGGTGGACCCGAATCGATAGCGGCGCTCGGCGAGCGGCTCGGCGACCCGCGGCTTTCGCATTACGCCCGCTACGCCCTGCAAGCGAGCCCCGACCCCGCCGCGGGCGAAGCGTTGCGCGGCGCCCTCGACAAGGTCCGCGGCGCCCAACTCATTGGCGTCATCAACTCCCTCGCCTCACGCCGCGACGTTGCTGCGGTTGACGCGCTTACCGGATTGTGCGGCTCCGAAGACCCCGCCGTCGCGTTGGCGGCCGCCGGCGCACTGGCGGCCATCGGCTCCGACGCGGCGCTCGCGGCCCTGGCGGAAACGCCGGTCGAGAAGGCAACAGCCTTCACCGACGCACTGCTTCAGGGCGCGCTCGCCCACGAGGCCAAAGGCGACGCCGCGAAGGCGGAAGCGCTGCTCAATCGACTCGCTGGCGCCGACGCGCCGGTGCACGTCATGCAGGCGGTTGAACTCGCGCTCGTCCGCAACGCGACGCCCGAGAAAGCCGAGGCGCGGCTGGCGGAGCTGTTGGCGAGCCCGGTCGATTGGCGGTTCGTCGTCGGCCTTCAGGCGGCGGTCCAGGCGGGGCCGGACCGCTACTCCCAAACGTTGGCGAGCGCGATCGACAAAAACCCACCCGGTCGGCAAGTACGGATCTTGTCGGTCATCGAAGGCAAACCGGGGACGGGGGGCCTCGCCGCGGCCCGCGCCGCCAGCCGGAGCCCGCACCCTGAGGTCCGCCTCGCGGCCGCAGCGGCGCTTGGCGCCTTGGGCAACAAGTCGGACGGGCCTTTACTCTTCCGGCTCGCGCTCTCCGACCCCGCCGCGCGGGAACCCGCCACCCAAGCGCTCCTCCGCATCAAAGACCCGCAGCTCGACAGCTACCTTGCAGGCATGCTAGACGGCGCCGAGCCATCCAAGCGGGCGCTGGCTGCGGAGTTGTCTGGTCGGCGTGGAGCACGCTCCGCGACGCCGAAGCTGCTCGCCCTGACGCGCGGGTCAGATTCGGCAGAGGTCCGGCTTGCCGCCCTCGGCGCCCTCCGGCGTGTGGCGCCGGGCGACACGCTGGGCAAGGTCTTCGACCTCGTAGCGTCCGCGCCGAGTACCGAAGAAGCGCGCCTCGCAAAGCTAGCCGCGGTGGAGGTAGCGCAACGCGTCGCGGACCCTAGCGCAGCAACGGCAGCGGTCGCCGAACGGCTTGAACACTGGCCCCCCGCCGATCACGGCGTCTTGCTGGACGCCCTGGCGCGCGTCGGCGACAACGCTGCTTTAGAACTTGTCGCCCAAGCGGCGTTCCGACCAGACCGCGCCACGCAAGACGCCGCGACGCGTGTCCTGGGCGCTTGGCCCAACGGGGGCGCCGCGCCGGCGTTGCTCCGCGTCGCTGGTTCTGGTCACGCGTTCTCGGTGCGCGCCCTCCGGGGCTATCTGCGGGCGGCGCGGCAGTACAGTTCCGGCCAAGAACGCATCGCGATGTGCCGCCTGGCGCTCGGCGTCGCCGATCGTGACGAGGAGCGCCTGCTCGCTCTTGATACGCTGGCGCTCACTCCGTCGGCCGAATCGCTCAAGCTGGCGACCGCACAGCTGACCTCGGATGTTCTAGCGAGCAAAGCCAAGGCGGTCGAACCCGTTCTCAAGATCGCCGAGGCGGTGTCGCCGACCAACCCCGCCGAGGCCGCGGCGGCCGCGCGGGCGGTCCTCGCCATCTCCGACGACAAACAACTCGTCGACCGGGCCCGCAAGCTGGCCCAACCCTAACGGGCGACACGGTTCAGCCAGCCTCACCCGGCGGGTAGCTGCGCAGCTTCCCGGAAAGTAGGCTCCGCCCGCACCCGTGCGGTGCTGCACCGCATGCCTCGCGAGAGAGTCACCTACGCACCACGGTTGTTGACAACCCTGACCAGCTCCGCGAATCGACAGTGAGCAAAGCCCAGATTGGCAACAGACTCTTGGGCCTGATCCCACACGAATCTACGGGCTAGGTTGCGACGGTTGTAGGACCTATACAGCACGGGGGTTGGTAGTGAAGGTTGCCGGCACCACCCGAGCGATTCAACCGCACGTGAAATTCGCGCTCATTACCGTCCTCTGAATGAAAGCGAAAGCAGCAGGAGCGGCCGTCGCGGTAGATAGTTGCTCGGAGTATCTTGATAACCGGAGGAACCATCACGCAATCGAAAAGGGCGAGCAGACGATAGCGCAATCCAATCCATATCGATTCGCGGCTTTGCCAAACTGCGTAAGGGGTGGTCGTTCTTTGCAAGTTGAACCGAATCCTGCCAAAGCTCTTGCCCGGGGAGTCAGGGCCGTTACTCAGCGGGACCGGAGGCTAAAACTTCACGCCGCAGGCCAGGTGTTCGACGTTCTCGCTGGGCAGTCTTGGGGGCCGTCGGAACTTGACAGCCGTCTCGGGGGAGTTCATGGTGGCTAGACTGTGATGGGGCTACGCCCCTCAGCTCTTGGCGCCGACCGGGAGGGGATTCGGACGATGCTTGCAACGGGTCAACAGCGATTCTTGCGTTGTTGTCGCCATCTCGCTGCGAGCCGCTCCCCGTGGCTTAATCGGCCCGTATCGACGACGCACGGCGTCGCCTGCTTTGGCCTCCGCGACACGCCGAGCGTCCCTTGGCGACTCGGCTACAACAACTTAAGAGCCGCTGCTGCCCGACTCTCGGCGCCGAGAGTCGGGCATCCTCCGGCGTTGCCCCGTCGACAGGGCCTGAGCGTTGTCGAGCTACTAGTCGTTATCGGAATCATCGGCGCCGTCGTCGCTTTGCTCCTACCCGCAGTCGCCGCCCAGCGCGAGACGGCCCGCAAGACGCAGTGCGCGAGCCGGCTGGCGCAGGTAGGACTCGCGCTTCATGCGTACCACGACTCGTACGCGGCGTTTCCCTCGGGCCACCTAGCAGACCTCAAGAGCGGAAGCGACGGCAAGAGCTGGGGTTGGGGGGCACTGCTGCTGCCGTTTATTGAGCAACGCCCCCTGGCCGATCGGTTGGGTGCTAAGCGGCGCACGCTGGACGAGGTTGGGGCGGACCCGAAGCTCGCGCCCCTGCTGCAGACCGACATCGATAGGTACCGCTGCCCGTCGGACCAAGGGGACCGCTTGTCGCATCGGTTCCGCTCGATCTTCGTTCCCGGCGCGGCCACCGAGTTCCTATTAGGGTCGCGAGACGTGTCCGGCGACCGGACAACCGGTGGGCACGTCATGGCC
>JBCCZD010000045.1:0-19767 GCA_039188275.1 Planctomycetota bacterium
ACCCGAGCGACGCGAGGACGGATGCTGCGTCGTACGCCCACGGCGCGTTCTTCGGGTTCGCTTGCGGCGAAGCGATGGGCATGCGGCGCGTTCCCGTCCGGGGACCTCCCGAAAGGGCCGCGATCACCCGCGGCGCCCTCCGTTTCGACGAGATCAAGAAGCTCACGGGGGCGTTCCCGAACGACCTGCTCGACGCGTTGTGGCGGCTTGTCTGGTCGGGCGAGGCGACGAACGACACGCTCGCCCCCGTGCGGTCGCTGCTCCGGCAGTCGTCGAAGCCAACCGGCGCCACCGGGCGACCGGGCTCCGGCAGACGGGGCGGCGGGCGACGGCGGCAGGCCTATCGGTCGCGCCGACGCGACCGCATGCCGGGGTCCGAGGGGCGGTGGTCGCTCGTAACGCCATCGGCCGCAACGCCGACCGAACGCCAAGCGGCGATCGCGACGCAGCTCGTCGAGCGGCACGGCGTGCTGACCCGCCCGGCCGTTGGGCGGGAGCAGACCGCGGGCGGCTTCTCGGCGATCTACCCGGTGCTCAAAGCGATGGAGGAGTCGGGCCGCGTCCGCCGCGGGTACTTCGTCGAGGGGCTCGGCGGCGCCCAGTTCGCCGCCGCGGGGGCAGACGACCTGCTCCGCGCGAAGCCGGACGACACGGACGAGCCGCAAGCCGTGATCCTCGCCGCCACCGACCCGGCCAACGCGTACGGCGCCGCCCTGCCCTGGCCCGGCGGCGCCGGCGCCAAGGGCGGCAACGACTACACCGATCCCCTCCGACCGCAACGGGCGGCCGGCGCCCTGGTCGTCCTGGCGGACGGCAACTTGGTCGGCTACGTCGGGCGAGGCGGCACGAAGCTCACCACGTTCCTCGCCGACGCCGAGCCCGACCGCTCACGCGAGACCCGACTGCTCGCCGAAGCATTGGTCGACCGCGCGGCTACCCGTCAACCGATAAGGCTCGAGAAGATCGACGGCGCCGCGCCCGAAGAATCGCCGCTGGCCGGGGCGCTCGCCGAAGCGGGCTTCCTCGCCACCAGCCGCGGACTGCTGCACCGCGGGTGACGGGAGGGGAACGCCGATGCACTATGAACGGTCTTGCGCGAGCGGCCTCGCCGCTCAACCAAGTGCAAGCTAGAAGTGCACCGCGTGAAACATCCCGTTCATTATGGAACACGGACCTGTCTCGCTAGGGTCGTACCCACCGCCGCGAGCTGCGCGGCAAGCAAACCCGGCCGGGTTATCCAGCCATCACAGCCCCTTGACGCCACGCCGACCGCTAGCGGGTCAACCGCGATACGGCTCAAGCCATAGAAAACGGCGATTCGTGGCACACGCTGGAGCAAACTCAGCCTGGCGGTTCGTTCGCCTTCTCCCGTTAGGTATCGTGGTTCCGTCGACACGCCGCGGCACGGCCGCCGAAAGTCAAACCGCCGCGTGTTCGTCGTAGCGTTTGGGTAGAGAGCTCAACGCGAGACGCACGCGCGCCTTCACCAAAAGACAGCCCCGATGCCGCTTCGATCAACGCTAACGCTCGCCCTTCTAAGCGGCGCGGCCGCGCTCTCACACGAGCTCCTTTGGACCCGGCGTCTGATCGACCTACTCGGCGCGACGGGCGAGGCGACGTCGCGCGTCTTCGGTTGCTTTTTCCTCGGCCTCGCGATCGGGGCGCTGGTCGCGGCACGCGTGCTACCAAGAGTCAAATCGCCCTGGTTGGCGATCGCGGCCTGCGAGGTCGCGATCGCGCTGCTCTCGGCCCCGGCGATGACGTTGCCCTGGTGGAGCGATTGGGTGTGGCCCGCGCTCGGTCCGGGATTACTCGTCGGGTGGGCGGGCGCTGCGACTAAGACCGTGTTGAGCGTAGCGGTCGTGCTGCCGCCGACAATCCCCATGGGCATGACGCTCCCGTTCTTCACCGCGGCGCTGCTCCACGACCGGGGGACGCTATCCCGACAGGGCGTGCTGCTCTACGGATTCAATACGCTCGGCGGTGTCGTTGGGCTGTTGGTAACAAGCTTGGTGCTGCTTACCTCGCTCGGCGTCGTCGGGAGCATGGCGACCGTCGCCGCGGTGAACTTGGCGATCGGGGGCCTCGCTTGGCGGTGGCATGCTGCCGGGCAAGGCGTCGCCGCCCCGTCGACGGCCAACACCGCGCCGGGGCGTGACCGCCGCGACCGGCGCCGCTCTCGTCAGTCGGCGCCCACCACCCCGCTCGGGCGGCGATCAGCCATGCTGCTGGCGTTCGCCTCGGGGCTGGCGATGCTGGTGCTCGAGGTCCTCTCCATCCGGTTGCTTGGCCTCGTGGTCCCCTCTTCGCTGCAAGCGACCGTCGCCGTGCTGGTCGCGGTCATCCTGCTGCTGGCCGCGGCGGCGATCGCTTTCCCGCTGTTGCTCCGGGTAAATCCACAGCCAAAGACTTGGCTGCTGTTCACGCTGTCCGGCGCCGCGGTCTCGGCGTCGCTGACGCCGTGGCTCTTCTTCCGCGGCAGCGGGCAGCTGTGGCAGCTAGCGTTGCCCGGCGGCAGAACCCCGGCAACGTCGGTCGAGTTCATGTGGGCCGTCTGCCTCTTGGCGTTGTCCACCATCGGTCCCGCCATCTTGCTGGGCGGCATGGTGCTGCCAACCGTGTTTGCTTGGGTCGGCAGCGACCAAGGGGACCGGCGAGGCAAAGACCTCGGTTACCTCCTCGCCGCCAACGGCGTTGGGGGAATCCTGGGGGCCGAGGCGACCGACCTCCTCGTGTTGCCCCGGTTCGGCATCTACGGCGGCTTCTGCGCGGTCGGCGTCCTCTACGCCGCCGCGGCAGCACTGGTCCTTCAACCGTGGATCGAGTGGAAGCTCTCTAGGGTCATCGCGACGAGCATTGTCTTCGTGGCTCCTCTCGGAACGTGGTGGTTGATCGCAAGCCGGGTTCCGTACCTGAATCCGAAGGTGGCCAAGACCTTCGCGTACGACGACGCCAACACGCGGTTCGGACGCGACGGCGTGCTGCTGATCGTCAAACGCGCCGACGACAGCCGCGGCATCTTGGTCAACAACCAGTACCTGCTTGGGAGCACGGGCTCCCGACGCGACGAGCGACGCGAGGTGCTGCTGCCAATGTTGCTGCACGAAAAACCGGAGCGCGTCCTCTGCGTTGGCCTCGCGACCGGGATCTCCGCCGGCGCCGCTTTGGACTACTCTGAGCCGTGTGAGCTAACCGCGGTTGAGATCTCCCAAATGGTCAAGACCGCCGCGACCGACCACTTCGGCGAGTTCAACGGGCGACTCGGGGAGGCCCCGAACGTAGACCTGGTGGTCGAAGACGGTCGGACCTACGTGGCGGCGACCACGGATCGATTCGACGTGATCGTAGGCGATCTGTACCGACCCTACGGGGCGGGCGAGGGGCGCCTCTACAGCGTCGAGCACTTCCGCGCGACGCGACGCGCCCTGCGCGGCGGGGGGCTCTTCTGCCAGTGGCTGCCGATGTACCAGATGACCGAGGAGCACTTCGGGATCGTCGCCGCCAGCTTCCTCCAGGCGTACCCCGATGGCGAGCTGATCCGAGCCAATCACAACGCAAAGAACCCCATGCTAGGCCTGCTCGGAACCAAGAACGGGCCACTCGACCTGACCGGTCTGGCGAGGCGTACCGCAGCCCTAGAGAGCGTCGGCCGCGTTGCCGACAGCGACCTCTTGTCGCCGGAAAAACTGCGTGATTTTTATGTGGGCCGCCTCGATGCCGGCTACTTTCAAAACCACCGGCTGAACACGCTCGACAACGCCCTCGTGGAGCTGCTCGCCGGCCAGCGTCGGGTAACTCAGCGCCCACAAGGGCCAGCGGCCGCGGGCCAGGACCCGTATCTGAAGCGGCGTGATTGGGAACGCTTTGAGCGGCGGCTTTCGAAGATGATCATCGACTGAGCCTTTGGCACAACGGGTGAGCCCTTCAGCCGCCGCGAGCTTCGTTCGAAGCGCGGCTCGCCGCGCGAGGGTGAACGAGTGAAACGCCGGTCGGCTTCGGCGGTATGCCCGCGCTGGTTCGGGTGGTACGCTTCCTCCGGCACCCGTGCTTCGTTGTTGACGGCGATCCCCGGTGGTCGCAAAACCGTCCAGCAAACCCCCGGCGGCCGCGTCATGCCCGAAGGCGACACCCTCCACCGCATCGCCGAGCAGTTGCGCCCGGTGCTGGCCGGCCACGTTGTCGAGTCGGCCCGGGCGTCGCGGCCACGGTCGGGTGCGGCGATCAACGCCGGGTTGCTGGTCGGCAAGCGAGTCGACGCGGTCGAGGCGGTCGGCAAGCACCTGCTGGTTACCTTCTCCGGCGACCCGGGCGGGGGGTGCGTGCTGCACTCGCACCTTGGCATGACCGGCGCCTGGCACGCGTACGAGCGGAACACGCCCTGGCGCAAGCCGGCCAAGCAAGCGGCGATCATCCTCGTCACGGCGACGCACACGGTCATCAACTTCTCGCCCAAGCGGCTCGAGCTAACCACCGGCGCCCGGCTGCGTGGCGACACGCACTTCGCCCGGCTCGGGCCCGACCTAATGCTGCCCGGCACGACCGCCGACGCCATCTTGCCAAGGCTCCGCACCAGCAACGGCGCGCCGATCGGCGAGGCGGTGATGAACCAGACCATCGCCGCCGGCATCGGCAACGTCTACAAGTCGGAGTCGCTCTTCCTCGCCAAACTCGACCCGTGGCGGCCGGTCGGGGAGATCGATGACCAGGCGCTGCTCGCGTACCTGACACTCACCCAGAAGCTGATGCTCCGCAACCGCGGCGGTGGGATGCGAACCACGCGGTTCGCGGCCAGCGGCCCACGGCTGTGGGTCTACGGCCGGCGGGGCGAGCCTTGCCTGGTCTGCGGCGGCGTTATCCACCTCCGCCGCCAGGGCGACCAGGGCCGCAGCACCTACTGGTGCCCCGCGTGCCAACCGCCGACGGCCCCGACCGCCGACGGGCCCTGACCGCCGACGGGCCCTGACCGCCGCCTGCGCACCGACGATGCCGCCCGCCAACAAGGACCGATCAAAGGTTGTAAGTGACGCCGCCTCCCACGCCGAGCTCGACCGCGCACGCAACGGGAAATCCCCAAAGCCCGGGCCGTGACCAAGGGTACTATTGATGATTGCGCAGCTAATGAACCCTTGAGATCGGGCTTTCCCGTATATAGCCCGGGCTCCCATTGTTCGCCCTCGGTTCATTAGCGGCGCAGCGATCGGCAAGCAAAGTGCTGCTGTGAGATACGCTAAGGGCGGTTGTCCCATCAAACGAACGTTTCATGGGACAACGCGGCCGAGAGAGGTTGAAGCCAGCATCACGGCGAATCGTGGCCCAGGAACCGATTCCGAGAATCAAGTGCCGATTTTCCGATAGAACACAGCCAAAAACGGAGCAGCATCGAGACGCCATTCACAGCAAATGTGGGTCACTTATTTGTACTCAGCGGCGACCAGTCCCTCTGCGGAAAGGCGACGAGCAGCCAGATTCGCGTCGGCGAACCTGCCGAGTTGACGGGCACCGACGCGGCTTCGTCCTGGAGGCAGGTCGCCTCGGCCGACGCAACCTCGACTGCCTGGGGTTGGGCACGACCGACAGCGGTGGGCCAAACCTCTGAGCTAAGCGAGAAGGTTCAAGTCACATCGGCCGATGCAACCACTGCGACTTCCCCGTGAACCGGAGGACTCCTTCGAGAGCGACTCCGAGGAGACCTGTATCTACTCTCCCAGAGTGAAGAGGAGGCGTCGTCCTGAGCATTTTCCCCATCTGGGCAGTCGAGGAATCCGCCAAGCGTTTATGGCGACAGTATTTTGCTGAAGACCCGTACAAGGCCAAAGGGACGTGCGAAGGCGTGCCAAGAGTTCGGCGCCCGCCGCTGGGACCAAGCGATCGCGCGGTCAATCCAAGTGGGGCTGATCCAGACGTAGTCGGGGTTACGTGTCAATCCCGGCAGTCGAAATCGGTGCGGGCTGCAGTTATGGTGTATAGTCGGTCGCGCACCTAGCAGCAGCGCACAGCTGGCGTCTTGCAACCAGCGCGACGCCGACCCCACAGCACGCCGCGTCGATCCTCAATCGCCAAACCAGGAGCCTACTCCATGCGCCCTAACGCGATCGCCTTGTTTCGCCCGGCCGCTTGCCTGATCGCCGCCTACACGCTCGTTTGCTCGCCGACCCAAGCCAACGCGGATGACCCTCCCGAAATCGAGGATCTGTTCGAGTACATCGAAACCATCGACGCGGCCACGACGGGAGTCCCACAGGGGATCAGCTCACTTGGCAGCGTGTCGGCCGTCGACTTCGATAGCCTGATGCTGGAAACAGACGGCAAGACGACGACCATCGTCAATGATGAACTCTTAGCTAGGTTTCCTGACGAGCAAGACCTTCAAGATGCGATACTGTCGAGCAAACTCCAGTTCCTGCTCAACAACCTGCTGTTCGGCGGCGTGACCGACTTCTTCCGCACCGACACGGTCGGCAACAGCGACCCCTTTCTTGCGCGTCGGATCGAGGTGAGGAACCCGCTGGACGAAGTCGTCACCTTCCGTTTCGAAGCCGCTCTGGAGATGGTCCCGCTGGACTTCACGGCGACAGCGCAAGGCCGGTTCAGCGCGGAGGTCTTCGACACCGGCGGCGACCTCGGCGCCGAGCTGACCTTCAACAGCGCCTATACGCTGCGACAGGCTGATTCCCTCGAAGAGCTCTCGATTCCACTGCAGCACTCGGGCACGGTCAACGACAGTGACCTGTCGACACTCGACGTTGGGCCGGTTGGCTCGTTCGCCATTTCGCCGGAAGACTTCGACAGGATGCTCTCTTCCGTCTTTCTGACGCTTTCTCCTGGTGACACCGCGGTGATCACCACCATCGGCACGTTCGGCGACTCCACGACTTCATTGATCCCTCTCAGCGAGATTGAAGCGGCGCTCGCGAGCGGGATTGAGTTCGCCGATAGTATCCCGGAGCCCAACGCGATTGGGCTCTTCGTGGTTGGCGGCGTGATGGCCGCTTCGCGTCTGCGCCGACAGCTTGGCGCCGTGCGATGAGCGCCTTGTCGCCGCGCGATCCGTCTCGACGGCTCTCCAGAGCGCTAGCCGACAACATGGTGCAAGCAGTCCAGCTGACGGTCTTCAGTAGCCACGCCCAGGCCCGTTCTAGGGCAACTTGGCGGTGAATCGCCAGACCCTCTTTCGAGCGTAAGGGGTGTTGTCCTGAGCAGCTTCGAGCGTCTGCTGAACCTTGGTCGGTTGGACCAGCCGCAGCGGATCAGAACTTAGCGCAACTGCAGTCGGTGGCCCAAACCGCCGAGTCTTCTGGTCAGCCCCAAGTACGAATGAGGCGTCGTCCCGGGCATCTTCCGCGCTTCCGACCCGGCTTGGTGCTGCTCAGAGGCTCCGAATCCGCTAAGCGTATATGGCGACAGCATTTTGCTTAGCCCCCTGACAGCGACGCCATTGCCCGGGGGGCGCCGATCGGATTCGTCGGGCGGCCAAGAATTCTCGCCGTGGCCCACAAACGGCGCGCTCAAGAAGCGTGCTGGGATTTCGCGAATCGGCGGTTAGGCTGACAATTGCACGCTTCTAACCCGGCGCCGGCAACGGCCGGTGGTCGCCGTAAGTCGTGATGCGTCGGCGGCGTGGCGGTCGGCGACGGCGTCCGCGGCGCGAAAAAAACGCCGGCGGTCGAGCGCCGGGCGGGGCCGCCGAGAGTCTTTGTGCCACGCGGCCCAAGTGGCGGACGAGGTGGCGGCTGATGTGGTGGCTCAGTCTTAGCTCAGTGGCGGCCCCGTGGCGGCTCCGGGCTACCGCCAGCTGTACGCGGCAAGGGCGTTGAGCTCGCGGATGAAGAGCTGGGCGCCGCCCTCGCCGGCGGGGACTACCGCCAAGTGGGCCCACGCCTCGGCGTCGCTGATCCTCCGCTTGGCGATGAGGTCGAACGCGTCGGGCGTGGCGCGGAAGAGCAGCAGGTCACCCCGTTGGTCCAGCGACAGGATGCGTTCGCCGCCGGCCACTCCCGGCAGCACGACCATGCTCTGGTACTTGCCGTACGGCCGGCTCCGCCACGCCTCGGCGCCGGTCGCCAGGTCGACGCAGGCGATGCGGCCGTTCTTCAGGTGCATATAGAGGTAGCCGCCAACGACCACCGGCGACGACATGTAAGCCTCCGCCTTGTTGTTCACCCACAGCTGTTCGAGCCCCGCCGGCGGGTCGGCGGGTGGCCCGGCCGCCGGCGGGTCGGGCACGGCCCACATCTGGGCCCGGCCCGAGTGGGCGCTGGTGAACACCGCACCGTCGTGCGTCGTGGGGGTGAGGATGTTCATGCCGCGGAACGCCTGGATAGACTGCGACCAGAGGACACCGCCCCCGTCGGGGTCGATCCCCTTCAACTCGTTGCGGGTCTGGACGATCGCCAGTGTGCGGCCCCCTAGTTCGGCGAAGTAGGGCGAGCTGAACGCGCCGCTGGACCGGCCGCCCTCGCCGGTTTCGACCCGCCACACGGTCTCGCCGGTCCGCTTGTCGACCTTCACGAACCCGCCGCCCGCCTGGACGTAGAGGTGGTCCCCCCACAACGCGGGGGACGAGGCGAAGCCGAACTTCGGCAGCGGCGTGCCGAACTCGTTGGAGAAGTCGAGCCGCCAGGCCTCGGCGCCGTTGGTCGCGTCGAGACAGACCACGACGTCGCGGATGCCGGCGACGTACAGCCGCTCGCCGTCGCAGGCCGGGGTGGCGCGGATCCAACTGCCATTCGACGCGGCGAAGAAGGGCACCCGCATCGCCCCGGGCCAGGAGGCCTCCCACAGCTTCTCACCGGTCCGGCGGTCGTAGGCCGAAGCGACCTCGGTCCGCTTTTCGCGGGTTTCGGTCGTGAAGACCCGTCCGCCGCACACGACGGGCCCGGAGTAGCTCGGGCCGAGTTCGACCCGCCAAGCCTGCGTCAAACGCTGCTCGGCCAGCGCGTCGGGCCCCGGGGCTTCGGCCCCCGAGGCTTCGGCCCCGGCGGCTTGGGGCCAAGCGTGTTCGGGCGCGTGGCAGTCGCGATTAGGGCCGCGCCACTGCGTCCAATCGTCGGCCGTCGGAGCTTCGGCGGCCGCGGCGTCGGCGGAAACCACCGCGAGCACGCCAAAAAGGAATCGGAACGCAACGGTCGGCGAAGGCATGGCGGGCTAGGTTGGCCAGTGGGTCGGTGAGGGGGGCGGGCGGCGAGCGGGACGGGCAGCCAGTCTGAACGGGTCGCGGGGCCGGCTAACGACGCCTGGAGTCTATCGCCCCGCCGTCGGCGCCGGTACCTCAGAGACGAACCGCGCGTCGAGCCAATCGGCGTGGTCCAGCACGCTTCCCGCGTCGGCGTACTCGACCATCAACGCGATCGCCTGGGCGCCACGGACGTCAACCGACACCCGCAGCGGATCGTCGCCTCGGCGGACAACGGGCGTCGTCGCCGCCGGCGCGAACCGACCGCCGCGGGCGACGAGCACACGGAACACGACGCTCCCACCAACACCTCCCGCCAAAGATGAACTCGCCGAGGCGTCGATCGCGACGCCTGTTTCGAACCGCTCGGCCGGCTGCGGGACGCGGTAGACCAACCGGGCGGCGCTGTGCACGGCCAACCCTTTGAGCCAACGCCGCCCGCCCGCCGACATCCCCTCGCCCCGCAGGTTGCGATCCCGCCCGTACGGCCACGCCCCGCCGAAGTAGGGCGTGTGGCGGTAGTCGATCGGCGAGAGGTCGGAGAGGTACGCCACACGGCCGCCGAGCGGTTGGATCAGCGCGACCGCTTTTTGGCGGCTGCCGGTTAGGCGGACACCGCCGGGCAGCTCGATCGTGAGCGCGTTGCTCGGATCGAGCTGCGCCGAACGGGCTAGCAGGAGCCCACCGTCACGGAGGCCAACGGCCACGGCCGGTGGCTCCGCCTGCTCTGGATCGCCGCCGAACACAACACCCACGACGTCGGCGAGGGAAAACTCGAGCGGCTCGCCACTCGACTCAAAGGCAAGACGGCCACTCTCGATGCCGGCCGCCTTGCCGGTGAAGGCGTCGCCACTGGTTAGCCAGACGCGGTCTTCGGAGCCGCGGTAGGACCGTATCTCGTCGGCCTCGCGGGCGTAGAGCGCCCGGTCGGCCGCCGCGGCGAAGTCGATCGCGCGGACCGCCCGCCGCGGGAAGGCCGCGTCGTCGAGGAGGGTTTGGCGGACGGTGAGCCGGTCGCCCTGCAGGCGGACCGAGCCCTCCAACGTCCAGGTCGGGGCCGCGACAACCCGTGAGCCCCCGTGCAGCACGACGGTCGGCCGGCGGGTGAGCGGCGCCGGCTCGCCCCAGCGGTAGAGGCGTTCGGCGCCGAGCGCCTCGGGCGGCCGCGAACCGTCTATCGACGCGACCGTGATCTTCGAAGCGTCGAGGGCGACCAGGCTCGCCGGCCAGCTCTCGCCGCCAATCGATTGCAGCAGCGGCGGCCGATTCGGTTCCGCGGCGGCGGCGCCCGCGGCGGCGGTAAGCAGGGCGAGCGACGCGAGTCGGCTAACGCTGGAAGATCGGGACAAGGTCGTTCGGCGTCTGGAGGATGATGCAGGCCATCGCGGTCGCGTACTGGGGGCCGACCGAGTGCAGCCACGCCCCGCCGGGCCTCTGTCGGGCGAGCAGCTCGTCCCGCACGGCAGGGTACCAAAGCTGCCACCGCTCGCCGCCGGTCTGCCACATCGCCTGGGCGGCGTAGTAGTGCCCGTAGAAGTAGTGCGGCGTGCGCCCCCGGGCGACGCCGGGCCGCTGCCGGTCAAGGTACGCCAGCCCACGGTCGATCTCGGCGCCCTCGTAGACGCCAGCGCTGTACAGCGCGACGATGCCCGCGGCCGATCGGGGGAAAAGGCTGCTGCTGTCCCGCGGCGTGTAGCCGAAGCCACCGTCGGGGTTTTGGCAACGCCGCACGTAGGCGACGGTCCGGTCGATCGTCTCGGCCGGCACGTGCAGCCCCGCGTTGCGGGCGGCGCGCAACGCCATCACTTGGCAGATCGTCACGGAAACATCCGCGTCGTTCGGCCGCGGCTGGTAACGCCAGCCGCCTTCGTCATTCTGGGTGCCAACGATCAGCTTGACCGCCGCCGAGAGCTTGTCGCGGACCTCCTCCTGCGGCGACATGCCGTACACCTCGGCGAGCAGCAGCGTGGCAAAGCCGTGGCCGTACATCGGGCCCTGGCTCGTCGCGCCGCCGACGGTGATAAAGCCGCTGGGCTGGGAGTTGGCGAGCAGGTAATCGATGCAGCGGTCAAGCTGCTTGCCGTAAGGCCCCCGGCCGGGTGAGCTGCCGCCGGCGATGAACGCCATGCCCGACAGGCCCACGACCGCAACGTTCCGGCCGTACCCGCCGCCGAAGGAGCCGTCACCCTCCTGCTCGCCCGCCAGGTAACGGAGACCCCGCTCGATGGCGTCGTTGGCCGGCGTAATCAAGTCAGCCGAAGACAGCGATGCCGGGTTACTCGGAACGCGCTGCGATACCGGCTCGGCGGCGCAGGACGCTGACAACTCGAGCGCGAAGGCCAGGATCGCGGCGTGCAGTAACCGGATCACCCGAGTCACTAAGCGGGGCGGCGTCCAACGCATGCGGGGCCCCTTCACTCGGGCTGCTCGGCCAGCCGTTGGAAGTACCGCTCGATCTCTTTGCGGTACTGTGGCAGGAACTCGTCGGAGGAAGACTCGAGCATCTGCTCACGGATCCGCTGCGGGAGCCGGCCCCAGACTTCCTTGACCAACTCTTGCGGCGGTCGCCCGTCGGCGGATTGTGCGGCGGCCCGTGCCAGCCGCTCGCGCGACTGATCGCTCTTCCCCTGCGAACCCTTCGCGTCGCCGGCTTGCCGGCCCGGCTTGCCGCCCTGCCTGTTTGAGGGCTCCCGCCCGCCGGCCTGCTCGCCCGGCTTCGGCTGGCTCCGCTGGCTCTGCTGCCGTTGTTTGCCCTGCTGATCCTTGGCTTGCTGGCTCTGCGAAGGGGCGCCGCTAGGCGGAGGGTTCTGCTTCTCGGCCTGTTTGATCAGCTCGTCAAGCTCGGTCACGACCCGCTCTTGCACCCGCTTTGTCTCCGCAGGCGCGCCGCGCGAGGCGATTAGCTGCTTGGCCGCCGCCATGCCCGAAGCGATCCGCTCCAGCGGGTTCGGCTCGGCCGCGGCGGGCGGGGGGCCCTCGGGCGGCGTGTCGGGTGCGTCGTCGAGTTCCGGCAGGCCCTCAAGCAGCCCGTCGAGGTCGTCGGTCAGCAGGTCGTCGCCGAAGCCCTCGAACTCCGGCGCCGCGCAGCTCTGCGTGGCACTCGCCAGCAACAGCCCGGAGGCCAACGCAGCGGCGAAGCACGGGCGGAGCGAGATAAGCCGTCGAAGGCGTAGACCGCGTGCGAGATTCATAGCCGGTCTGTGTTGGGGTCGAGGCGGCCCGGGCCGGGGCGGCTGGCGGGCGGGGGCATGTTTTCGATCCGTTCGGTGAGCTCTTGCACGAGTTCCGCCAGCCGGGTTTGCTCCGAGGCGAGTTCCTCGGCAAGCGCCCGGCGGCCCGCGCCCTCGACGACGCCGGCGGCCGAGTCGGCCTCGTACTGGCGCGTGCGGGCGTTCACATCCAGCTGCATCAAGCGTAGCATCCGCAGCTCGGCGATCGCAATCGGCGGCGGCTCGCCGGGCTGCTCGCCCCGTGGATCGCCCGCCTGCCCCTCTTGGCTGCCTGGCTGCTCGCTGTCGCCCGGCGGCGCGTTCGGGTCGGGACGCAGCACCTGGGCGATGTGCCGCAGCCGCGAGAGCGCCGCGTACTCTTTCCGCTGCGTTTGCTTGCCGGCGTCCGCGGCGGCGAGCCGTCCGGCCGCCGACCGCATGTCTTCCGCCACGGTGCTTAACGCCAGCTCGAAGACCGCCCGGCCACTGAGCTCGTCCGCCGCGGCGGCGAGCTTCGTCTCGAGCGATTGCTGGTCACCCGCCAGACGGCCTGTCTGCTCGCGGGCCTCGTCGGCCGGGGCTTCGTCGGCGAGTACCGTCCCCTCCAGCACCCGGCGTTGCTGGTCGACGTAACGGTCGATCGCGTCGGCGAGCTTCTGCAGCGCGGTCTGGATCCGCTCTTCGTCCATCTGCTCCCGCCGCTCGGCGAGCTGCCGCTGCGCCTCGGCAAGCCGCCGCTGCGCCCGCTCCAACGACTGCCCCGCACGGAGCGGGTTGGACTCCGACTGCGAGGCGGATTGGCTCATCTCCGCGCCGCCCTGCTGGGTGCTGTCGGCCGCCTCGTCGGCGTCGAGGCGTTGCAGCCGACGCGAGAGCCGATCGGCGCGGCCGGCCAGCCGCTCGCGACGATCGGCTTGCCCGCTGTCGGCGCCGGGCGGAGCCGCCGCCTCTTCGGCCGCTTGGCGGCTCAACTCGGCGAGCCGCTCCGCCGCGTCGCGCAGTTGCTCGGCGAGTCGCCGCGGGTCGCGAGTCGTCCGATCACGGAGCAGGTCGAGCATCTCCCGCAGGTCCTCGGCGGCCGCTTGCTGCTGTTCGCCGGCACGCCCCAACCTACCGGCGGCCAATTGCCGGGCGGCGTCGCGGATCTTGCCGCCGATCGCGCGGTCCTCCGACTCGGCCAGAGCATCGTCGATTGGCTGGGTCGCGGTCGTCGGGTCGGCGAGAGACTCGGCTTCCTCCGATCCAGCTTCCGCCGAGCCGGCCTGGGCCAGCTCGTCCCGCATCGCCTGCTGCAACCTCCCAAAACGTCGATCGAGCTCAGACTGCGCCGCGGCGAGTCTCTGCTGCGCCGCCTCGCGCTGGCGCGGGGCGGCGCCACCGGACGCCGCTTCCGCCGCTTCCCGGCGGGTCTGGTCGGCGAGGTCTGATTGACTCCGCTCGAGTTCGGCGACCTCGCGGGCGAACCGTTGCAGGTCCGACCAACGCCCCAGCGAATCGACTATCGACTCAAGCGAAGCGATTGAAGCGTCTTGCTGCGATTGCGCCTCGCCAAGCGACTGGGCGACCGCCTCGGCGGGAGGCGTCTCGCCCGGCTCGGCCGCGGCGCCCTCCGCGGCGCGAGCCGCCGCGCGGCGGGCGTCGGCCAGGGCGCGGTCGGCCTCGGGGAGCGGCTCATCGGCCAGCCGGCGTAGCTCCGACGCTGTGGAGCGGAGTTGCGCGGACAGTTCGGGGCGTTCGAGCCGGTTATTCTCAATCTCGGCGAGGAGCTGTTCCGCTTGGCGGGCGGCGCCCCGATCGGGGTCCGCGATCGCCTCGGCGACTTCCCGCTGCTCGTACCCGAGCGTGGCAAGCCGATCGGCAACTGCCCGGTCGATCGGCTTGCCGCTGCGGCGGTCGATGGCGACCGACTCGGCGCCGGCGCGTGCCGAGCGTTGCTGGGCCAACGCCCGCTCAAGGTCACGGGCCAGGGCCGCCGCCCCGTCGGCGATGCGCGTCTCGAGTTCCTCGGCGGAGATGATCGTCACCCGCCGCGTCAGCGGCGTGACCCCAACGCCGGGCCGGTAGTCGCCCGCCTCGACCGAGAGCAATAGCTGATCCCCCTCGGACAGGCCGAGCGGCGCGAGAGGCCACTCCATTCGGACGCGACGCGTTTCGGCGGGCGACGAGAGCCCTTCTGGCTTCGCCGGCGGCGACGGCGGGCCTTCGTAGAGCGTTACCCGCGCGAAGTCGTTCGCGTCGCTCGGCGCCGACGCCCCCTCCCGCCCCGCGGACTCGGCGCCGGCGTCTGTCGCCAACGCACCGGCCGTCGATGCGTTGATCGCCACCAGCGTCACGGAGCGGATTGCCAGATTGTCTTCGACATCCACCTCGATCGGCGCCACGGCCCCCGCGGTGACGAAGAGGTCGGTCGAGGGCAATCGCCACGCGACGGCGGGCGCCGGGTCGGGCGCCACCCGCAGCACCCGCGGCGGTGTGACGCCGACAACCCCGTCGGCGGTGGCGAGCCGGAGCTGGTACGCCCCGGTCGCCGGTGAGTCGCTGCGGCGCGGGCCGCTCGCGGTGGTCCTCGTTGCCGCCTTGGCGACCCATGCATCGGCGGGGACAAGGATCGCCGCGCCCCCTTCCGGCCGGGCAGACACGCCCGCTTCGAGCCGCTCGGCGTCATCGCCGAAGCGCAGTTCGAGCGACGCCGACTCGACGGCCGTTGCGCTCGCGGCTTCCAGCCTGAGCCGGGTACCGACGAGGACACGCAGGTCTGGGCCAACCGCGCCCCCGGGGATGCCGGTGTAAGCGGGCGGCGCCGCGGTGATTCGATCGATGGTTGCCGAAGGCGGATCAACCACCTCGACCGTGGTCCACGCCATCGTGACGTCGTCGCCACCGACGACGCGGAAGACAAACGATCGCTGCACGTTTGCCCGCTCGGCGACGCCTCGGTCACGGTCGCGTATGAGCGGCTGCTCGTGCGTCCGCTCCACCCCACCGGCGTTGGACCGATAAACCAGGCGGGCGTCGTCGGGCATGCCGCCGCGGGTGTCGACCGCGGTGACCGAGAACGTTTGGCCCCGCGCAAGCCGCGTTGGCGCCTCGGCGATGATCAACCGGTTGCGACGCGGCCAGTCGCGCTCGCTCCACGGGGCCGCGAGCCTGCCAGCGGCGGTGGCGAAGCCCGCAGGGTCGGACAACGCGAAGAGGGCGCCGACCAATACCGCCACGCCCGCAGCGGCCAAAGCCCGTCGGGCGGGGGTCGGATCGAGAACCTCGTCTAGCGGCAGCCGCTGGACCTCGGCGGCCGTCTCAACGACGACGGCGCGACGCAGGTCGGTGGAACCTGCGTGAGGGTCGTCGGGCGCCTGATCGGCGAACTCGAGCGCGCTGGCAAGCCGACTCCCGAGTTGCGGGAAGCGTTGCTGCACCACGGCCGCGACACCGGGGGAGCTCTCGGGCCGCCGCCAAACCGGCGCCGCCCACCGGACGGTGGCGTAGCCGGCGACACCGGCCACGCACGCCGCGGCGAGCCAGCGCAACCCGACGTCGTGCGACCGGCAGGCGTAGTCCAACGCCATGGCGGTTAGCGCCACGGTGAGAGTGGCCGCCGCGACCCGGCCGCACGCCGCCCACCACCGGCCGCGCTGGCGCCGGGCACGCAACTCGCCAAGGCGTTGGGTCAGGGGGTGCGGCATCGGGGGGGACCTTTCGACGGTTCGGGGCGTTCCCGGCGGCGCCACGCGGCGTCGGCCACGCAGCCGGATCATTCTAGCGTAACGCCACACACGGGCACGCAGTCTAGAGCATCGCTCGGCGTTTCCGCAGCACCCATTCCGTCGACAGGCACCCGCAGACCGCCGCAAGCATCCACCAGCGGTTCCACAGCTCGATCGGGGGGAGCGATTCGATCGCGACGCGGCGGGCCGCGGGCAACGCCTCGGCGAGTTCGTCAACCTGGTCGACCGTAAAGAACCGACCGCCGCAACGCTCGGCGGCTGCCTGCATCTCCGCGGCCGCCATCTCGAGGCGGGCGAACTCACCCGGCGGGGCGACGATCTCGAACTCTGCGGCCACCTCGCCCCCGGAGGCGTCGGCGGCGACCGCCCGGTAACGGCCAACGGGCAGCCGGTCGAGCGTCGCCTGGTAGACGCCCCGAGCGTCCGACGAAGGCGTGAGTGCTACGCGTTGCTGCGGACCGTCTTCGGTCTCCAGCAGCACGGTCACCGAATCGCCCGCGCCGGTCGCGCTCAGCCGCAAGCGGATCGATTCGCCGGGCGCGTAGCGCGTGCGGTCGACGCACAACTCCGCCCCCCCCTCGCCGGCGGCGAGCCGTCCACGGGCCAGCGAACGCAGGGTTTGAACCCAGTAGCGGGCGAAGTAAACGTCGCCGGTCCGGCGGCGCCAGCGGTAGGTCGAATCGACGGCGTGCAGCACGACCTGGCCAGCGCCGAAGTACTGCGAGACGATAAGCGGCGCCGGCCCGCCGTCGGCGCCGGTCGCGGAGGGGTGGGTCGCCAGCACCTGGGCCGCCGGCTTGAGCTTCCCAACCTCGGCGTGCCAGTACAGGGGCGGCAACGCCCGCCACGCCAGGCCGGTGGAAGCGGCGTCGTCCGATAGCTGCAGCGCCGCCCGCTGCAACCCGACGGGCGTCGGCGCAAGGCGGAAGCCCGCGCCCGCGCCGGCCGCCTCGCCGCCCGCTGGCAGCTCGGCCGGGTAGAGCGCCGCAAAGTCAGCGACGTCACGATAAGCCCCGGGCAGGCTCCTCTCTCCCGCGACCAGCGCCAGGCCGCCGCCACGCTCCGCCACAAAGCCGCGCAGCGCCGGCCAGAAGGTGCGTGGCGTCAACCGCGGGTCGAGGTCCATCACGACGACCGCGTCGTAAGCATCGAGTTCCTCTTCGCGGAGCGGCAGTCGCGAAACGGCCGACGGGTCGGCGGACGCGTAGTCGGGGTCGGCTTCTTGCAGGAAGCTGTCGAGAGCGACGGTCGAGTCCCGCTCCAACAGGTGCTTCAGGTAGCGGTACTCGTAACTCGGGCCGCCGGCGGCCAGCAGGACACGCACCTCCTGGTCGCGCACCGCCAAGGCGTGCGTCGCGGCGTTATTGGCCCGGTTGAGCTCGGCCTCGACCGGCGACGCCGAGAGCACGTAGCGGTAGCCGCCGGGCTGGTCGGGCCGGTGGATGAGTTGAACAGGCGTCGCGCCTCCACCGGCGGGGGGCTTGATCATCTGCTCCGCGAGCACGCGGTCCGAACCTTCGCGCTTGAGCGCGACGCGCACCGGCTCGGTAACCGCGGCCGTGGTACGGAGCGTCGCTCGGAAGCTGACCAAGTCGTCGACAAACACAACCTCTTCGGCCAGCAGGTCGGCCAACGCCACGTCGGGCGGCGCCTCGCGGCCGCCGACGCCCAGGAAGTACAGCGGGGCCGACGCTCGGCGGGCGGTTTCGGCCGCGGCCGCCAGCGGTCTGCCGGCGGTCACCCGGCCGTCGGACACGACGAGCACCCCTTGCGGCGCGGGGCCGCCCGCCGCCTGCAGGACGTCGTGGATGCCGTCGCCCAAACGGGTCGCGGGCGCCGACTCGTCGGGCGCCAACTCGGCGAGTTGGGCCGCCCAACCCGCTTCGCCGGCCTCGAGCGGGTCGAGCCGCGTGGCCAACCGATACAGGTCGACGTCAAACTCCTGCGACAAGCGTGTCACCAGCGTCAGCTGCTCGCTGCTGAGCGCCGCGGTCGCCACCCGGAGCCGCGTCAAGCCGTCATCGCCACCCGCAGCGGCGCCACGACCGTCGGCAACGCCCATGCTCGCCGAGACATCGACCAGCACCGCGAACCGTGGCCGGCCCGACCGCGAACCCGCGATCAGCAGTTCGCTGAGCATGGCCATCAGCAACGTGATCGTGGTGAGCCGCAGCAACGCCAACAGCCACCGGTAGGGCCGGCCCGCCGGCGACAGCTCGCGCGCGTAGCAATAGGCCACCAGCGCGATGAATCCGGCGACGGCCAGCACCGTCAGCCAAGGCGTGTACCGCCACGTGGCGTCCAGCCGCCAGACGGCGTCGGGGGCGTTCTCGATCGATTGGGCAAGCAAGGCGTTCACGCAGCCCCCCTCCCGAAACGGTAGGCGAGCCACGTCTCGATGAGCACCAAGCCGAGCGCCGCGAGCAACAGCCCGCGGTGGATTCCAACCGGGGCCGAGATCGCCGGGTCGCCGACGCCCGCTTCGGTCGCCGCGCGGCGGACCGCCAGCTCGGCCGGCAAGCGACCCGGGTCAAGCCGCGTGGTGTCGCTCTCCGCCGGCTCAGGGTTCACCGCCGCGAGGCTGATTGGCTCGGCGGCAAGGTCGGCAGGCGCGTCGGCGGTGGTCAGGCTATAGAATCCCGCCAGGTCGGTGCGGTCGTAGCGCCAGCCTCGGCCGTCGGACTCGCCGCCGGCCGGCTCGCGCGCGTCGTCGGGTCGGACGACTTGCGTGGCGACCGCGGAGAGGTCGATCAACCGGCCGCTGATCGGCTGACCGACCAGCGGCGGCCGCTGCTCAACCGCAGCGCCGGCGACCCAGCGGAGCGTCTCGCGGGCGATCGGCACAAAGCTGGGCCAAACCGGCATGAGCGTCCAGGGGCGGCCGGTCGCCGGGTCCACCGAAGCCAAGGAACCGGCCGTCGCCACGACCACCACCCGCCCGCCGCCGACCGGCGAGGCGACCATCAGCGGGTCGCCCGCCGCCGAGGCCAGCACGACCTCGGCGCCCCGGGCCGCGCTGGAGACCTTCAGGCGGAAGTACCGCTCGACGGGCGTGGTCAGCAGGCCAGCGCGCTCGCGGCCGCGGAAGGGCGCGGCGATCGGGTGGCGGTAGTCGAGCGGGTCGACGCCGAGCATCTCCTGGGTGACCGGGTCGCCCACCGTGACCGGGAGCAACCAGCGCTCACCCGATTCGGCAATGAGGCGCACCGGCGTCGGCATTCGTTGCTTCGCAAAACGGAAGGGCGACGCCGCCCCGCCCCGCCCCGCCTGCTCGCCTTCGCCAAGCCGGCCGAGTTCAGCGTTGTAGCGTGGCGGCCGCACCCGGTCGCCGAGGAAGAACGCCAGCCCCCCGCCGGCCCGGGCGTAGGCGTCGAGCCGCCTCGCCTCGCGGCGGGTAAACTCCGCGACGTTGCACAGCACCACCGCGTCGAACGCATCGAGCCGCGCTGACGCGAGTTCCGAGTCGGCGATCGTCTCGACGCGGATCGCCGAGTCGACGCCGCCGGCTGGGTTGAGCGCATCCGCCCAGTACCGCGCCGCGCCGCGCCGTCCCTCGACGCACAGCACCGACACGTTCGGCTTGACCCGCAAGGCAAGGCGCCGCTCGTCGTCCAGCGCGAGGCGGTCGCCCGGCAACCGGAGCGAGACCCGCCGCCACCCC
>JBCCZD010000046.1:0-19652 GCA_039188275.1 Planctomycetota bacterium
CTTGGATTCCCAGAACGGGTACCACTTTGCCTGGGCTTCGGCGTGGTCGTAAGCGGAGGGGAGGCTGGCGAAGTCGGTGGGCATGGATGAGTTTGCTGCAATGACGAAATCCGAATGACGAATGACGAAACGCGCAGGCGATCCCCGGGCGTGCCGCCAGTCGTCATTTGTCATTCGTGCTTCGTCATTCCTTTACCAGTTTCAGCCCGCGGACCTTCTTGAAGTGCTCGTCGCGGGTGTCGAGCGTCAGGTTGTGCTGCAGGGCTTGGGCGGCGATCCAGATATCATTCGTGGGGATCGGCGTGCCCGCGCGGCGGAGTGCAGCAGCGGCGCGGCCATAATACTCGGCGGTTTCTTCATCGGGGCGCAGGATCTGCACACCCTGTAGCGTCAAGGCCTCACGCAACCGCTGCTCATTGCGTCGTCGCTTGGCCCCCAAGGAGAATCCCTGATGCAGTTCGCCAAGCGTAACGACCGACAAGTAGACAGCGTGAGCAGCGTCAAGTCGCTCGGTCACCTCCTTGACGTTGGCGACGAGGTCTCCGTAGCGGTTCGTGTCGAGGAGCAAGCGCATCAGGCGCTCTCTCCTTCAGACCGCTTTTTCGGCTCCAGGCCGGGCCACATCTCCCAATCGATCTGACGCTGCTCTTCGAGGGCCTTCAGCACCTCGGGCTCGAGCGGTTCGCCTTTGAAGACCGACGCAAAGTCGCGCTTCTTGGTGGGCTTCTCTTCCAGGCCGAGCGACTGCCGCAGCGCCCGGACTAGCACTTCGTTGAGGCTCAGACCCTCACGTTTTGCGCACTCGCGGGCCGCCTTGTCGACCTCTTCGGGAACCCCTCTAACGGTGTACTGCATGCACCTATCGTATCTCGTGCCTGCACTAGGGCAAGGCCGGCTCGGCGGCGGGTTCGAGTTCGAACACCTCCTCGTTCACCACGGCGCCGTCGACGCGGTGGTGGCGGAACGCCAGACGCGGGGCGCCGGTCTTGTGCTCCAGGGCGACCGATAGGAATCCCCCCTTCACGCGTAGGAAGAGGTGCCGCTCGGGGTCGTAACGCTTCTGGCTCCAGCCGCCGGCATGGGCGTTGGTGGTCGGTCCGCTGCAGAACTCGCGGAGGCCGGTCGGCGGGTCGACGCTTGCGTACTGCCAGTGCCGGTCGCCGCAGGCGACGTACAGGTTCGGGACCTTCGCCAGCATCGCCCGCAGCCAATCGCCCTCGTGCTGAAAGCCCTTGTTGGCGTGGTTGTCTTGTTTGTTCGATCGGTCGGGGCCGACGATCGGCGTCGCGCTGATGATCACTTTGAACGCCGCGTCCGACGCGGCGATGGTCGACTCGAGCCACGCGATCTGCTCGGCGCCGAGGATCGTCTTGTCGGGGCCGTCCGGCATGTTGTTGGGCGAGCGGAACTCGCGGCCCTCGAGCATCCAGACCTGCAGGTCGCGGCCCCAGCGGACGGTGCGGTAGGGCGTCGGCGGGGCGGCGGTCTGCTCGCGGAAGATCGCGACGCCCTCGTCCCAGGTCAGCTCGCCGTAGCTCTGTTTCGGGAAGCAGTCGTTGCGGACGATGTCGTGGTCGTCCTTGATGAAGTAGCTGGGCACGTGGTTGTGGAACTCCCGCTGCAGCGGGTAGGCGTACATCCGGTTCCAGCGGAAGCGGGCGAGCGCCGGCGTACGCGACTGAGGGCCCGGCTTGTCGTAGTAGACGACGTCTCCGGTGTGGACGAAGAAGTCGGGTCTGAGCTCGAGCATCGACTGGTAGATGGCGTGCCCCTGGTCGCCGCGGTCGCGGGTGTCGTTCCGTTGGCCGGTGACGACGGTGAACGTGACGTCAGCCGGCGAGTCAGCCGCGGGCGCCGTGCGGAACCCGCCGGTGAGGCGCGAGCCGCTGGAGGCTTCGTTTGTACTCGCCAGAGCGGAGACTTGCAGGCGGTACTCGGTCTCCGGGGACAGGCCCGAGAGGGCGAACCGCCGGGTGAAGTCTTGCTCCGGGTCGGTGGCCCGCCAGGGCGTTTCGCGGCGCTCCGATTTATCGCCGACCGGCCACCAGGCCACGCGTACTTCGCCCGGCCGGCCGGCGGCTTTGCCGTCGGTGGTGCGGGTCCAGACCGTGGCGCTGTTGGCGGTCACCTCGGCGACCTTGATTCCGTTGGCCATCTTGGGCGGGGCCCGATCCGGCTCGGCCGCAACCGCCGGCGTGACGAGCGGCAATAACAAAGCTGCCCGCAGCGTTGCTCTACGCATGGCTCTCTTCCTTGCACAGCTTGTACTCGAAACTATCGACCAGCGCTTCCCAACTCGCCTGGATGATGTTCTCGTCGACGCCGACCGTGCCCCAAACCTCCCCGTCGGCGTCGCGGGTCTCGATTACGACGCGGACCTTGGCCGCTGTGGCGGCTTCGGAGTTAATAACGCGGACCTTGTAGTCGACCAGGTGCATGTCGTTGAGCGCCGGGAAGAACCCGCCGAGCGCCTTCCGAAGCGCCGCGTCGAGCGCGTTGACGGGTCCGTCTCCCTCGGCCACCTCGTGGCGGACTTGATCCCCTTCGGGGCTGGCGACCAGCAGCTTGACGGTCGCCTCGGTCACGGGGTCGCCGCCGCGGGACTCGACCTCCGAGTGGAACTTCACCAGTTCGAAGTGGGGTGAGAAAGTCCCGGCGAGGCGCTTCACCAGCAGGGCGAACGACGCCTCGGCCGCCTCGTACTGGTAGCCGCGGTTCTCACGCTCAACCACCTCTTGGAGGATGCGGTTCATAAGCGTCTTGTCCTCGGCGATGTTGTGCTTCTCAGCCATCGCCACGATGTTCGATCGGCCCGACAGCTCGCTGACGAGCACGCGCCGCTGGTTGCCGACGCTCTCGGGCGGTATGTGCTCGTAGCTCGCGGCGACGCGGTTGATGGCGTGGACGTGCATGCCCCCTTTGTGAGCGAACGCGCTGGGCCCGACGAACGCCTGGTTCGTTCGATAACTCATGTTCGCGATCTCGTAAACGTAACGCGAGAGCTCGGTGAGGTGCTCCACCGCGTGGCGCTGGCGCTGGCGCCCTCCGAGGACTTCGTAGCCCTCCTTCTTGGCGGCGAGGTTCGCGACCGCGGCGATGAGGTCGGCGTTGCCGCACCGCTCGCCCAGGCCGTTTATGGTGCCCTGCACATGCCCGGCGCCGGCGTCGACGGCGGCCAGGGTGTTGGCGGTCGCCAGGTCGCAGTCGTTGTGCGTGTGGATGCCCAGCGGCGTACCGCCGGCTGGCTTGAGGACCCCGGCGGCATCGCCGGTGATCGCGGCGACCTCTTCGGGCATCGACCCCCCGTTGGTGTCGCACATCACGATGCGCACCGCCCCCGCGTCCGCCGCCGCGCGGATCGTCTTCGCCGCGTACGCCGCGTTCGCCTTCCAACCGTCGAAGAAGTGCTCGGCGTCGTAGATCACGTCGCGCCCTTGCCCGACGAAGTAGGCAACCGTCTCGGCGATCATGTCGAGGTTCTCCTGCTCGCTGACGCGGAGCACCTCGGCGACGTGGAAGTCGCTCGTCTTGCCAACGATCGTAACGACGGGCGCCCCGCTCGCCATCAACGCCTGCATGCCGGGGTCGTCGGCCGGCTTCACCCCTTTGCGGCGAGTCATGCCGAAGGCGCAAACTCTGCTATGCGTGAGCGGCTCCTTGACGATCCGCTGGAAGAACTCGGCGTCCTTGGGGTTCGACAGCGGGTAGCCCCCTTCGATGTAATCGAAACCCAACTCGTCCAGCCGACGGGCGATCAGCACCTTGTCCTCGAGCGAGAAGTTGACGCCCTCGCCCTGGGCGCCGTCGCGGAGCGTCGTGTCGTAGATCTCGATTTGCATAGCGGTCAGCTCTCAGCGATCAGCGGTCAGCTTCGGAAGGGCGGGCTGACAGCTGACGGCTCCATGCTTCGTCCACAAAAAAACCCCGAGGCCGAGGGGCCTCGGGGCTTGGGGTTGTATCAATGCCAACCGAACCGCCCTAGGGCCGCCGAACTCGGGGTATCGGAATGATGACGACAGGTGTGGGAATGGGGCTACCCGCGACGGGTTGGGTTGAGTGTGAGGAGGATAACGGCCCGTATCGGCCGGTGTCAACGCAGGCGTAGGCGGTCGGCATCGCGGGAACGGCAAGATCGCGGGCGGCGGGGCGAAGTAACCGTCAGCGTGCCGCCCCGGCTGCCCTGCGGATGGTACGCTTTCGGGACACCGTGGCGGCGCCGCCGGTTCGCACCGGCGCCACGCCTCGACTTGCCCCAATGAACGTACGCTCCGGCTGCAACAACGCCTTGCTACGCCGGAGCCTCCCCGCACCGAGGAAATCGCATGTCTGCCCTGTTCTTGTTCGGCGGTCTCTTGGCCGCCGTCCTGCTGACCGTCGCCGCCACGAAGAGCCCACGCACCGACCTCCGCGCCGGCGCGTTGGGGTTGGCGGTCGCCGCGGTCGTCGCTGGGTTTATCCTCGCCTCGTTCCGCAATGTCGCCGAGGACCGCATCGGGCTGGTGAGCAAGAACATCGGCTTCCAGTCGTTGCCGGCCGGGCAGATCATCGCCACCGATGGGGAGAAGGGCCCGCAGGCCGAGATCCTCGGCCCCGGCTGGCACCCGTTCTACTGGCCCGGCATCTACGACATCGACTTCGAGCCGCTCGTGCAGGTCTCCGCCGGCCAAGTCGGTCTGCTCAACGCCCGCGACGGCAAGCCGCTCCCGCCCGGCACGACCTACGCCCCCGAGTGGAGCGAGAGCGAAGCGGCCAAGATGCAGAACGCGACCTACTTCCTCACCGACGGCGGCGGCTACAAAGGGCCGCAGACATGGGTCCTCAAGCCGGGCTCGTACCGCATCAACACCAAGCTGTTCGAGGTGTTGATGGCCGATATTACGATCATCGACAAAGCGACCGTGGGCGTAGTCAAGTCGAACGTTGGCGACCGGCCCGTGGCCCCCGCCGACGCGCCGCTCGCGGAGGGCGGGGCGGGCGACGCCGACCAAGGCGCCGCGGCCGGCGCTGCCGAGTCGGGCCGTCTCGCCCGGCTGGTCGCCCAGGGGCAACGCGGCATCTGGCGCACACCGCTCTTCCCGGACAAATACTACCTGAACACCAAGGCGCTCGAGGTGACGGTTATCTCAACCCGCAAACAAGTCGTCCGCTACACCGACGCGACCGTCGCCACGACGGGCGAGCACGAGGAGAGCGAGATCGTCGTCCGGACTTCCGACGGCTACACCTTCCCCGTGGACGTGCGCGTCGAGTACGAGATCGAACCGGCGAACGCCCCGCTGCTGGTCGCCACGGTCGGCGACGACCAGGAAGGCTTGCGCACCGTAATGAATAGCGCCGTGCGGGCCATCTTCCGCAACAACGCCGAGGGGGTGAAGGCGCTCGACTACGTCAAGCAGCGCTCGCAGCAAGAGTCGCAATCGCTCGACATGCTAAGGGCGGAGATGGCAAAGATCGGGGCTACCGTGACCGCGGTCCGCATTGGCGACGTCGGCGACGAGCAGACGCTCGGGCCGCTGCTCAAGACGCAGACCGACCGTGAGATCGCCCTGCAAGAGCAAGAGACCTTTAAGGAGCAGCAGCGGGCTGCCGAGCAGCGCAAGGAGCTGACGCGGACCGAGCAGGAGGCCGAGGAAGAGAAGAAGCTGGCGACCGCCAAGTACGCGGTGCAGATCTCCGAGCAGGAGAAGGAACGCAAGATCATCGAGGCGGGCGCCGAGGCCGAGGCGGTCCGCATCAAGGCCGAGGCCCAGGCCGACGCCTACAAGCTGATCGCCGAGCAGATCGGCCAGGGCAACGCCGCGCTGGTCGAGGTGTTAAAAGTCGTCGGCCAGAGTGGCATCAGCATCACGCCACGCGTGATGGTTGTCGGTCAGGGCGCCGGGGCGGCCGACGGGGCCAAGGACGCCGAGACGACCGCCCTGATCGGCACGATGCTCGACTCGATGATCGAGAAGCAGCCGACCGCAGGCCGGAGCGGCAGCCGCTGAGCGGGGCGAACCGGTGGCTCCCCGCCCTTCGCGGATCGACGCCGCGGCCGCTCACGCCATGCCTTTGGGCGACGGCTAACGGTAAGTGATCAGCACGCCGCCGTGGACCCGGAACGTGACGACCGCTTCGAAGCCGCACGCCCACTTGTAGACAACGATGCCGCGGCCCAGCAGCCCAACGGTCGAGGTCACGCAGGTCGGCTCGTCAACGCAGCACTTCGGCACACAGACCGGCACGGCGAAGAACTTTTGGCAGCAGTCGGCCGGGTTGTCGACGCACAGCACCTGCGTCATCGGCCCGCCGTAGCAGCGGTACGCGTGTTTGGCCGACAGCGTCGCGTGCTCACGCAGCACCTCGATCGGGCAGCACTCGACCGCCGGCGCCGCGTGGACAGCCGGGGAGTAAACTCCGACCGGCGCCGGGACGACCGTCGGGGCGGGCGGCGCCACGAGCGTCGGCCCTTCGACCTCGACGACGACCGACTGCCCCGTCGGCTGGGCGGTCGCCACGGGCAGGGCGATGGCGGACGAGAGGATTAGCAACGCGAGCGGGTAGCGAGCAGTCATCACAGGGGCCTCAGAGCGGACGTTGTGAGTGCGTGAACGAGTAGTCCTCTCCAGTAGAGTTTAGTTCACGCCGGCGCCCGGTTCCAACGGTTCCTTGGATTACGCCGCTGAGCCCTCTTCGTCCTCCCACGCATCGGCCTCCGATTCCTCGTCTTCCCAAGCTTCATCTCCGGTGTTTTCGTCCTCGCCCTCCGCTGAGTCGCCTTCGGCGGACTCGCTCTCGTCCCCCTCTTCGTACTCCCACTCCTGGTCGTCCTCGGCTTCGTCGACCTCGTCCTCTGCGCCCTCCTCGCCCTTAGCTTCCCACTCGTCGTCCTCGGCTGACGCGTCTTCCGCCTCGGCTTCTTCGTCCGCTTCTTCTTCGTCCGCTTCGTACCACGCCTCGCTCTCTTCGCTGGAGGCGAGCACTTCCACGTCGGCGTCGGCGCCCGCCGCAGGGACGCCGTCTTCCCAGGGCGCCGCGGCGGCTGTGCTCGTCGCCGCAGGCTCTTCAACTTCTCCCCCCTCAGCGGTCATCGCCTCCCACTCGGCGACGCTGATCAGCACCTCGCGGGCGTTCGAGCCATTGTAAGGGCCTACGATCTTGTCCTCCGCCATGAAGTCAATCAGCCGGGCCGCTCGGCCGTAGCCGATGCCCAGGCAACGCTGCAACAGGCTGACGCTCCCGCGGCCCTCACGGACGACAACGTCAACGGCTGCTTCGTACAAATCATCGCGTTGCTTGAATCCACCGGCGGCCTTCTCGTCTTCCTCTTGCTCCTCTTTGGTCTTGAGCTGCATCAGCTCCGCGGCGAACTGCTGGTCGTCGGTGCCGACGTAGTCGACGACCTGCGTGATCTCGTCGTCGGAGAGGTACGTCCCCTGCCCGCGCAGCAGCATGCTGGTGCCCGGCGACAGGAACAGCATGTCGCCGTTGCCCAGCAGCTTGTCGGCGCCCATCTCGTCGAGCACGACGCGGCTATCGGTCCGGCTGGCTACCTGGAAGGCGATCCGTGCCGGCAGGTTCGACTTGATCAAGCCGGTGATGACGTCGACGGTCGGCTTCTGCGTCGCGAGGATCAGGTGGATGCCGACCGCCCGGCTCTTCTGCGCCAGGCGGATGATGTGCCCCTCGACGTCTTTGCCGGCCGTCATCATCAGGTCGGCCATCTCGTCGGCGACGATCACGATGAACGGCAGCTGCTTCGGCACCAGGTCCCACTCGGCCTCCATGAGCGAGTGCCCCTCCGCCGATTCGATCCGCTCACGCAGTTCCTCCCCGCTCAACTGGTTATAACTGCTCACGTGCCGGACGCCCGCCTTTGCGAGCAGCTGGTAGCGTTCCTCCATTTTGTCGACCGCCCAGGCGAGGATCGCCTCGGCCTTCTTCATGTCGGTTACGACCGGGTGCATCAGGTGCGGCAGCTTGCGGTAACCGGAGAGCTCGACCATCTTCGGGTCGATCATCAGCATCCGTACCTCGTCCGGCCCGCGGCTCATCAGGATCGACACGATGATCGAGTTGAGGCAGACACTCTTGCCGGTGCCGGTCCGTCCGGCGATCAACAGGTGGGGCAGCGCCGCCAAGTCGACGATCATTGGGTTGCCGGCGACGTCTTTGCCCAGGTAAACAGGGATCTTCATCCGCCGGGCTCGGCCGTCGGTCTCCTCGATCACCTCCCGCAGCCGGACGAGCTGCCGGTTCTCGTTGGGCACCTCGATGCCAACGGTGTTCTTGCCCGGGATGGGGGCGACGATCCGCACGCTCGGCGCCCGCAACGCGATCGCCAAGTCATCCGCCAGCCCGGTGATCTTCGATAGCCGCAGCCCCGCTTCGAGCTCGACCTCGTACTGCGCGATGACGGGCCCGGTCTCGACTTCGACAACTTTCACGTTGAAACCGAAGTCGGCGAACGTCTTCTCGAGGATCTTCGCTTTGCGGCGGACCTCTTTTTCGTGCGCTTCGTAGCTGACGTCCTCGGCGGGCAGCAGCAGGTCGACCGGCGGCAGCTCATAGTCGTCGTCGACCTCGTGCTCTTGATCGGCCTTGTCGAGTTGGTCGATGATCTGGTCGCGTTCGGTCTTCGGCTTCTCCTTCAGCAACGCCTTCTCGGGCGCCGCCGTCGTGGGGGCGGGAGTCTCCTCGGGCGTAGGCTCCTTGGGCTTGATCAACGCCGCGGCGATCTTGCTACCCAGGCCGCCGGCGGCGGCGGCTACCGCCGCGGCGGCGGTTACCGGCTTGGCGTCGGTGATCGCCGCGTCGGCCGCTAATGGCTTGCCGTCGCCCGCTTTGCCGCTGGCCGCCTTGCTGATACCTGAATCGCCCGGTGTTCGGACGGTCAGCTCGGCCGCGTCGTCGTCTTCATCCTCCCACTCGCCCTCTTCCTGGTCCGCCATCTCGCCGTCGCCGGCGCTTTCGGCTTCTTCTTCGTCCCACTCGCCCTCTTCCCAGTCGCTGTCTTCTTCGCTCTCTTCGTCGGCAGTTTCGTCAGCAACCGCCGCCCTACCGTTGGCGGCTTCCAGCCCAGCCCGGCCGCCGCTGACGCGGCGCGCGGCGGCTTGACCCAACTCCCCCGCTTTGAGCAGGCCGGCGCCGCTGGCCGCCGTGGCGGTCGCGGCCATTCGGAAGACGAGGTAGTCGGTCGCCATCAACAACCCAGCGAGCAGCACGCTGCCGGCGAAGATGTAGGCGCCCGCGGCGGCGAAGTTTGCTTCGAGCCACGCCCGCCCCATCGCGCCCAGGAAGCCGCCCGCGCCGACCACCGGCCCGGGCGACCAGTCGGGCGTAAGCATCGCCGCAAGCGTGGCCACGCCGAGCAGCGATAGGCTCCAACCGACGGTGCGCGTCACGGGCTGATCGATCGACCGCCGCATCAGCAGCAGCACCGTTACGACCGCCAGGCTCGCCACCGCGTAGTAGGCGCCCACGCCCATCATCTCAAACAGCGTGTGCGCGACGTAGGCCCCGCCGGGTCCGCACGCGTTGTTGACCTCGACCCGCGGGGGCCACACCAGTGTGCTGGGCGGGTCGCCCCGGTCGTACGAGCCGACCGAAAACCCCAGCAGCAGCGTCACCGCCGCTAAGGCGATGGCCACCAGGTCGAGCTTCATGGAGCGATCGGGCATGGAGCAGGAGTCAGGATTCAGGAGTCGGGGAACAGCGCTCCGCGCGCACCTTGCCCCGTCATCCTCAGGCTTCGACTTCCGCTAGCTCATAACATGACGCTTGGCAAACCGGCTGCTAGCAATCGCGCGAGGGTTGCGAGCCGGTCAGGCGTTAGAGACCGGATGTTCGGGGCAACCGAACAGTGGCCCGCGAGACGCACGGGTCGCTGACGCTCACGGATCGCTAGCTGGTCTGGTGGGGAGTCGTGAGCGTCAGCGACCGGTGTGCGTTGCTTACTCACGTTCCTTAGCCACGTCGAATACCCGTACAGGCCAGAGCTTGCCCGCGCGGCCAATTTTACCGAGGCCGAAGAAGTCGCCGTCGGGGGTCATCAGGACGATCTCGGGCGGGTCGCCGGCGACGGGGCGGTCGACGGGGCGGCCGTGTCGGAGTTCGACGACCTGACCGGCGGAGAGTTCAACGCGTGGCAAGTCGGGCGCCGCCCACTCGGCCGGCAGCACGACGCCGCCGAGAATATCTTCGCTGAGGTCTTGAACCGAGATCGCATCGTCAACGTGGAACTCGCCGATGGCGGTCCTCACCAGTTCGCTCATCACCGCCGCGGTGCCGAGCGACTCCGCCAGGTCGCGGCCGAGCGCGCGGATGTAGGCGCCCGAGCCGCAGCGGATGCCGAGCACCAGTTCCGGGTAGTCGTAGCGGACGATGTCGATGCCGTGGATGGTGACCGGTCGCGGGGCGATCTCCACCCGTTGGCCCTTGCGGGCAAGGTCGTACGCCTTCTGGCCCTTGATCTTGATCGCCGAGTAAGCAGGCGGGACTTGTTCAATCTGGCCGACGAATGCCGGCAGCGCCGCGGCGATGTCGGCGACGGTGGGGACCGGCGGGTCGGCGAGCAGCTCGGCTTCGAGTTCGACGTCGTCGCTCGGGCTACGCCGGCCCAGCAGGAACGTCCCGCGGTACCGCTTTGGCTGCCGCTGCACGTGCTCAATCAGCCGCGTCGCCGGGCCGAGGCAAACAACGAGCACGCCGGTCGCGATCGGGTCGAGCGTCCCGGCGTGCCCGACTCGGCTGCTGGTCTTCTTGGGGGCGAGCCGGCCGCCCTCGCCTTCAGCTTGGCGAACAAGCCACTGGACACGATTCACCGCGTCCCGCGAAGTCAGGCCTTTGGGCTTATTCAGATTGATCAGCCCGAACAAGGGGGTTTCTCTCAGATCAGTTCACGCGGCGGGCGGGCTACTCATTCGGGTCGGCGACTGGCACAGGGGCCACCGGCACAGGGGCCACTGGCGCAGGGGCCACCGGCGCGGGGGCAGCCGGCGCGGGCGGCTCCTCAGCAGGTCTTGGCGGCTCCGGCGCCGGCTCATCCGTGGTTAGCGTCGCGATCCGACGGAGCGCTACCGTGCCGACTTCCGGGAACAACTTCTTGAGCCGATCACCGGCGAAGAAGTTCGCGAGTTGCGCTGGCCCTGCTGTCAGGTGCAACTCGCGTGACTCCACCATTTCGCCTGTCGTGGGGTCGGTTAGCCGCCGCTCGATCATCTGCCCGGCGATCGTTTTCGCCTCGACCGCCAAGTCGCACTCCGTGGCGTCGGGCGCCGTAATCTTCAACGAATCCTCCGACACGCGGACAAGCTGAAACTCGTACTTGCCTGCGGGGCCTGCTGAGCCTGGCTGATCTGCCGCGGGCGCCGCGTCGCCGTCGGGTGGGTTGTCCGTTTCGCTCCAGTGCAGGAACAGCTCGCCCCGGTTCTCGCAGAGCAAAAAGCGATAGGTTTCCAGCGCAAACCGCTCGCCATCCCAATACACACCGGCGACGTTCACCAAGCCGTTACCGGCGTATTTCACGTAGAGCACCTGATTATCCCCATCGCCGCTACCCGGCTCCGAAACCGCTTCGTCTCCTGCGGTTACCCAAGCGCCGTCGATCGCCGCGGCGAGGTCAACGCCGGCGGACGTCTCTTCGCCGGTCGGGGCGCCGATCGGATGGTCAACGGTGATCGACGTGCAGCCCACCGACGAAAACGTGGAAGCCAGAAGAGCTGCTGCGACAACGCATCGGGACGTGGTAATCTGCCGGTAGCTTGGTTCGTGCATTGGTGTCGCTCGTGCTAAGCTGCGTCAAGTTCGTCATCCGCCCTAATAGAACAGTATGACAGCGCCCCACACACCAGAACAGCAAGAAGCCTCCCTCGTCGGAGCAACCGGAGAGTCCTGCGAAGAGTCGCTGAACGGGGCCCTCGCCGCCGCCTCGATCGAGCTTGCGCCCGAGCAGTTAGAGCGGCTCGATGCGTACCGTGAGCTCCTGTGGGCGTGGAACGAGCGGATGAACCTCACGCGGCATACTACCTTCGAGAAGTTCGCAACGCGCGACGTGGCGGACACGCTCGAGCTAGCAAAGCTGCTGCGGCCGGACGAGCGGGTGCTGGACGTTGGCTCCGGCGGCGGTGTGCCGGGCATCGTCTTGGCGATCGTCCGGCCCGACCTGCGGGTCAGCTTGTGCGAGTCGGTGCAGAAGAAGGCGGGCGCGCTCGGCGACATGGTCGGACAGCTCGGCCTCGACACGCCCGTGTACGCCAGCCGTGTCGACGGCCTGCTCGAAGCCCGCACGTTCGACACGCTCGTCGCCCGCGCCGTGGCGCCGATGAAGAAAATGCTCCGCTGGCTCGAGCCCCGTTGGGGTTCATTCGATCGCCTACTGCTTATCAAGGGCCGCGCATGGGTCGACGAACGGGGCGAAGCGCGGCACCACGGGCTGCTCCGCGAACTCGAGCTCCGCAAGGCGTCCGAGTACCTCACCCCCCGGACCGACGCGGTCAGCGTAATCCTCAGCCTCACCCGAGGTGACGGCAGCAACGCGGGCGATCTGGCGCCCTGAGGGAACTCTGGTCGGAACCCCCCTAACAACAGGCCGGCCGGGGTATGGCTGCCCTTTGGGGAATGCCGTAGACTCGCGTACGAATCGCAACAGATAGGCAGCGTTGCGGCCCACGAACAACTGACGCCCGCCTCGCACTGGCAACCTCTCCGCACTGGCGACTTGACTCGCAGCGACGACTGGCTCGCAGCGACGACCTGACTTCAGCCGTGACGGGCACGGGCGGCCTAGCCGAAGGAACCCCTACCGTGGCAGACACCCCCGAAGAAACGGGCGCCGAGCCCACGCCCGCCCCCGCCCAGGCAGCCGAAAGCGCCGCACCAGTGCAACGGCAGCGCGTCGAGGTCGAGGACAAAGAAGCCCTGTGCACCTACGCGAACTTCTGCCGCGTTACGGGCACACCCGAAGAGCTGATTCTTGACTTCGGGCTCAACTCGCAGCCCTACGGCGTCCCGACCGAGCCCGTCCAGGTGAAGCAGCGGATCGTCACGAACTACTACACAGCGAAGCGGATGCTGCAGGCGTTGCACTTGAGCGTGCAGCGGCACGAGCAGGCATTCGGCGTGCTCGAGACCGACGTCCAGAAGCGGGTCGTCGGCAAGCAGGCGTGAAGCAGCGGCCAGCGTGCTACCCTTTCAGAGCGGTCGGCATTCGGTGATCAGCCCCACATGAGCTAAGCTTGGCTGACGGCTGACCACTGACGGTTGATCGCTCTTCATGCGCCCAATTTATCTCGACTACAACGCCACGACGCCGATCGCCCCCCGCGTGCAGGAGGCGATGCTCCCTTTCTTGGCGGAGCACTACGGCAACCCCCTCAGCGAACACGCGCTCGGCAGGGCAGCGGCGCAGGCGATCGACGACGCCCGCGTGCGGGTCGCGAGGGCGATCGGCGCCGAGCCGGACGAGGTCTACTTCACCACCGGCGCCACCGAGAGCTGCCGGCTCGCCTTCAGCCTGGGGCGACGCATCGGCGCCGATGAACGCAAAGAACAGGTCTGCACAACCGTCGACCACTGGGCGGTCACCAACCTGGTGGCCCCGGAGCACCGCTTGCCCGTTGACGCCCGTGGCGTTCTGGTGAGTGATCGCCTCGCCGAATCGAACGCAACCGATATTGGCCTCGCCCACGTCGTGCACGCGAACAACGAGATCGGCGCCGCGCAGCCGGTGGCCGAGGCGGCGCAGTCGTGCCGCCAGCGTGGCGCGCTGCTGCACACCGACGCCACGCAGTCGTTCGGCAAGGTCGCCATCGCGGTGCGAGAGCTGGGCGTCGACCTGCTGAGCTTCGCGAGCCACAAGGCCTACGGCCCGAAAGGCGCCGGCGCGTTGTTCATCCGGCGGGGGCTCGAAACAGGGCCGTGCTACGGCGGAGGCGCCTTTCTTACGCCGGGCACGCCCGACGTGGCGGCAATTGTTGGCTTCGGCTACGCGGCGGAACTCGCGGCGGCGAGCGCGGAAGACGCGGCGCCGCGGATGGAGATGCTCCGTGACGGGCTGCTCGACCAGCTGAGTCAGGGCGTCGGTGACGAGTTGATCGTTTGGGGCGAGGGCGCTCAGCGGCTGCCGAACACCCTGGCCGCCGCGTTCCCCGGCGTCGCCGGAGATGAACTCCTGGCCGCCTGCCCGGAGGTCTGCGCCACGCCGCTCGGCTCCGGCGACCGTGACCGCGTACGCCTTACGCAAACCCTTGAAGCCCTGGGCCAAGAGCCGGAAGCCGCTCGGGGTACGGTCCGCCTCTCGGTCGGCTGGTACACGACCGAAACCGAAATCGACCGCGCCGCCAGCCTGCTCCTCGACGCCTGGGAGCGGCTGCGGGGCTAGCCGGCAAGCGGGCTCACCGTTCGCGGTCAGCGCCGCTGCATCTCGACTTCGCGGCTCTTCGCCATCGCGTCTTCGGCGAGCTGGATGTAGCTCATCTCGCCCATCCCCGCGTAGGCCCGCTGGTAGGTCACGCTGAGGGCGGTGTAGCTGAAGGCGTCGTCGGGCGAGAGCTCGGTCACCTTCTTGGCGTGCTCGATCGCCTGCTCGTGGTTACCGCGCTTCTGCTCGACGACGGCAAGCGCCGAGTACGCCAGCCCGTAGCTAGCGTCGATCTCGACCGCCTGAAGCAGCTTTGCCACGGCGCCGTCGAGGTCGCCGGCATCTTTGAGCTTGTCCGCTTCGTCGTACAACTGGGAGGGGTTGGGCATGGCTGGTCGCGGCTTGGGGGACCTGGGATGGAACGATCGGAGTGACGCTTGGCGTCCCTCGCGAGCACTAGCGTAACGCAGCCGGCGCCGGCGACGGTAGAGGCGGCGGCGACAGGCGCCCCCAAGGGGTTCTAGGCAGAATCGGCACTTCTGGCTAAGCCGGCGCCGCCGGCGCGACCGATACGAGCTTTATTGGTGGATGTCAGCTTCTGCCGACCACCGTTCGGTCCCGCCACTGCCGGCAGACCGAGAGTCGGCCGTCCCCGACCTCGGACGCCTCGCCGCGAGCCTCAAGGCTCGGCCGCGAAGCCCTCCGCGGTCCTGCTGGAAGGACCCTGCATGTCGATTCACCCCTCCGCGGTGGTGGACCCGTCGGCCCGCGTCTCGCGGGGCGTTGCGATCGGTCCGTTCTCGCTGGTCGAAGCGGGCGCCCAGATCGGCCCCGGTTGCAAACTCGCCTCGCGGGTGACGGTCAAGGCGGGCGTTACGCTCGGCGCCGACAACCTTGTGGAAGAGGGCGTCGTGCTTGGCGGGATGCCCCAACACCTGGCGAGGCCCGAATCGCCGGGGCCCGTCATCGTCGGCGACCGGAACGTCTTCCGCGAAAACGTGACCGTTCACCGCGCGATGAACGACACCGGCGAGACCCGCATCGGCAGCGATTGCCTGCTGATGGTCGCCTCGCACGTGGCGCACGACTGCGCGATCGGGGACCGTGTCGTGCTGACCAACAACGTCATGCTGGGCGGCCACGTCTCGGTCGGCTCGCGGGCCTTTCTCGGCGGCGGCAGCGCGGTGCACCAGCACTGCCGGGTCGGGCGCCTGGCGATGATCGGCGGCATGGCCCGCATCGCGCAAGACGTCCCGCCGTTTGTCATGGTCGACGGCGGCAGCGGCCTGATCGTCGGCCTGAACAAGGTCGGCATCCGCCGCGCGGGATTAAAGCTTCAGGCGGTGCGCGAGCTGAAGGCGGCATACCAGATCATCTACCGCAGCGGCTTGTCGCTCGAGGAACGCCTCGAAGCGCTCGACGAGCAGTTCACCGGCAGCCCCGCTGCCGAGTACGCCCCCTTCTTGCGCGACGGCGCCCGCGGCTTCATACGCGAACGCCGCACGCCGCCGGGCGCCACCATCCGCGTCCTCAACGACGCCGACGACACGACCCGCGAGGCCCGCAAGGCAGGCTGAGCGTGACCCTAACGGGCAGCAACGCCTGGGGCGGCTCGCCGCGGTCGAGCAATCAGACCGGGGCCAAATACTCCGGCGATCAGCAGGCAGCTTGCGGGTTCGGGTATCGACTCAAAAAGCACGCCTGCGGTACGCATCGAAACAAACGACGGGTTCGTGGCCGTTTGCACAACGGTGATGGTGTCGCTCGGATCGGCGACGGTGACTTCGCCTATCAACTCCCATAGGCCGATATTTGCTCCCGTTGAGAGTCCCGTCGAGATATCGACAAGGTTTTGATCGACGACCTGCGTTAGCTGGGTCGCCCCATTCACTTGCACTTCGTACGTCACCGGCCCGCCGGATACATTGTCGGTTTGAGGATGAGCCCGAAAGACGCGATACCGACCATTGAAGTTTGCCGGTAGCCCCGAGGCGATAAACGTGGCGAACGAATTACGTCGGTCACCGGCAGCAAAGGCGGTGTTGTCGCCATCAACACCGGGCGTGTAGGTGTAGCGGTACTCGGCGCCGCCGAACACGGAAGGGGCGTCCGGCGTCAAGCCAAACGCCGCAAGCGTGCCTGCTCCGGCAAGTGTCGAGGTGCCGTTGATTCCGACCGGCGCTAAGAATCGGTCGTTCGCCTTTCCGTTGGGCTCAATGATGAAAGCGGCTTCGGCGGGAGCTAGACCGGTCAAAACGCAAACAAAAACAGCGATTCCGATTAGGGGCGTCGTCATAACACCTTGCAGCGATCAAAAACAAGTAGGCGCAAAAAAGAGGCCAAACACACCTATCCAGCGACGCACGCGTCGTCCGAAGCAGGTGCGGTTGACCTCTTGGCAGCAGCGGTTGGGAGCTCTACGAGTTGGTGTTTCGCTTGCGTCATCGACGGGTTCACGTCGACGCAAGCATCGCGACGGGGTTAGGAATACCTGCAAGCGGTGTCAAATCTTGTCCGTGATTAGCCACGGAAAACCCTTCGCGGGCTGGGTATAGATCAGGCCGAAGCAGGCGCCAACCGCCGCCTGGGCCATCGGCTAACCGGCGAACTCGCCGGACACCGCCGCTAACACGGCTGCCGCCAGGATGATTAACGACCAACAGCGTACGGGGATGAAGAAAAACGAGTGGTCCGGGCGAATGACAACCTCTTCATTCGTCTCCTGGTCAACCAGCACCCTCGCTTTGTGTCCGTTCAACCAACTACCGAAGTACCACACCAGCAGCGCCGCAACGGAACAGCCGAGGGATTTCGGCCAGGCGTGCTTGACGTAGTACCCCTCCCCGAAGGCGCCATCAACAACCAGCTGCGTGCAGAACATCACGGCGAACAGCCCCACGGGCACGACTAGACCAAACCCGGAGAAAATTAACACTGCCAGGACAGCCATCGACTACTCAGAGTGGTTTGATAGCGCGGGGGCATCCTCTTCGCGAAGCTGTGCGGTCAGCCGGTTACTTGGGGCTTGCGAGCGCCGCCTGGGCGGCAGCCAACCTAGCAATCGGCACGCGGAAGGGGCTGCAGCTGACGTACTGCAGGCCGACCTTGTGGCAGAAGTCGATGCTAGCGGGGTCGCCGCCGTGCTCGCCGCAGATGCCGAGCTTGATCTTCTTGTTGACCGACTGCCCCTTCGCAACCGCCATCTCGACGAGCTGCCCAACGCCGGTCGCGTCGAGCGACTGGAACGGGTCGGTCGGCAAGATCTCCTGGCCAATGTAATCCGGCAGGAAGCCGTTCACGTCGTCGCGTGAGTAGCCGAAGGTCATCTGCGTCAGGTCGTTGGTGCCGAAGCTGAAGAAGTCGGCTTCGGTGGCGACCTCATCGGCGGTTAGCGCGGCGCGGGGGATCTCGATCATCGTGCCAATCAGTTCGCCGAGCTTGCCGTCGTACTTCTTGGCGGCCTTAACCTTGACGATCGTTTCTTCGGCCAGCTCGCGGAGCATCGCCAGCTCCTTCACCGTGCCGACCAGCGGGATCATGATCTCCGGCTTGGCGTCGACGCCCTTCTTCTTGCAGTTGATCGCCGCCTCGGTGATGGCGGTCACCTGCATGACCAATATCTCCGGGTAGGTGATCGACAGCCGGCACCCGCGGTGGCCTAGCATCGGGTTCAGCTCGTGGAGTTGCGAGACGCGTCGCTCGACTTCGGCGGGCTTGACGCCCAGCACCTTGGCGAGCTCGGCTTGGCCCTTCTTGTCGTGCGGCAGGAACTCGTGCAGCGGCGGGTCGAGCAGCCGGACGGTGACCGGCAGGCCCTTCATCGCCTTGAAGATGCCCTCGAAGTCTTTCCGCTGGTAAGGGAGGAGCTTCTTGAGCGCCTTTTCACGCGCCGGCTTGCTATCGGCGAGGATCATTTCTCGCATGGCCAGGATGCGGTCGCCCTCGAAGAACATGTGCTCGGTCCGGCAGAGGCCGATGCCCTCGGCGCCGAACTCGCGGGCCCGCTTGCTGTCGGCCGGCGAGTCGGCGTTCGTCCGCACGCCGAGCTTGCGGTACTTATCCGCCCAGCCCATGACCGTGGCGAAGTTGCCGGAGAGCTTCGGGGCGACCGTGGGCATCTCGCCGGCGAAGACCTCGCCGGTGGTGCCGTCGATCGAGAGCACGTCCTTCACGCCGTAGGTCTTGCCGTCGACCTTGATCTTCTTGGCCTTCTCGTCGATCTGGATCTCGCCGGCGCCGGCCACGCAGCACTTGCCCCAGCCGCGGGCGACCACCGCCGCGTGGCTGGTCATGCCGCCGGTGCTGGTGAGGATGCCGGCCGCGGAGTGCATGCCGTCGACGTCCTCGGGGCTGGTCTCCTTGCGGACCAACAACACCTTCTCGCCGTTATGGGCGCGGTCCACGGCTTCCTCGGCCGTGAAGGCCAGCTTGCCGAACGCGGCGCCCGGCGACGCGGGCAGGCCGACGGTGAGCGGGCTCGCCTTCTTCTTGGCGGCCACGTCGAACGACGGCAGCAGCAGTTGCGTGAGGTCGTTGGCCGGGATCCGCAGCACGCCCTGCTTCTCGGTGATCAGCTTCTCCTTGACCATGTCGCAGGCGATCTTCACGGCGGCCATGCCGGTCCGCTTGCCGTTGCGGGTCTGCAGCATGTAGAGCTTGCCGCGCTCGATCGTGAACTCGATGTCCTGCACGTCCTTGTAGTGCTTCTCGAGCTTGTCCTTGATCTTCATCAGCTCGGCGTGGACCTTCTTGCCGATTGTCTTGTCGGCGTCGCACTTCCACTTGGGCATCTCGGCCACGGGCTGCGGCGTGCGGATGCCGGCGACGACGTCCTCGCCCTGGGCGTTGACGAGGAACTCGCCGTAGAACTTGTTCTCGCCGTTGGACGGGTTCCGGGTGAACGCGACGCCCGTTCCGGAGTCCTCGCCCATGTTGCCGAAGACCATCGACTGCACGTTCACCGCGGTGCCGACCAGGCCGGTGATGCCTTCGATGCGGCGGTAGCTGACCGCCTTATCGGAATCCCACGACTTGAAGACCGCCTCGATGGCGAGCTGGAGCTGCTCCAGCGGGTCCTGCGGGAAGTCGTCGCCGGTGTGCTTCTTGTAGACCTTCTTGTAAGCGTCGACGAGCTCGACGAGGCCCTCGAGCGGCACGTCGTTGTCCTCGGCCGCGCCGTACTTGGTCTTGATCTTGCTGAAGGCCTCCTCGAAGTACTCGTGGTGGACCTCCATGACGACGTCGCCGTACATGTTGATCAGGCGGCGGTACGCGTCGTAGGCGAACCGCTTGCTGCCGGTCGCGCTGGCCAGGC
>JBCCZD010000047.1:0-19231 GCA_039188275.1 Planctomycetota bacterium
CTGTGGGTCGCTCGGATGGTGTTGATGGGCGAGTACAACCGTGGCGAGATTCCCTTCCAAGAGGTCTTCATCCACCCCAAAATTCTCGACGGCTTCGGCGAGACGATGTCGAAGTCGAAGGGGAACGGCGTCGACCCGCTCGACGTGATCGATAAGTTCGGCGCCGACGCGCTCCGGTTCGGCATCGCGTACCTGACGACCGAGACGCAGGACGTCCGCATGCCGGTCGAGTTCGTCTGCCTGCACTGCGACGCGACGGTCAAGCAGACGAAGAAGAACCGCGTCCTGCCGGTGGTGCCCTGCCCGTCGTGCAGCCAGCCGTTCAGCACGCAGTGGGCCGAGACCGACGAAGAGAAGTCCCACGGGCGCGCGGCCGTCACCAGCGAGCGGTTTGAGCTCGGCCGCAATTTTTGTAATAAGCTGTGGAACGCAAGCCGGTTTGCGCTAACCAATCTCGAAGGCTACGAGCCGGAAGCGTTGGCGCCCGGAGCCTTGCGGATCGAAGACCGCTGGCTGTTGTCTCGCTTGGCCACGGTCACCAAAGAAGTCACCGAAGCCCTCGGCGCCTACCGCTACGCCGACGCGGCGCGGACGCTGTACGACTTTGCGTGGAACGAGTTCTGCTCGTTCTACGTGGAGATGACCAAAGCACGGTTCGCTGAGGAAGACGCCGACAAAGCCGTAGCTCAAGCTGTTCTCGCCCACGGGCTCGACACGCTGCTGCGGCTGCTGGCGCCGATGACGCCGTTCTTGACAGAAGAGGTTTGGTCGCTGCTCGGCGAGGTGGCGCCCGTTCGTGGGCTGACGAGGCGGGGGCTGCCTGCCGCGGTGCCGGCGGCCGAATCGGTTTGCGTCGCCGAGTGGCCGATGGCCAACGGAACGGACATCGACCCGACGATCGAGTCGCAGTTCGCCGTGTTCCAGGAGGTGCTGGGCGCCGTGCGCGAGGTTCGGCAGGGGCAGAGCATCCCGTGGAGCGAGACGCTCGACTTCGCCATCGCGTGCGACGACGCGACCGCGGCGCTGCTCGAGCCGATGACGCCCTACTTCGCTCAGATGGCCAAGGCGACGCCGACCGCGTTGGGCCCGGCGTTGTCGGCGCCCGACGTGGCGATCAGCAAGAAGGTCGCCGGCGCCGAGGTGCACGTCGACGTCAGCCGCTTCATCGACGTCGAGGCGGAGACGAAGCGATTGGAGAAGGAACGCGAACAGAAGCTCAAGTTCGTCGAGTCGCTAGAGGCGAAACTGGGCAACGAGAAGTTCGTCGCCAACGCGCCGGTGGAGGTGGTCCAGCAGCAGCGAGCGAAGCTCGATGAGGCCCGCCAGGCCCTCGCGTCTATCGACGCTTCGCTCGCCAAGCTGAACAAGTGACCGCCGGCGCCATCGCTCCTTCGATTGGCAACGCCCGCTAGTCTCGCAGCACCAGCACCGGGCAGTGAGCCGAGCGGACGACGCGCTCCGCCACGGACCCGACGAACAACCGGCTCAGGCCGGTGCGGCCGTGGGACGGCATGAGGATCAGGTCGTAGTGGTGGTCGGCCGCGAACTTGGCGATCTCTTCGACCGGGTAGCCGAACAACACCTGGAAGTCGACGTCCTTGCGGCGCGGGTCGACATGCCCGCCGGGGTCGGACTTCGAGCGGAAGGACTCGGTCAGCCGCTGGCGGCGGGTCTCGTCGGAGACGCTCTCCCAAACGATCGCGGGGTCGGCAACGGCGTACGACTCCAGCGGCGGGGCGACGTGCAACGCCGTGACGTCGGCGGGGTCCTCGACGATGTCGAGGGCTTCGAGCAGGGCTTGCTCGGCTTGCGGGGAGAAGTCGGTCGGGACCAACACCCTCTTGCTCATCAGACGGATCATCTTGCCACCTCCTTTCGGGTCAGGCGGCTTCTCGGGCCCCGCGGCGGCGTGGCCCCGAAGTCTCCAATTGGATTATAACGCTGTGCTCGGCGTTCCCCCAAGCAATTGCCCGCGACAGAAGGACACACCATGCCCCCTACCGAGTCGCCCACTCAGGCAGCGATTGATACGACCAAGGTGAAAGGCCGGCGGAAGCTGCACTTCGCGGCGCTCGATGACGCGGTGGCCGAGGCCGGCCGCCTTGCCGAGGCGGAGTCGGCGGGGCGGCTCGCGGCGCGCGGCAACTGGACACTCGGGCAGGCGGTGGCGCACATCGCGTACTGGGCGGAGCGGCCCTACGTCGGCTACCCGCCCGAGGCGAGTCCGCCGTGGTGGATGCGGATGGTCATGCGCGTGGTGCGGGGCTTGTTGTTCCGCTACGGCATGTCGCCGGGCGTTCGTTTGCCCGGAGTCCCGGCGGGGACGCTCGGCGCCGATGACATGCCGGCCGGTGAGGCCGTTGATCGGCTGAGGGACGCCTTTGCGCAGCTCGACGCCGATTGCCCGGCGGACCCCAACCCGCTGTTCGGCCCGATGACGCACGACCAGTGGCGCACGCTCAACCAGCGCCACGCGGAGTTGCACTTCAGCTTCTTCGAGGCGACCGCCGAGGGCGGCTAGCGAGGGCTTTGCCGGCTGCCCCTTCGTCGTCGTCGGACGTTATAATGGGATCGCCGGGCCCCCTGTTGCCGTCGGCGCCCGTTTGTCGAACGCCGAGGACGATCGCCATGCCCGTCGCCATGGAACTCTCGCGGATCATCATCAGCGAGATCCAAGAGTCTCAAGTCATCTACCTGAAGGAAGTCGAGGGCGAGCGGACGTTCCCGATCCTGATCGGCATCTTCGAGGCGACCAGCATCGACCGCCGGGTGAAGCCGATCGCCCCGCCGCCGCGGCCGCTGACGCACGACCTGCTGGTGCAGGCGATCGACCTGCTGGGGGGCGAGCCGCAGGACGTCGTGATCAACGAGCTGCGTGACGGGACCTACTTTGCGCAGCTGCGCGTCCGGCAGGACGGCGAGCTGATCGAGATCGACGCCCGCCCGTCGGACGCGATCGCCGTTTCCGTGACGTGCGACCCGCCGCTGCCGATCTACGTGGCCGAGGATGTATTGAACGACGTGATGCGCGAGCAGGCCTGAGCCGGGCGGCCCCGCCTCGGCGGCGTTCTCGGTCGCCGCGGGCGTGGGACGGCTACTTGTGTCGGGCGCGGACGGCGAAACGGCCCGCAGTGTCTTCTCAATCGTCAATGGCATGGCGGTTCTTGCCGTGGGCGCGGGAATCGCGCCCGCAGGCTGTCGAGGCTGGCGTGACCGGCAACTAAGATCGAGTGACGCAAGACGGCCCCCGTTCTTCGCCCCGCGCAGCCCCGGTCATGCCCTTCCCGCCGCTCTTACGCAACGCTCTGGTGGTCATCGCCGTCGCGGGCTACGCCTCGCACGGTAGCGCCCAGAAGCCCTCTCCCCTCGAGCCGGCCGACACGTCGAGCCCGCGCGGGACGCTCCGCAGCTTCCTCGACAACGGGCGCGACGTTTACCAGCACATCGTCGAGAACCGGGGGCAGCGTTGGGGAGCGGCGAAGCCCGAAGCCGAGGCCTCGCAGCGGCGGATGTTCCGCTGCCTGGACGTGAGCCAGCAGCCCGGCTACCTGCAGAAGAGCGTCGGCGCCGAGTCGGCGGTTTGCCTGCTGGAGGTATTCAGTCGGATCGAGCTGCCTCCCGACAGCGAGATCCCCGGCGAAGACGATCCGCGTGTTGTGGAAGGCGAGTTGCAGAAGTGGCGGGTGCCCGACACCGACATCACGATCGTCCGCATGCCCGACGGCCCGCGGCGGGGCGAGTACCTGTTGTCCGCCGACACCGTTGAGCGGGCGCCCGACTTTTATGAGCGCGTCCGCGGCCTCCCGTATCAGGAGGGGGGGCTCGTCGGCTTCTACGAGTGGTTTTTGTCCGAACCGGGCTCGGCAGGCCTGGCCTGGGTGGTGCATCGGCTCCCTGGGTTTGCACGCGTACGGGTTTCCGGTCAAGCGGTGTGGCAGTGGGTGGGGTTGGCGGTCACTACCCTTCTGGGCGGGATGCTGATGATCGGCGCCTACCGGTTCGGCTCTCGACGGGCACAGCAATTCAGCGGTCGGTGGCGGAGCCTCACGACGCTCGCCTTCCCGATCGCGGCCGCCACGGTCCCGCTGCTGGTGCGCCGGGTCGCCGAGCGGCAGCTCGTGCTGTCGGGGTTCCCGCTCGTGGCGGTCAAGTTCGCGGCGGCGGTGGCGTTCCTCCTCACTGTCGTGGCGGTGATCGTCAGCGCCGGCAATCGCGTGGCCGACTTCATCATCGCTTCGCCGCGCATCCACCCGCGTGGCATCGACGCGCAGTTCATCCGTATCGCGGCGCGGGTGACGAGCCTCGCGCTCGCGGTGATCGTCTTCCTCGAGGGGGGGCAGTACCTCGGCATCCCGCTGACCACGCTCCTCGCCGGCGCCGGCGTCGGAGGCCTGACCATCGCCCTCGCCGCGCAGGACACGATGCGCAACCTGTTCGGCAGCCTGATGATCATGCTCGACAAGCCGTTCCGCGTGGGCGAACGGATCATCGCCAAGGGCTACGACGGCGTTGTCGAAGAGATCGGATTGCGGTCCACGCGGCTGCGGCTGCTGACCGGCCACGAGGCGACGATCCCCAACGACGACATGGCCCGCAGCGACATCGAGAACATCGGCCGGCGGCCCCACATCCGCCGGATTACCGACCTCGCCCTGCCGCTGGACCTCTCACCAGAGCAAGCCGAGCGAGCGCTCTCGATCGTGAAGGGCGTCCTGGCCGGGCACGAGGGGATGCACGAAGACTTCCCGCCGCGGGTCTTCCTCGCCGACTTTCAGCGGGACGCGATGCAGATGCGGATGATGTACTGGTACCACCCGCCCAACTACTGGGACTTTGTCGACTTCAGCGAGCGGGTGAACCTGCGGATCAAGCGCGGGTTCGCCGAGGCGGGGATCGCCTTCGCGTTGCCCACGAGCGAAACCCACGTCTCCCAGGGCGCCGACGCGCCGCTGCGGGTGTCGGTGGTCGACTCGTCACCGCCAACGACCGGCGAGTAGACGAGAGCCAAGGCCATCTGGCACAACGCTTCGACGTTGTCACCCTTGTCGCCGAACACGGCCTGCACGTGGCGCCGCGGACTTGATCCGCCGTTGTTTGCGCTCGAGCCGTCTGCTATGAGCCCCGCTCGGCTTGAGCCCAATTTGAGAGTTTTCTCGTTCTCCTCCGCGGGTCCCTGCGATGACGAAGCACGCGTTACTGGCAGCGATAGCATTGGCCCTGCTCGTCGGCGGGGCGCCTGCGCAGCAGTGGATAGCGCCGCAAACGCCATCGCGTAGCGCGCCACCAACGGGAGCACCACAGGTCGTGGCGCCAGCGTCGCTGGCGGGGGGCTCTTGGATCCAACCGGTCGCCGCGTACCAGCCGTCGGGCCGTGCGTACGCGATCGACGACCAGTTCGCCGGCCAGGCGCCGATCGGGGCGGCGACGAACCCCCAGCCCGTGCCGGGTTCGATCGGACCGGTCTACTTGGGCCAGCCGAACTACTACCAGCAGCCCGTGAACCAGGGCTTCGCTCAACCCACACTGACACAGCCCGGTTTGGTCCAGCCGGGCTTCGGCCAACCGTTAAGCGACCCCTACACGATCTACACCGCCCCGGCGATGGCCCCCATCCTAACGCTGCAAGGCGCCCGCCGGCAGCCGTACGCCGAGCTTGAGGGCGTCATCGGCGACCAGCCCGAGACCCTGCGGGGCAACCTCTTCTTCCCTTTTTTGCAGCGAGACAACTCGTTCTGGTTCGCCGACATCCGCGGCCACTTCGACGACGAAGAGGCGGCCGAAGGGAACTTCGGCGTTGCTTACCGCCGCCTGGTCGGCGACATCATCGTTGGCGCTTACGGTTTCTACGACCTCCGCCATACGCAGTTCAACAACAACTTTCAGGGGGCGACCGTCGGTGTCGAAGCGCTCGACCTCAATTGGGAAGGCCGTTTCAACTGGTACATCCCCGAAGGGGGCAGCCAAGCCACGCCGTCGCTCAACCAGGCGTCGCTGGTCAACAACGCCATCGTCGTCCGGCAGGGGCTCGAGCGCGCCCTGTACGGCTTCGACGGAGAGATAGGCCGCGCCCTGTGGCGGGGCGGCGGACTCTACGACGCCGAGGTGCGCGGCTTCGTCGGCGGCTACTACTTCAATGCGAACGCCGCGGGGTTCAACTCCTACGGCGGGCCCCGCGCACGGCTCGAGGGTCGGCTCTATGATTTGCCCCGGCTCGGGCCCGGGTCGCGGGTCACGCTCGACGGCACGGTGCAGTACGACGACGTCCGCGACGTGCAGTGGCTGGCGTCGCTGACGCTGCGGGTGCCGTTCGGCGCCGGCGGCGCAGTGAGCGGCACGAAGCTGTCGCCGATCGAACGGCGGATGCTCTCGCCGATCATGCGTGACGAGGACATCGTCACGCGCACCGGCCTCGGCTCGGCCGAACAAGCGGTGATGGTCGGCAACGGTCGAGACGGCGCCGTGCTGACCAACCTGACCGAAGTCAATTCAACCACGGCGAACGTGCCCGCCGCGGTCGCCGCGGGTGGTCCAATCGTCGTGGTAGCGTCCGACGTCGCAACGAACGCGACGACGGTGCTCAACCCGGGCCAGTTCATCGGCGGCCGGTTCCAGGTGCGGGGGCAGACCTCCGGCGCCGCGGCGGCCTTCGGCAGCCAAACGACGGTCAACGCGACGGGCGCCAACGCGATTCAGGTTGCCGACAACTCTGCCGTTGTCGGGTTGAACGTGACCGGCAACATGAGCGGCATCGTCGGCGGCGCCGACAACACCCGCCTGCCGGCCGACGCCGACGCGCTGGCCGACGGCGTAACGTCGGTGGTGATCAGCAACAATGCGGTGACCGCCGCGATGGGCAACGCGATCGCGCTCGATGGCCCCGTGTCGGGCAGCATCACCGGCAACACGGTGACCGGCGGCGCGGGCATCGGCATCGGCATCGGGGCGCTCACTTCTGGCACGGTGAGCGGCAACACCGCCACCGGCAGTCAGGTCGGCATCAATGTCGCCAGTCTTTCCGGCGGTTCAGTAACCGGAAACACGGCTAACGGCAACCAACTGGGCATGCTGTTCGAGGCGGTCGGTGGTGGCGTCGTCAGCGGCAATACCGCCAACAACAACACCGGGGCCGCGGACGGTGACGACTCGGCCGGGTTCGCCTTCGGCGCCATCACCGGCGGCACGATCAGCGGCAACACGGCCCGCGGCAACGCCAGCGACGGCTTCACCTTCGGCGGCAACGTCTCCGCCGGCACGATCACCGCCAACACGGCGACCGGCAACAACACGGCCGGCCGGGGATTCGGCGGCTTCAACTTCTTCAACTCAGAAGACGAGGCGGTGAACCCGATGCCGTCGGTCACCGTCAGCGGCACGGCGGTGGTCTCCGGCAACACTTCCAATCAGAACGCGTTTGACGGCTTCGCCTTCGGCAACGTGACCGGCGGGACGATCACCGGCAACATGGCCAACGCCAATAACTCGAACCTGGGCGTGATTCGCGGCAACGGCGGGTACTCGTTCTTCAACGTCAGTGGCGGGAGCGTGACGTCCAACACATCTACCAACGACCAAGCCTTCGACGGGTTCTTCTTCGCCACGGTCAATGGCGCCGGCGTGAACATCAACAACAACACGTCCACCGGGAACTTCTTCGACGGGTTCAACTTCGGCACGACCTTCGCCGCCGGCAACCTGCAGGGCAACGCGGCGACGAACAACGCCAGCAACGGCGGCGTCGGATTCAACACCGCCGGCGCGCTGATGAACGGCGTCTTCACCCCGACGACCAACGCCATGAACCCGAACACGGCCGACGATGGCACCGCGCCCTAGCCGTCAAAGCCCCGCCACGCCGCGGCGCCGCGCTTATTCCAGCACGTCGGCAAACGCCCCCTTCAAGACTTCCAGACCGGCTCCGCCCGCGCTCGACGCCACGACGACGTTCACGCGCATCTCGCTGGTGCTGATCAGTTCGACGTTGATGCCGGCCGCCGCGAGTGCCTTGAAGATGCGCGTGCTCACGCCCGTATGACTGCGGACGCCGACGCCCGAGACCGACAGGATGGCGACCGAAGGCGTCGCCTCGGCGGCGCCGCCGAGTCGGTCGGTGAGTCGGGCGGCGACGGCGGTCGCCTTTGGGAGGCCCGCCTCGGGGACGGTGAAGCTGACGTTGGTCGTCCCGTCCCGCCCGATGCTCTGCACGATCATGTCGACCAGGGTCCCGTCCGCGGCGACCGCCTCGAAGATCTCTGCCGCCACGCCCGGCGTGTCGGGCACACGGGTCAGCGTCACCATCGCCTGCGAGCCGTCGAGTTCGCACCCGTGAACGGTGAGGTCCTCCATCGACTGCAGGCGGCTCACCACAGCGAGCGCGTCGGCCGCCTTGGCCTGCTTGGCGGCGGCCAGCGAGTCGCCGAAGCTCGCCCTCTCCGCCGGCGGCTTGTCGAGCTCAAACTCCGCGTGGACGGCCCGCAGCGCCTCGACGCCGTGTCCCCGCTCCACCAGGCACGAGACCTTGATGGCGCTGGTCGTGATCGCCTGGATGTTGACGTCCGCCTCGGCCAGGGCACGGAACATCCGGTCCGCGACGCCCGGCTGCGTCGCCATGCCGAGGCCGACGACGGACACCTTCGAGACCGTCGCGTCGTGTGACACCTCGGCGCCGCCGACCGCGACTGCCGCACGATCCACGGCGTCGAGTGCGCGGCCCAAGTCACTCTCGATCACCGTGAATGAGATGTCCGCCTGGCCGTCGTGGCCAGCGTTCTGCACGATCATGTCGACCGCGACATTGGCCGCCGCCAGCCGCTCGAAGACCGAGAGGCTGACGCCCGGCTCGTCGGGGACGCCGGTGATCGAGACGCGGGCCTCGGCCTTGGTGAGCGCGGCGCCGGAGACGGGGCGGTCCCCGGACTCGGCGATCGGCCCGATGATCGTCCCGGGCTCGTCGGTGAAGGTGCCGCTGTTGCGGACGTGGATCGGCACGTTGAACTTCTTGCCGAACTCGATCGACCGGCTGTGCATCACCCCCGCGCCCAGGCTTGCGAGTTCGAGCATCTCGTCGTGGCTGACGTTGGCCATCTTGCGGGCGTCGGTAATCAGCCGTGGGTCGGTGGTGAAGACGCCGTCGACATCGGTGTAGATCTCGCACATCTCGGCGCCGAGCACCGCCGCGAGGGCGACCGCCGAGGTGTCGCTGCCGCCGCGGCCGAGCGTGGTGATGTTCAGGTCGCCGTCGACGCCCTGGAATCCGGCGGCGATCACGACGTTGCCCGCCTGGAGCAGGCGCCGCATCCGCTCGGTCGAGATCGACTGGATGCGGGCCTTGGTGTGCGACGAGTCGGTCCGCACGCCGATCTGCCCGCCCGTAAGGCTGACCGCCTTGCCGCCGAAGTCGTGGATCGCCATCGCCATCAGCGCGACCGAGACCTGCTCCCCGGTCGACAGGAGCATGTCCATCTCGCGGGCGGGCGGCGTGTCGCACACCTGACCGGCGAGGTTGACCAGGGCGTCGGTGTTCTTCCCCATCGCCGAGACGACCATCACGACCTGATGGCCCTGCTGCTGCGCCCGGAGCGCCCGCCGCGCGGCGGCCCGGATCTTCTCGGCGTCGGCAACGCTGGTGCCGCCGAACTTTTGAACAATGAGTGACATGTCGAATCGATGACTAGCGAACGATGAGTGATGACTGGAATGCGTAGCGAGTTGATGGTGCGAACCCTCATTGTTCATCACTCATCGTTATGGGTTCCGATAAACCACGGCATCGCGTCCCAGCCTTGTTCGAAGGCGAGCGGCGAGGCCGCGGCGTTGGCGTCGTGGTAGGCGGTGAACCCGTCCGGGGTGACGCCGGCGCCGGCGAGGGCGACGGGGACGTAGCCGTGGCTGTGCTTCTTGGTGCGGAGGAAGGTCGGGTGGTCGGGGCTGATCATGCAGCGCCAACCATCGTTGGGCCCGTCGCCCGAAGCTTTCAGCGCCTCAACGAGCGGGCCGACGACGTGCCGGTCGATCTCCTCGATTGCTTTGACCTTCTCGTCGCCGCGTCCCTCGTGGCTCGCCTCGTCGGGCGCCTCGACGTGGACGCAGACTAGGTCGTACTCGTCGAGCGCCTCGACCGCGTACCGGCCTTTGGCGGCGTAATCGGTGTCGAGGTAGCCGGTGGCGCCCGGCACCTCGATACGGTCCCAGCCGACCAGGACGGCGATGCCCCGCAGCAAGTCGACGGCGGTGATCATCGCGCCGCGGGGGCCGTACTTTTCAGCGAACGGCGTGAGCGAAGGCGCGCCGCCCTGGCCCCACAGCCAGGCGTTGGTCGCCGGCCGCTTGCCCGCCGTGAGGCGTTTCTGGTTGACCGGGTGGCTAGCAAACAGCTCCGTCGTGGCGTCCATCAGCTCGACCAGAACGTCGCCGCCGGGGCCGCGGGGGTGGGCGTTGGCGATCGACAGGTCAGTCCAGTCGTGGGGCGCCTCGCTGCGGGTTTCGGTGGTGAAGGGCGCCGGCAGCTTGTCGCCGCGCCAAATCAGCAGGTTGCGGTAGCTGACGCCCGGCACGAACTCGATCGCGCCCCGCCACTTCGCGTCGCCGGCGATCTCCGCCTGCGCGTCGGCTAGCAGGGCGGTCGACTCTTCGGTCGAGATGTGGCCAGCGGTGAAGTCGATCATAGCAGTGCCACTGACGTCGGCTATCTCGCCGGCTGTCACCAAGTTGCACCGCACGCCCCAGTCGCCGGGGGCGAGCGTGATGCCCTGCGCCGCCGCCTCCATCGGCGCCCGGCCAGTGAAGTGCTCGAAGGGGTTGTAGCCCAACAGCGAGAGGTTGCCAATTTCCGAACCCGCGGGCAACTCGGCAGGCGTGTGCATCGCCCGGGCGATTACGCCTTCCGCCACGAGCGCATCCATATTTGGCGTGTCGGCCGCCTCGAGCGGGGTCTTCCCGCCTAACGACGCCTGCGGCTCATCGGCGGCGCCGTCGGGGATGATGATCGCATATTTCATGAATGCGGAATTCGGATTGCGGATTGCGGAGTGAAGCTAGTGCCAGTCGTGGCCGCACCATAGGCATTGCTTCGCCGTCATTGTGCGAACGATTCGGTCGCAGGTCGGACACCTGTTGAGGTCGATGTGATTCTGGTGTTCCATCAATACGCGACTAGCGGCACGCTTGCGAAACGCGTCGAGACCATCTTGTAACAAAGCCTGGACACTTAGATCTTCGCTAACCCAACGACGGCGAATCATAGCGGCACTCGACCCGCCCGCGCGCTCCGCCTTGACCTCTGTCATGGCGGACTTCCAGGCTAGCTTCTCGTCGTCAGACAGAAGGCTGAAGTAGTTTGCGAAGATGTGGTCGGTGAGAGTCTCCTGCTCGTCGTACTGCTCCAACTCTCTTGCCATTCCGCATTCCGCAATCCGAACTCCGCATTCGTTTCAGTCCCGCACCCACATCTTCACCGGCGCCGACTTGCACGCGGCGAGGGAGGCGATCTTGGTGCACGCCTTGTCCGTCGCCGCTTCGGTAGCGGCGTGGGTCATGATTACTAGCGGCACGACGTTGTCGCCACCATCCTCCTGCAGGCCCTTCTGAAGGATCGAGGCGATCGAGATGCCCTGCTCGCCGAACGCTTTCGCCACGTCGGCCAGGACGCCTGGGTGGTCGTCGACCATCACGCGGACGTAACGCTTGCCGGTTGAATTGGCGAAGTCGTCTTGTTCGGCGCCCTGGACCTCCTTCGACCAAAGCTTGAGCGTGTGGAACGTGAGCGCCGTGCGGCCGACGGCCGTGTCGATCAGGTCAGCGACGACGGCCGAGGCGGTCGGCATCTGCCCGGCCCCCTGGCCGTGGTAGAAGACGGGGCCGACCGCGTCCCCCTTGACGAGCACGGCGTTGAACGGCCCGCCGACCTCGCCGAGTGGGCTGCCGGCCTTCACGAGCGTCGGGTTCACCTCGCAGTCGAGCCTCCCGTCACGCAGGTCGGCGACCGCCAGCAGCTTGATGCGGTAGCCCATCTCCTGAGCGTAGCCGACGTCAAGCAAGTCGATCTCGTCGATGCCCGATCGCGGGATGTCGCGCCAGTCGAGTCGGGCCCCGAAAGCGATCTGGGCCAGGATCGCTAGCTTCTGAGCGGCGTCGGCGCCGTTGACGTCCATTGCTGGGTCCGCCTCGGCGTAGCCGAGCCGCTGGGCCTCGGCGACGACCTCCGCGTAGGGCGAGCCTTCGCCGTGCATCTTGTCGAGGATAAAGTTGCTCGTGCCGTTCAGGATGCCGTGCAGCGATGTCACTTGATTTGCCGAGAGGCACTGGCTGAGGTTCGTGATGATCGGGATGCCACCAGCGACGGCCGCCTCAAACGCGATCGAGCGACCGAGCTCTCGCGCCGCATCAAACAACTCGGGCCCGTGCTCGGCGAGGAGCGCCTTGTTCGCCGTGACGACGTCTTTGCCCGCTTCGAGCAGCCGGAGCATCACAACGCGCGCCGTGTCGACGCCGCCCATCAGCTGGCAGACGACCTTGATCGCGGGGTGGTTGACCACCTCGTCAATCTGGTCGGTCAGTACGCCGGCGGGCAGCTCGCAGTCGCGGGGCTTCGCGAGGTCTCGGACAACAGCCTTCTCGAGCCACAGAACCTTGCCGGCTTGCCGGGCGGTGCGGTCGCCGTGGTCCAACAGGATCTTCGCGACCCCCGAGCCCACGTTGCCGAGTCCGATGATGCCGACTTTGGTCGTTTCCATCTGCAAACCACGCAAGGACGTTGGCGCTTAAGGATGAGGTCAGCCGTGCGATTGAGCTGAGTCCGGCTATCGTAGTTGCCGGCTCGGCGGAACGTCAATGAGCGACGCGGTTTGCGCTCGATTGGTTCGGCGTTAGACTCTTGGCGACCGCTGTCGTCGGCGCCGCGGGTCGCCCGCGTTCTCCCTGCCCAGTCCTTTCCTTGCTGCGTCTTCGCAATGCCCCGCTACAACCCCGCTTCAATCGAGCCTAAGTGGCAGGCCTACTGGCACGAGCACAAGACGTTCAAGGGCCCGCAACTGCCGGACGAACGGGCGAAGAAGCTGTACGCGCTCGACATGTTCCCTTACCCGTCGGGCGATGGGCTGCATGTCGGGCACCCGGAGGGCTACACCGCGACCGACATCGTCTGCCGGGCCCGGCGGATGCAGGGCTACTCGGTTGTCCACCCGATGGGGTTTGACGCCTTCGGTCTGCCGGCCGAGGAGCACGCCATCAAGACGGGCGAGCACCCGCGGATTCAAACCGAGAAGAACATCGCGACGTTCCGTCGCCAGCTGAAGATGCTCGGCTTCAGCTACGACTGGGACCGGGAGATCGCCACCACGGACGTCGACTACTTCCGATGGACGCAGTGGATCTTCTTGCAGTTGTTCGATACGTGGTTCGACCGCGATCAGCAAAAAGGTCGGCCGATCTGCGAACTGCCGATCCCGGAGAGAGTCGCCGCGGAAGGCGAACGGGCTATCGCCCGGTACCAGGACGAGCACCGCCTCGCCTACCAGAGCGAGGCGCCGGTGAACTGGTGCCCGGCGCTCGGCACGGTGCTGGCCAACGAAGAGATCATCGACGGCAAGAGCGAGCGCGGCGGCCACCCGGTCGAACGCCGCCCGCTACGGCAATGGATGCTCCGCATCACCGCCTACGCCGACCGGCTATCGGAGGGATTGGAGGAACTCGACTGGCCGGAGGGCGTGAAGGCGCTGCAGCGGAACTGGATTGGAAGGAGCACGGGGGCGGAGGTCGATTTCCGACTGGCCGGCAGCGATCAGCCGTCAGCAGTCAGTGGAGTAGCCGGCGAGCCACGCTCGCCGAGGAAGCCGCCGAGGGACTTTCCCATCAACGCTCCCGACGATTTGCTGCGCGTCTACACCACGCGGCCCGACACGCTCTTCGGCGCCACGTACATGGTGATCGCCCCCGAGCACCCGCTGGTCGAACAGCTTACGACGCCGGAGAACGCCGACGCGGTGGCCGATTACGTCAAAGCAGCGGCGCTCAAGAGCGACCTCGACCGCACGGAGCTTGCCAAAGAGAAGACGGGCGTCTTCACCGGCAGCTACGCGATTAATCCGGTCAACAACGAAGAAATCTCGATCTGGATCGCCGACTACGTCCTCATTAGCTACGGCACCGGCGCCATCATGGCGGTGCCGGCGCACGACGAGCGCGACTTTGATTTCGCGAAGCAATACGGCATCGAGATCAAACCAGTCGTGCAGCCGGGGGCACACTTGCCGCCGGAAGATGTCGAGAAGATCCTCACGGGCGAAGCGTGCTACCCCGCCGAAGGCGTCGCCATCAACTCGGGTGAGTTCGACGGCACGCCAACCGCCGAGTTCAAGACCAAAATCACCGCTTGGCTCGCCGAGCGGGGCCTCGGCCGCGAGGCGGTCAATTACAAGCTGCGCGACTGGCTCTTCAGCCGGCAGCGGTTCTGGGGGGAGCCGTTCCCGCTCTTGCACGAGCTCGACGCGCACGGAAAATCGACCGGCCGAGTCGTGCCAGTGCCCGAAGACCGACTGCCGATCGATTTGCCGCACCTGGAAGACTTCAAGCCACCGGGGACGCCTGATCCTCCCTTAGAGAAGTCACCCGAGGATTGGCTGTACCCAGAAATCGATGGGGTTACCTACAAGCGCGAGACCAACACCATGCCGCAGTGGGCAGGCAGTTGTTGGTACTACCTGCGGTTCTTGGACCCCAAGAACGGCGCCGCGGCGATCGACCCGGAGATCGAGCGGGCGTGGATGCCGGTCGACCTCTACATCGGCGGCGCCGAGCACGCGGTGCTGCACCTGTTGTACGCCCGCTTCTGGCACAAGGTGCTGTACGACCGCGGCGTGGTCTCGACGCCGGAGCCGTTCCAGAAGCTCGTGAACCAGGGCATGATCCTGGGCGAGGTCGAGTTCACCGGCTACCAGAGTCTGGATGACAATTGGGTCAGCGCGAAAGATGTCGACTACGACGCGGACAAGAACCCAATCCACAAACAAACCGGGGCGAATCTCAAGGCGGTCGGCATCAAACCCGAAGAGGTCGAGAAGCGGGGCGAAAACCTCGTCCTTGTCGCTGATGACGCGATCCGCATTGACAGCCGCGCTTACAAGATGTCGAAGAGCCGCGGCAACGTGGTCAACCCGGACGAGGTCGTACAGGAATACGGCGCCGACGCGCTCCGGCTCTACGAGATGTTCATGGGGCCGCTGCCCGACAGCAAGCCGTGGAGCATGGACGGCGTGTCCGGCGTCGCGAACTTCTTGGGCCGCGTGTGGCGGCTGATCATCGATTGGCAGGACGACGAGCGGCTGGTCGTCGACGCGAAGGTGACCGACGCCGAGCCGACCGCCGAGCAGTTGTTCACGCTGCACAAGACGATCAAGGGGGTCACGGAAGACATCGACCGGCTGGCCTTCAACACGGCGATCGCAAAGATGATGGAGTTCGTCAACTTCTTCAACAAGCAGGCGTCGCGGCCGCGGTCGTGCATCGAGCCGTTCGTGCTGCTGCTGTCGCCATTCGCGCCCCACCTGTGCGAGGAGCTGTGGCGGGCGTTGGGGCACGGGTCTGCGGAGACGGGGGGCACGCTGGCCTACGAGCCTTGGCCCGTGTTCGACGAGTCGCACCTGAAGCAGGAGACGATCGAGCTGCCCGTGCAGGTCAACGGCAAGGTAAAGACCAAGGTGCAGGTCGCCACGGACGCCGCGAACGGCGCCATCCTCGCCGCCGCCAAGGCCGACCCGAAGGTCGCCGCCACGATCGCCGGCAAGCAAGTCGCGAAAGAAATCGTCGTCCCGGGTCGGTTGGTTAACTTGGTTGTCAAGGGCTGAGGAAACCTCCAAGACGCCAAGACGCGAAGTTTGCTAGGATGCACGCCGATGATTGAAGCGCACCGCGCGAGCTCGACAAACCCGTCTCCATTCCTTAGCGATCGCCCCGGCGCCTGAGCGTCTCGGCGGTTCCACTCTTCTCTCGCCGCCATGAAGAACGTTGTCGCTGTTGTCCTCGGGGGGGGGCGCGGGACGCGCCTGCAGCCGTTAACGACCTACCGCAGCAAGCCGGCGGTGCCGCTGGCGGGCAAGTACCGGCTGATCGACATCCCGATCAGCAACTGCCTGAACTCGGGCGTCGACCACATCTTCGTCCTGACGCAGTTCATGACGACGAGCCTGCACCAGCACATCCGCGGCGCGTACCGGTTCGACGCCTTCCACGGCGGGTTTGTTGAAATCCTAGCGGCCCAGCAGACGATCGGGCCCGAGGACGACTGGTACCAGGGGACCGCCGACGCGGTGCGGAAGAACCTGCGGTACCTCTTGCAGCCCGAATTCGAGTACGTCCTGATCCTGTCGGGCGACCAACTCTACCGGATGGACTTCGCCCGGATGCTGGCCGAGCACCAGGCGTCGGGCGCCGAGGTGTCGATCGCCGGAAAGCCGGTCGAGCGGGGCGAGGCCCCCGCGCTGGGCATCATGAAGTGTGACGACACCGGCCGGGTCAACGGCTTCGTCGAGAAGCCGCAGACCGAGGACTTGATCAACAGCGTGGCGACGCCGCCCGCGTGGATCGACGCCCGCGGCATCGAGAGCCGGGGCCGCGACTGCTTGGCGAGCATGGGCATCTACCTGTTCAATCGACAGACGATGGTCGAGGCGCTCGAGGAAAGCGACTCGTCCGACTTCGGTAAGGAAATCTTCCCCCGCGCGATCCAAGACCGGCACGTCCACCTGCACCTGTTCGACGGGTACTGGGAAGACATCGGCACGATCCGCAACTTCTACGACTGCAACCTGGCGATGGCGCGGGCCAACGCCCCGTTTGAGCTGGCGTCGGCGAGCTCGCCGATCTTCACGCGGGCGCGGTTCCTGCCACCGACGCGGGTCGACGGGGCCCACGTCACGCACAGCCTGATCGCCGACGGGTGCGTCATCGAGCCGGGCGCGGTGATCGAGAACAGCGTGATCGGTCTGCGGACCCGCGTCGCCAGCGGGGCGGTCATCAAGGACTCGGTGCTGATGGGCGCCGACTACTACGAGACGGCCGACGACGCGGCGTCGCTCGAACCGGGGACCCCGCCGATCGGCTTCGGCAAGGGGACCGTGGTGGAGGGCGCCCTGGTCGACAAGAACTGCCGGGCCGGCGCAGGGGTGCGGATCGCCAACGACGGGGCCCACGAGAATTACGGCGAGGGCCGCAACTGCGTTGTCCGCGACGGGATCGTCGTCGTGCCGAAGAACACGACGCTGCCCGACGGCTGGCGGCTGTAGGCGCCGTCATAACCAGCGCCGCCACTCCGACCGGGCCCCGCTCCCGCCCGCCCCGTGGCTTGCGCGAACGTGGACGCCTTGGGGGGCGTATGCCATAGTTACAATCGGTCGACAGGCAGCCCCGCGTGCCTCGGCGGCCGGAGGTGACGCTGCCGCTACCCGCGAACCCCGCACAAGACTTTCCGCATGAAACCCTCGATTCCAGCCCGCTGCCTATTGTTCGCAGCCCTGTTCGGTTGGACCGGCCTGGCGCCGGCACAAGACTCCCCCGAACTGACGATCAAACCTTACACGGGCAAGGCCGTGCTGCTCGACGAGGGCGACGCGCCGCCGCCCGCCAACGTGGTCCGCCAGCGGGAGAAGGGGGTCGACAAATACGCCAGCGGCGCCGTCCGCCTGGAGCGGGAGTTCGCCACTTACTCCGACGGGTCCCGGGTCAACAACGGGATGTACCGCGAGCTTTACGAGTCGGGCCAGGCCTTTGTCGAAGGCGCCTACGCCATGGGCATGCCGATCGGCGAATGGACGTACTACCACAGCAACGGGCAACTCGCGAAGAAGGTGACTTTCGTCGACGGCGAGATCGACGGCGAGGTCATCTCCTACCGTGAAGACGGCGCCAAGCGAACCAAACGCGTCTACGCCGCGGGCAAGCGGACCGGTTCCTGGATCAACTACGACGAAACGGGCGAACTGGCCCTGCGGGAAGAAAAGTACATCGACGGCAAGAAGGAAGGCATGTGGAAGTCTTGGTATCCGTCGGGGCAGCCGTGGCGTGAAACACCCTTCAAGAATGACGATCGGCACGGCACGGCACGAGAGTGGAACGAGGACGGCTCGCCTCGCTTGGTCGCTGAATTCGTCGACGGCATGCGCGAAGGCGCCTCGATCGAGTGGACTCGGGACGGGGTGAAGATCGAACGCCGATTCAAAGCAGGCAAGCTCATCCTGGACGAGTAAGCGGCCGCCGCGAGGTCTCCAAGGCCCCGCCCGCCGGCGCCGGGCGCCGGGAGGGCCCCGCTAAGTCGATTAGCGGCAGCAGGTTCAGTGGGCTCCCGCGGACAAGGCGCTTGCGTTCGCGCCCTCGCTATTCGGCCGCCGACCCCTACAATCGACGAACACAGCCGGCGAAGACGGCTTCACCAACCCGCCCCCTCCGCCGCAGGAATGGCTGCCGCAGGAATGCCTGAAGAGTCGACCCCGCCCGAAGGCGGCCAAAGCGGCCGCGAGAAACCGCAGCGTCCTCGCCCGTTCGCGCCCGCGGGCTGGGTTGTCGGTCTGTTGCTGGTATTCACGATGCTGATGCTGCTCCGCCAGGTCGGCGGGCAGGTGCGTGAGGTTTCTTACTCTTTCTTCCGCAAACAGGTGCTGGCGGCCAACGTCGAGGCGGTCGAGGTCACCGGCAACCGGATCGCAGGCTCATTCAAGAAACCCCCGCCGGCCCCTAACGAGCCTGAGACGGGGGGCACAACGCCGACGGCCGAGTCCGAAGACAGCGCCGCGGACGACGAAGCCGCCGGCGAGCGATCAGGTCAGGAAGAGCCCGCGGCCGACAGCCCCGCCTCCAAACCCGATAACGCCAAGGGGGCTGCCGCCCCCACCGGGAAGCGCTTGCCGAAGAAGTTTGTGGTCGTCGTCGCGGGCGGTGTCGACCCTGAGTTGCGCGGGTTCCTTGACGCGAATGGCGTCCAGGTGAAGTACGTCGAGCCGGTTGAGTGGGGCGGGCTGCTGACGTTCTTCTCTATCGGCATCGTCATCGCGTTGTCGATCTTCATGTTCACGTTCCTCCGCCGTACCCGCGACCAGATGATGGGTGGCGGGATGCTGGGAGGGGTCACGCGGAGCCCCGCGCGCCGTTACGACGCGGACGACGGACCGAAGACGACGTTCGACGACGTCGCGGGCCTGAAGGGGGTTAAGCAGGACCTGAAGGAAATCGTGGAGTTCCTCCGCGACCC
>JBCCZD010000048.1:0-19084 GCA_039188275.1 Planctomycetota bacterium
CCCTGCTTCGGCTACGCCTCAGCAGGACCCTCCGCTACGGAGGGCCAGCGGTCTAAACTCTCAATACCCCGATACTCTCACTCAGGCTGGTACATGATTCGGGGGAAGGCCAGCGCTTGCCGCGGCGCTTGTTGACGGAAGCAACGGCGTTTGCCGCCCCAGTTCAGCGGACACGTCCGTCGCGACATCGTCGCCCCGCGGGGGCAGGCTGCTTGCCGTCGAAGTGCAAATTCCGTGCGTGAACGGCTTGAGGTACGGCTGTCCCCGCCGGTTCTGCCGCTCGATGCCTGTCCAGGCTTCAAACAACTTGACATTTCCGGTATTTCCCGATTATTTTCGTGAGAAACCGAGATCGGGCGTCATCTATTGTAGTGAAACCGAGATTAGGGGTCGTCGTTGTCGTGCGCGCTTTTCCTTCCGCGAAGTCCGTAGCGCCGTCGGGCTGCATCTACGCGACGCCTTGGCCCGCAGAACCGCGTCGAGAGCCAGACGTTCGGTTTGCGATCACAAAGACAGCTTGCTAGCGAGGCAGAAACATGGGTAGTCGCTCACGGCTGCGCCGCCGGTGTACCGGGTTTACGCTTGTCGAGCTCTTGGTGGTGATCGCCATCATCGGGGTGCTTATTGGGCTGCTTCTACCGGCGGTGCAAGCCGCCCGCGAAACCGCCCGGCGGATGCAGTGCGCCAACAATCAAAAACAGATCATGCTTGCTACGCTCAACTACGAGCTAGCCCGTGGAGAACTCCCGCCCGGGTCGATCTGGTTTAACGAGAACAACGTAAACGAGGTCCGCGTTGGCGTGCTCGCCCGGATCTTAGCGTACGCCGAAGACACGGCGTTGCACGACCTCCTCGACCCGGAAACCCCGCACGTTGACGCAAATGGTGATACGATCCCCTCGCACCTGTGGCAGACAGCCGATGGCACCTACCTCTCGTCTTTTGTCATCGAGATGTACCTCTGCCCGAGCGACTCGACAGACGAGGTTTACACCCGCTTCGGCACACCACGGGCCCGCTTCAACTACTCGGCGTCCAACGGGTCGATGACCCGCAACACCAATTCCAGCTGCTCCTGCGGCGAGCTGGCGGCCTGGAATGAGTTCGGGCTCATGCAAAACCCAACAAATGTCGCCGATCGACCTGACTACTCCGGCCCCTTTTCTCGGTTCGAATTCGCAACAAAGCTGCAACAGGTTACCGATGGGCTCTCGAAAACGATTTTTTTCGGCGAAGTCCGGCCCGAGTGCTCGATTCACGCGCTCGCCGGGTGGCTCAGCGGGAACAACGGAACCGGGCTGGTTTCGACGGTCATCCCCATCAACTACGACACTTGCGACGACAACGCTCCGGACGATTGTAACCGGCCGTGCAACTATGCGACCGAGCTTGGGTTCAAGTCGAACCACCCCGGCGGAGCCCAGTTTGCCCTCGGTGACGGCAGTGTGCACTTCCTCAGCGAGGAGATCGACCATTGGACTTACCAGTACCTCGGCGGCAAGGACGACGGCATACCGATCGCTGACGATGTGTTCTAATCGGGCGGCGCCGGCCACCGCTCGTCGGGGCATCGGTGGGCGGGGAACCGGTCGGCGGGGAACCGGTGGGTGGAGATTGGTACGGAAGCTCTTCCCCTCGCTGGTCTTCTTGGTCGGTGCGGTGGGCTGTGGCGGGGGCGTTCAGGTCGCCCCAGTCAGCGGCATCGTCACCCTCGACGGTAAGCCGGTTGCCGATGCGAGCGTGATCTTCACGCCAAGCAGCGGCGGGACCCCCGCCGTCGGTAGGACCGACTCTGCGGGAGAGTTTCGATTGAAGACATCCAGCCGACCGCAAGGGGTCCCGATCGGCCTCTACCGCGTGGCGGTGATCGCTAAACAGACTTCCGGTGGCGTGACGCCGCCGGGCGGCGACGGCGAATTCGGTTCGTTGCCGGTTTACGGTCGAAGCTCGAAGCCGCCGCGGACGCGTTGGCTGACCCCCCCCGCCTACGCCAAGCCCGAGTCATCGGGTTTGCAGTTCGAGGTGAAGCCTGGTGACGGTAACCGCGCCGAGCTCGCTTTGACGTCAAGCCGCTAGCCATCCGCGTTATCGCTGGGGAATTCTGAGAACCCGCCTTGCGTCGAGGGCGTCTCCACGCGGTATTCACCCTTTGCCCGGCGGATCGCTTGGCCTCGCTTCCCCTGAGCTTCCGCCTGCAATTTCTCGATCGTGTCCAAGACGCGGAAGATACGAACGCCGGCGGTGGGTTCAAGCCGCCCACACAGTTACCGGCCAGTGCCGTGTTCGGCGCGGTGGGCCGTTTTTGTGATCGGTCGGCGGCAGCAGCCATACGGTGCCCGACAGGTCGCATCCCGCAGAAGCACGGCACCTTTGCCAGTGGGGCTACCGTTGGCGAAAGATGTAGGTGAGGCATCGGAACCCGCTGAATCAGGCCGCGGACGTAAGAGGGAGTCAACTGACCCCTTATCCCGCTTTTGGCGATCCAGCTATACGGCTCTTCCGCTCAGCTCTAAAGATTGACGCATGCTAGGTTTGCGTCGAGTGGAGGATACCGGGCTCGAACCGGTGACCTTTTGGCTGCCAGCCAAACGCTCTCCCAACTGAGCTAATCCCCCGCGCGGGCGGTCCTATTGGCGCCGGCCGGACGTTAGGAGTATTGTCGCAGCAGCTCCAAACTGTCAACGGGGCCGCTTTGCCAACGCAGGTTCCCCATCGACCCTTCTGCCCCGCCATCGCGAAGCGTCCGTATCGTCGTGGCGGTGGCCAAAGCCGCGGTGGGGCTCGGCCTGATCGGTTACCTGCTGTGGGACGCGGCGAGGCAGGACTCGGTCGACACGCTTATCGAGCAGCCGAAGCAGTGGACGCTGCTTCTCGTTGCGCTAGGGCTGACGATCGCTTCGGTCCTGTTGTCCTTCGTCCGCTGGCGGATGATCGTTCAAGCAGCAGGTATCGAAATGGGCCTCGCCGAGGCATCCCGTGCCGGAGCGCTCGGCTTCGGGCTGAACGCTGTCGGCCCCGGTGCGGTAAGCGGAGACCTCTTCAAGGCGGTTGTGGTTGCGCGGGGCCGGGTCGGGCAGCGAACCGCCGCGGTAACGACCGTGCTTGTCGACCGCGTGATGGGTTTGCTTACCATGCTGAGCGTTGCGGGCCTGGCTTACGCGCTAACAAGCGCTTTCGAGTTACCGATGGATAGTGCTGTCCAATACACGGGTCGGCTGGTGTCGCTCTTGGCGATCGGTGGGCTGGCGGGGGTCGGCGCGTTGTTCATCCCGGGGCTTGCGGGCGCCCGACTGGCGGCCTGGTTGCGGCGCGTGCCCCTTGCCGGGGAACCGCTGGCGGAGGTCGTTGAGGTTTGGGCCGCCTACCGGAGTCGGCCCGCCAAGCTCGCGGCGGCCGCGGCGGTGAGCGTCGTGGTCGCGCTGCTATTTGTGGCGGGCTTCTACTGCGTGGCGTTGGGCCTGCCGCTCGATCACCCCCCGCTGATCGCCCACGGGCTGATCGTGCCCGTTGCCCTAACGGCCGGCGCGCTGGTCCCGACGCCCAACGGGTTGGGGGTCCGCGAAGGCGCCGCGAATCTGCTATACGACGGGCTGGGCGTCGGAGACGGGCAGGGGGCTCTCATCGGCCTGGGGCACAGCCTCACGCTGCTGACGGTTAGCGCCCTGGCGATCGTCTATTACCTGGCCCAGCGCTCCCGTGTTCAGTCGGAGGTCGCCAACACGAAGCCTGCTCCGTAGAACAGCTTGTGCCCCGTGCTAAGGCGTTCAGCATTCAGAGGGGCTGGCCGTCGCTGAGTACGACGCCCCCCCGTGACTCGCTGGCCGGCGCGCCCTCGTTTCCGGCGACTTCGCAACCCTGTAGTTCGAGCCTCGCCAGGCGTTCGCTCCGGACTTGAACGCGGCCGTTGTCGTAGAAGTTGGACGCCTCGACGCGGACCCGTGAAGCGCCCCCCACCGACAAGCCGCTCCGGCCGTTCGCGCGGCACTCGACGTTGCGCAGCACGCAGTCGGTAACCAGGTTGTGGGCGTTGACGCCGTCTTGCTGGAACCCCTGAATCACGAGCCCTTCGATCTCGACGCGGGTGGTACTGTGCAGGGTAATTCCGGTCTGGAGGCCGGCATGCCGAAAGCCGTACGACTCGGGGAGGCGGGTTGCCTCGGTGCGTAGCAGCAGTTCGCCAGCGAGCAGGGACCACTCGAGTGGTTTCAGGGTTTGATCGGCGCCGACGCGGCTGGCGAGGCGGACGCGGCCGAGCGGGGCGCCGGCGTAGAAGACTTGTTGGTACGCCAGGCGGCGAGGCCGCATGGCGTAGACGTCGCCCACGACGTGCCGCCACGCCCCAGGCGCGGCGGCGACGGTCCCGTCGAGCACCGCGCCGTCGCTGACGATGACGAGTGGCCGGAGCGAGTTGCCACGCAGTCGACATCCGCCGATCGAGAGCTGCTCGCGGTAGGGTTCGCCGGTGTTGACGACGGTGATCTGGTCGCCGGGCCTTGCGAGTTCGAGAGCGCGGTTGATCGTCCGTAGCGGCGGTGCCCGGCGCGGACTAGCGGAGCTTTCCGGTGGGGCGTCGTCAGAACCGGCGACGTTGTCGACCACGAGTTCAAGGGCGTTGCACTCCGTCGGGCCGACGACGCCGGCCGGTACAGCGATCATCGCAACACCGATGACTGCGGTGGCGCCGAGGAGTCGAAGGGGTACCCGCATCACGGATTCTCTGCGGAGTTGGCGGCACAGTGGATCCGCGGGCCGGCAGCCCGGGGCGTACAATGCCACCATCGGCAGAAGAGGTAGACCGAATCCACAGGCCATTCGACGGCCGGCACGGTCGCCGAGTGCCGGTCTAGTGTGGCCTACGCGCGGCGCCGGCGCCCGCGAGCGGCGTGGAGCTTGAAAGACTTGCCGACAGCGACTGTTGATCAAACCGACGCCGCATCAGGGTCATCACAACAACCAGCACCAAGAGCCCTGCCGCTAGCATCGCGGCCGCCGGCTCGGGCACGTTGAGCGTCGTCGCGGCCGTGTCCTTATCGGCGGGGGCTTCGAACTTGTCACTCCAAACCTCGAAGTTGCCACCATTCATCACCGACGCGTCATCGGCCGTCAACGCACCATCGGACATCAACTCCGCGGCACCCGCCGCAGGCGGGCTCTGAGTCTCGGGGGCGGCCAAGAGGTCGAAGACTGTGACGGCCACGGCTTGCGCCGTTGCATCGGCCTCGACGGCCAACGCTGCCATGGGCGCGACAAGCAAAGCCGCGAAGAGAAAAAAACAAGACGACAGAGGAGAGGAGGCCAATAGTCGCCCCGGAGTCAGAGGTGCGTGATTCAAAGCAGCAAGTACGTCGTCGAAGTACCCTGATCCTACGAACTCTGACCCGCTTGTCAAACATTTAGGGCCCTGACGCTTCTAGGGGCCCGACGTGCCGCTAGCGGGCGACATTCCTCGGAGCACGGGCCGCAGCACCAGTGCGGGCGATTCTGCCAGCGACGACCACGGACTACGATGTCGGTAGACCCTGCACGACGCTCCTGAGGAGCTGATTCGTTGCAGGCCTTCGCTCACCCGCAATGGCGGTGCTGATCTTGAGCCGTGACTCGCAGCAGCTCATCCGCTTGGTTGAAACGCTCTTCCGCGTGCTGCGGGGGCGCGTGCCGATCGGATGGGCGGTGGGGCTGGCCGCGTTGCTCGTGGCGTACGTGCTGGCCCAGCCGTACCTTGAGCGGACGCTCGGGGTGTCGCTGCCCGGTCTGGCACGCGGTGGGACGCCCGCTGGCGATCGCGCTCCGGTAGCGCCGCCAGTAGAGTCGCCGGGGAAATCTCCGTCGCCCGCGACCGCGAATAGCTACCTGCGTGACCTTGGCAATGAGGTCTACGAGACGCCCGCCGGGCTACGCTACAAACGCGGCAGCCAACACGGCCATCGGCTCAAGCACTTGCTGGCGCACGCCGAAGATATGTCTGATCGGCCCGGGCAGCACGGCGTGTTTGACGACCACGACCTGGGCAGCCTCGTCCGGCTTGTCGATGCCGCGTACGAGCAAGCGGAACGCGGCGAGCGGGTTGCCGTTCGCCGCGAGGAGGGGCGGGAGGTCTTCACTATCGATGTCGGCAAGCGGATCGGCTACATCGGCGGGCGGTCGGGCAACCGCCGAGGAAGGCCGGCGGCCCGGCACGTCCGGCTCGTCCTGCAGGGGAAAAGCGTCATCACCGCCTACCCGATTATTCCGCGGAGGTAGCCGAGTGCCAGCCGATCAAAACGAAACTGCGACGCCGTCGAATCCGACGATGCACTACGCCGGCTTCTGCCGACTGTGTGAGACCGGCCCGCTGGGCGTGCGTAAGTGCGGCGGTTGCCAAGCGCTGCTGCTGTTGTGCGACGAGTGCGACGCGGTATGGACCACGGCCGACCCGACGGCTTCGCCCGTTACGACGGACGATCCCGACTTACCCTGCCCGCACTGCCGGGCGTCGCTCGTGGGCGATGACTCGTCGTGGGCAAACGCTGCTGAGATCGCCGGCGCCAACTGGCTTGCCGACGCGGTCGGCGCAGGGACGCTCACGCTGCGAACCGGCAAGCCGTTCGCGCCGAGCGGGCCCGCGGAAATCAGCCCGACGCCGACCGACGACCTTGACCCGCGTGACGAGCCGTGCGACGCCGGCGGCTGACACCCGCCCGCGGCGACCGATTGCGCCGTTTGCCGATGGGTCGTCAGGTGACGAGTTGGCCGTCCGCCGCGCGGAGCTGCTGCAAGTGCGGCTCGTCGAGGATGTGGAACGGGCTGTGGAGTGCGCGCCAGCCATCGCCGCGCTGCTCGATATGCCGGTCTTCGATCTGTCCCAGCCGGGGCGCCGCGAGGCGTAGGTACGCGATCCGCTTCGGGTCGAGCCCCATGATCCGGGCGATCGTAGCGTCGACCGCCGGCACGTCGGCGCCAACGGCGAGCAGGCCCATCGGCTTCATCGTTCCTAGGATGGGACCGTCGCCCTCCATGCACTCGATTCCGTCAACGATCGTGATCACACGTGGCAGCGTGGCGTTGATATCGGCGACCGTTTGAGGGATGCCGTTGTGGTGCAGCACGTTCTTTGGCCAGCCGTACTTGATGCCGGGCAGGGCGCCGTACAGGTTCTTCATCCCGCAAGTGACGCCAACCCAGTGGTGGGTCTTCATCTTGGGCATCGAGACCACGAGGTCGGCTTGGAGGACCGAGCGGGGGAAGAAGATCTCTTTGAGCGGGCTGTGGCGGCCGCGGTTGCGGAGGGAGTCTACCTGCTCGTAGTTGAGGTCGGCGAAGTCGAGCCCGCCGTCGTCGAGCGCCTCGCCGACGCCGGACTCGATAAGGGCGGTCTCGGTGTCGCGGACGTGGCCGGGCGCCTCGCCGACAACGACCGAGGCGCCCCAGCCGCGAAAGACCTCTGCCGCGGCGACGATCACCGCCGGGTGGGTCGTCATATGAGGCACCCGGCGAGACGGTTCGACCAGGTTGGGCTTGAGGAGGACCCGCTTGCCGCGCAGCGTCTCGGGGTTGAGGTCCGTAGCGAGCAGCCCGTCGCGCAGCGTGCCGGCGATGTCACCTTCATACCGCTGGCCGCCTGCCAGGAAGACAGGCGAAGGCCTTGTGAGCGAACCGCGCGCGTACGGCGCCGCGATCAGCCCGGCGGCCGCCAGCCCCCCGGTGGCGATCGTCGTGCGGCGATCGATCCAGGGTTCGCTCTTGCGCGGGTTGCGGTCGGGCGAGCTCATGCGTTTTGGGCTTGCTGGCGGGCGAGGTTCAACAGGGCGAGCTTGTAGGTCGACCCGACGGTCGCCCGCCGTGCGAGGGCCGCGGCGGTCAGCGTGGCGGCCGACTTGGGCAAGCGGCCGTGGGCGGCTAAGCCGATCAAAGCGTAGGCGATCGACGCCGACCCCAGCGGCTGCTCGATCTCACGCGCTAGGTAGGCGAGCGACGCCTCGATCCGTGGGTCTTCGACCTCCTGGTCGGCCAACGCCCACATCACCAAACCGGTCGGTTGCACGTGCGGCAGCAGGTACTGCTGGAGCACCCGAGTGTTGCCGTAGTTGGCGCCGCCGCCGGGGAGCAGGCGGTCGATCAGCAGGCGGGTCGCTTCGGCGGTGCGGGCGTGGGCGCCAAGTCCGTTGGCGGTGAGCGCCTTGACGAACAGCGAGGTAGGCTCGAGCCACGAATGCGTGTTGTTCGCCCACGACCAGCCGACGAGCGTCGTGTCGTGTCCGATCTGCGGCTTCCGCTCGACGGTGCGGCCGCGGGTCTTGAGGGTCCACGCTAGCGCATGTTCGATGCGCGGGTGGTAGCGGTTTTCGCCGGTGGCGCGGTGGTAAGCCTCCCAAGCGAGCAGGGCGAGCGCTGTCGGCCAGGCGGGCGCGGGCTGCCGTCGGCGAACTCCCACGGCGCCGTCGCCCGCCTGGGTCTCAGCGAGCCAGTCGCAACCACGTCGGGCCGCCATCCAGTCGCCGGCGCCGAGCAGCGCCAGCACCGCCCAAGCGGTGGGCTCGCTGGCGGGGGGGGCCCCCGCGCGGTAGCCGCCCGGCGTGATCGCCGCGAGCCGGGCGGCCAAGCCGGGCTCCGTCGCGGTGGACCGTTGCGGCCCTCCGGGCGACTCCTGCCCGCGTGCGGCTGCGTGCCGGCGTTCTTGAACGGTTGCTTCCGTCGTCGCCATGCCAGTTCACCGCCGTGGGCCGAGGGTCGTCACCGAAACGCTAACCCATGATTTCTTCTCCAGTCGCCAGAACCGGCCGACAAGGCGACCAATCGCGACCTAGGTTGGATTGTCGTGGCGGCGGCGACTGATTTGCCGACGCAACGAATTCCGTTAAAGCCTTTTTGACTTCGGCCAGATCGGACCTAGGTTTCTAGTAAGGCGTGAGCATGCGGGCCCCAGCGGCTCGCCGGGGCTCGCGACGCCGACTTGTCACAGTACTTTTCCGCACGCACAAGCTTCTCCCCAAGACATCCGGCAGCCGCCGCCCACGGCGCGGCCTGCTTGGCAAACCAAAGAGTCCGCACGCGTCATCGTCCTCGAGAAAGGCAAACCAGCCGCAAGGCTGGGGCGCAAAGCCTAGGGCCCCCGCCGAGCCGCACGCGGCTCGCGGGCCGGCAGCCGGGTTGCCGACGGGATCGCGTCGTCGCCGAGCCCTCCGCGGGGGTTGGCGGCGGAATGAATGGAAGCGCCTCGCGCAGGGTGATACGCAGGAACGTACTTTGTTGCTCCAAGCGTTGCGTATCGGTGGACTCGCCGGCGTCCCTCGTGGGGCGGCGGTCGCAACGGGCGGGGCGTAAACCGGGAGCGAAACGTGAAAGCTCCCGACAACAAGTAGGGCGCCCTCGCGGGCTGCTCGGGAAGTGGAGGAAACTACGATGAAGATGTTTGCTAAGAAGGTGCAGCGGTTCCTCGCCTCGGAAGACGGCCCCACGGCGGTCGAGTACGCGGTGATGTTGGCTCTGATCGTGATCGTCTGTTTGACGGCGATCCAGTCGATCGGCACCAACGCGTCGACGACGTTCAACAGCGTCTCGGCCCAGCTCGGCAGCTAAACCCGCCGGGTTCCCGCCCGACTGTTCGGTTGGCGTGACGTCCTACTTGTTGTTCGCGACCCAGCGAGCCACGAACGTGGCCCGCCGCCCACGGACACAGCCCCGCCCCCCCCCGGCGCCGCCGGCGGGGGGGTTTTTCGTTTCGCCTTGGCGTGCCGCCGGCAAAAACCCTCGCCCCATCGCCTCAACCACAGCGCCCGGCGTTTCCGCGTGCTAGCTTTGCACAGCGGGGCAAATCCTGACCCCGATTCGGGTTCCTCACAACACAACGATTCCCCGGGTTCCACCATGTTTGACCCCGCCCAACTGGCGACCGCCTTTGTCGAGAACTGGCACGTCTGGTTCGTAACCGTTACGCTCGTTGTCGCAGCGGTGATCGATGGCCTGCAACTCAAGGTACCCAACTGGATCACCTTCCCCATGATCGCTAGCGGCTGGGTCTACAGCGCCGCGCTGAGCCCAGACGTCGACACCTGGTACATGGGGCTCGCCTACAGCCTGATCGGCACGGCGGTCGGCCTGGCGTTGCTGCTGCCCGCCTACGCTATCGGCGGCATGGGCGCCGGCGATGTCAAGCTAATGGCCGGCATTGGCGCCTGGGTGTGGGGCGTCACCACCGTCTACGCCTTCGCGGTTTCCGCCGTGGTCGGCGGCGTTATGGCGGTGCTGATGGTGCTCGCCAAGCGCGGATGGGACAAACACCATGGGCAGTTCTGGATGATCTGGAACGAGATCCTGACCGTTAAGGACCCGGACGCCCTCGCTGAGATCGCCACCAAACGCAAGCCGACCATGATGCTGCTGCCGTACGGCATCCCCATCGCCATTGGCTCGATCGGGTACTTCGGCTGGGCCGGAATGCTCGTGTGAGGCAGGCGTAGGCGGTCGGCTGCTAGCGGCGTACGAGCAACTCCAAAATTCCTGGACCGGATGCGCCGGTCCTGCCGAAGAATCCGACGGGGCCCGCCGCTTCGCCCAACCGGGGCGTGCGCGGCCACGGTCCCCGGCGCCCCGCGACGCCCGTTGGCGTCAGGCGCTGCAACCACCTGTGGGGGGTGTTATGCGTTCGAAGTCTCTACTACTGCTTGCGCTCGCCGGCGGCTGCGGCCTTGTCGCGTCGATCGGCATTAGCCAAGTCATGGACGCCAACGCCCGGCAGGGGGGCGCCGCCCTCGAGACGCAGCCCATCTACGTCGCGGTGCACAACATCAACCTGGGCGACCCGATCGACCCCTCGATGGTCGCCCTGCAGGACTGGCCCAAAGACAAGATCCCGCCGGGCGCACTGACGCAGCTCGAGGACCTCGAGAGCCGCCGGCCCCGGTCGAACATCATCGAGGGCGAGCCGATCCTCGACGCCAAGCTGCTGCCGGCGGGCGTCGGCGTCGACCCCATCGCTCAGCTGCCCGAGGGCTACCGCCTATCAACGATTTCGGTAAATGCCGAGAAGAGCGCCGCGGGGCTGCTGTCGCCTGGCGACCGGGTCGACATCCAGCTGTTCGTCAACCGCAACGACCGCGCGGGGATCGACGAGCCGATGACCAAGGTCATCCTGCAGAATATCCGCGTCTACGCCGTCGAGTCGGCGGTCCAGCGGTCGGCCGAAGGGGGCGAGGCCCGCACCATCCCCAAGACCGTCTCGCTGGTCGTGACGCCGCAGCAGGCGAGCAAGATCGACCTCGCGCAGAACCTGGGCGCCCTGAGCTTGATCCCGCGGAACCCCAACGACGAAGGGGCGACCGAGGCGACGCAGGTCACCATGGGTGACATCCTCGGAACCGGGAACGGCACGCGCAACACCCGCGAAGCGGAGCAGAACCGCGATGACGCCGAAGACGGCAAGAAGAAGTCGGGCGGGTTTTTCAGCGGCCTGGCCGCGCTGATGAAGGACGCCGCCGCGGCGCGACCACCGTTTGAAATGGAAGTGGTGCTCGCCGACGAGGTGACCGTGATGGAGTTTGATCCTAGCACCGGCAAGCCACTCCGCAAGAGCGACGACGACGGGGCGATGGGGCCGCAGCCGCCGCGGGCCGTGTCGGCCCCCACGCCGGCCGGCGCCGAGAACGACTTCCCGATCGACTTCGGCGAAGGCGAATAGAACAGCAGGCGACGCTACCGGGACCAAGAGCCCGCAGCAACAGAAGCGCACGCGACCAGCGAACGACGCCCGGCGAGGGAACGCCGCGGCGCGACGAATGGGGGGACCGTCGGGAGACCGGCGGCGCGGCGGCGTCCGCCCGGGCGGCCGTTGAAAGGAAGTACAAGGATGTACGCACGCAACGCGACCTCGGCCGACAAGGCCGCTACTCCCCTCGCACGGGATCTCCGCGCACGGGCCCGGTGGTTCTCGGCGGCGCTCGGCGCGGCCGTGGCGTTGACCGCCGGTGTGGCGGACGCGCAGATTATCAAGTCGAGCCAGTCGGTTATCCGGAAGATCAGCAGCCCCAACGAGAAGCTGGAGCTGACGACCAACTCGAGCCGGATACTCACGCTCGAGAAGCGCATCCCACGCGTCCAGGTCAACAACCCCGAGCTGCTGTCCGTGACGCCCTTGTCGGCGACGCAGGTGCAGGTCTCGGCGAAGAAAGCCGGCGTGACGGCCATCAACCTGTGGGACGAAGACGGCAACATCCACGCGGTGGACGTCTTCATCTACGGCGACGTCCGCGAGCTCGAGCACGCCCTCAAGACGCAATTCCCCAACAGCTCGATCAAGGTTTACCGTTACAGCAACGCGCTGGTCCTCACAGGCTTCATCGATCGGCCCGACTACGTCTCGTCGATTGTCGACCTGGCGCAAGACTACTCGCCGAAGGTGATCAACAACATCAGCGTGGGCGGTGTCCAGCAGGTGCTCCTCAAGGTGAAGATCTTTGAGGTCTCGCGGACCAAGCTCCGCCGGTTGGGCTCCGACTTCTCGATCCTCAACAGCACGGGCGGCTTCTTCACCAGCGGCGTCAGCGGCCTGATCGCCAACACCACCAACGCCGCCCCCGGCGCTATCCAGGCCATCACCGACACCGGCGGTCAGACGGTGGAGTTCGGCATCGTCGACGGCGGCAACCAGTTTTTCGGGCTGCTCGAGGCCCTGCAGCAGCACAGCCTGGCCAAGATCCTCGCCGAGCCGAACATCGTCGCCGTTTCAGGTCGTCCGGCCCTGTTCAACGAGGGAGGCGAGATCCCCATCGTCGTGCCACAAAGCCTCGGCACGGCGTCGATCGAGTTCAAGCGGTTCGGCACGCAGGTCGACTTCTTGCCGATCGTACTGGGCAACGGCAACATCCGCTTGGAGGTCCGCCCGCGGATCAGCGAGCTCGACAGCTCCAACGGCGTCACGCTGCAGAACGTGCAGATCCCGGCGTTGACGGTCCGCGAAGTCGACACCGCGGTCGAGATGAAGGCGGGGCAGACCTTCGCCCTCGCCGGCTTGATCCAGCGCCGCACCGAGAGCGTGAACCGAGGGCTGCCCTACCTGAGCGACATCCCGGTCCTCGGGGCGCCGTTCCGTAGAGTTGAGGAAGAGGTCAACGAGATTGAGTTGCTGATCCTCGTGACGCCTGAGTTTGTTGACGCGATGGACCCGGGCGAGGTTCCGCGCTGCTACCCCGGGTCGGGGACGATGTCTCCGGACAACTGCGAGCTCTACTGGGGCGGTCATATCGAGGTGCCCAACACGTGCAGCGGTTGCGGTCAAGTCGGGTGCGTGCCGACGCACGGTCATCAGCCCTGCTGCCCCGAGGGCCCATTGGGTATCGACCAGGGCGCCGCCAGCAGCTACAGCGGCAGTGCTTTCGACGGGGCTGGCTACGGGGCCGGCTACGGGGCCGGCTACGGCTACGGCGGCCAGGGCTACGGCGCCCCTATGCCTGGCGCCCCGGTCGAGTACGCCAACCCGCCGGTGGCTTCCCCGGCCCCGGCTAGCGCCGCCCCGGCGACCCCCGCCCCTAAGCCGCATGCGGAGCCCTCGGCTGAGCCGATCCCACCGGCGCCGGCCGCGTTTCCTTCGGGGGCCAGCAACGCCAACGGCGCTGGGCTCAAGCCGCAACCGGGGCCGGCCACCAACAACGGCCCGGCCTTCGGGCCCGCGTTCGGACAGGCGCCGGCGGCGGCCCGCTACCCGATCGCCCGGCGCCCGAACTACCGGCGCCAGCCATCTCAACCCTACAACCCGTCGGCCCGTCACGCCGCGACGCCGCAGCCGGACGCCGCGACGGGGCTCATCGGACCGGTTGGTTATGACGACGAGTGACTCGTCGGTTGCGGGACGACGCAGCCGCCCCGTGTGTCGGGGCCCCGAGCGCCGGGGAATCGTGAGCTACGCTCAGATAGCCGTCGAGCCACGCGCGGCCAATCCACGCGCCGGCCTCTCGACGTGAGCCCCCCAACCTACGCTCACCCTATGTCCAACGTCCTCCGTTTAGCGATTGTCGACCCGAATGACGCGACGCGCGAGTCGCTCAAGTCGACGCTGCTCGGCCTGGACACCGTTTGGCTCGAGGCGGAATGCAGTCGCTACGCCTTCTTTGCGGACGTGCTGGAGCAGACCACGCCGGATGTCGGCTTCGTCTCGATGGACGACGACCCCGACCAGGCGGTCCGCCTGATCGAGCAGATCGCACGTGAGAAGCCCGAAGTGGCGCTGCTGGTGGGCAGCAGTAGCACGGACGGCAACCTCATCCTGCAGACCATGCGTGCCGGGGCCAAGGAGTTCCTCACCCAGCCGCTCAAGCCGGAAGACCTAGTGGCCGCGCTGCAGCGGGTCTCACGGGTCAAGTTTGGAGAGGGCAGCACGTCCAGCCGCGGCTGCAAAGTGATCGCCGTGTCGGGCGCCACGGGTGGCGTCGGGGCCACGAGCATGGCCGTCAACCTCGGCTGCCAGCTCGCCCAGGACGAAAAGAACTCCGTGGTCGTCGTCGACCTCGACCTCGCCCTGGGCGACGCCGACGTGTTCCTCGACACGATCCCCGAGTACACGCTGACGGACGTCTCACAGAACATCACACGGCTCGACTTCACGCTGCTCAAGCGGTCGCTTACCAAGCACAGCACGGGCCTGTACCTACTGCCCCGGCCCGTGCAGCTTGAGGACTCTTACCTCGTGACTGCCGAGGACCTTCAGCGCGTGCTCGGCCTGCTCAAGGCGACCTTCACCCACCTGATCATCGACACCTCGAAGTCGTTCAACGAGCTCGACATGCTCGCCATGCGCTCAGCCGAGGACGTGCTGATGGTCACGCAGCTCGACCTGCCTTGCCTGCGAAACGTCGTGCGGCTGATGCAGTCGTTCGAACAGGGGGGCGAGCTCCACGCCAAGGTCAAGATCGTCGTGAACCGCGTCGGCCAGGGGGGGGCGTCCATAAGCATCCGCAAGGCGGAAGAGACCCTCGGCAAGGAAGTCTTCTGGCAGGTGCCCAACGACTTCCGCACGATGATCGAGGTGCGGAACAACGGCGTGCCGCTCGTCGAGCAGGCGCCCAAAGCTCCGATCACGCAGTCCGTCGCCCAACTCGCCGCGACGCTTACGGGGCAAACGCTCGGCGTCGCGCCGGGCGACGTCACGGGCAAGAGCCGAAGCTGGCTGAGCCTCTTCGGCTCGACCAAGAAACCGGCGCCCGCGGAAGAACCCGCCGGCTAGGACCGTGGGCGTGCTCACCCGGTCGGACGGCAGCGGGTCGATGTCCTGTTTGAGCCCACGCCGGCATGGCCGCGGGCCACTTTGATCGGCGCTTTTCGTGCGACCGGGCCAAACGGACTCGGCGGCGAGCGGTCGACGCCAAGCGTGCCGCGTTCTGCGAGCTACGTTTCAGCAGACGGGATGGTCCGTCAGGCCGCGCGGTGTGCGCGGCCTCCGCTCGACGGCTGACGCCGACGGCTCGCCAACCGCTAACCGCCACCGCCTCGCCATGACCAAGCTCCCCACCGGGCCGGCCGCGCTTTCTCAGAAAGAGAAGGAAGCGGAGTTCGAGAACATCAAGCGGCGGATCCACACCAAGTTGGTCGACAAGCTCGACCTGTCGCGTGTGGGCGAGCTCGAGGGCGAGACGCTCCGCCGGGAGATCCGCCTGGTTGTCGAGCACCTGTGCGACACCGAGAACACATTCCTCAACAGGAATGAGCGGGACCGGCTGATCGACGAGGTGCTGGACGAGACCTTCGGCCTCGGCCCGCTTGAGCTGCTGCTGAAGGACCCGTCGGTCTCGGAAATCATGATCAACGGCCCGAAGCACGTCTTCGTCGAGAAGAGCGGTAACCTGGTGCTGACCAACGTCGTATTTCGTGACGACAAGCACCTGATGCAGATCATCGACCGCATCGTGTCACGCGTCGGCCGCCGAGTCGACGAGGTCTGCCCGATGGTTGACGCCCGGCTGCAGGACGGGTCGCGTGTGAACGCGATCATCCCTCCGCTGGCGCTCGACGGCCCGACGATGACCATCCGTCGATTCGGCTCCAACCCGTTGAAGCTGGAGGACCTTCTCAACTACAAGTCGATGACGCCCGAGATGGTGATGCTGCTCGAGGGCGCCATGAAGGCGAAGATGAACATCATCATCTCGGGCGGCACCGGCTCTGGTAAGACGACGCTGCTCAACACGCTGAGCAGCTTCATCTCGAACGACGACCGCATCGTCACGATCGAGGACGCGGCCGAGCTCCAGCTCCAGCAGGATCACGTCGTGCGGCTCGAAACCCGCCCGCCCAACATCGAGGGAAAGGGCCGCATCAGCGCTACGGACCTTGTTAAGAACTCGCTGCGTATGCGGCCCGACCGGATCATCATCGGCGAGTGTCGTGGCGGCGAGACGCTGGACATGCTCCAGGCGATGAACACCGGCCACGACGGCTCGCTCACGACGTGCCACGCCAACACGCCGCGGGACGCGATCGCTCGCCTTGAGACAATGATCATGATGGCCGGCTTCGAGATGCCGATCAAAGCGATGCGGACGCAGATCTCCAGCGCGGTGAACCTGATCGTGCAGGCCAACCGCCTGCAGGGCGGGCCGCGGAAGGTGACGCACATCACCGAGATCTTGGGGATGGAGCAGGACACGATCGTCATGCAGGACATCTTCAAGTGGGTACAGACAGGCGTCGACGGCAACGGCCGGGCGGTCGGCGAGTTCGTGTCGACGGGCATCCGCCCGAGCTTCATGGACCGCCTGGAGCAAGCCGGTGTCCGCCTGCCCGGCAGCACGTTCCGCGAGCGAGTGATGATGCGTGACTAAGGCAGGCTTAGGCGGCGGGTTGCGGAACCAGAAACAACGCGCCGTCGTGCCCGCAAGCCGGACACGCCACACCAGCCTCGCCCCGGCTCCAGTAGCCGTTCCGCCCGAGCCGAACCTAACGCCTGCGAGCAACGCCCCGCGCGGCATCCCGCCCTCCGCAATCCGACTCTCTAACTCCCATGACTTGGATCATCTACCTAAGCGTGTTCGGCTGTGTCGCGGCGCTGGTCGTCGCGGTGTCGGCGCTCGTGCGGGGCGACAGCGACGCGGACGTCGAGCAGCGGCTGAACGAGCTGACGGGCGGCAAGAAGGGCCGTGGCGGACCGGCCGACGCGAGCGTCGCCAGCGACCTGATGCACGCCAGCTTCGACCGCGGCGCCGGCGCGTTCGAGCAGATGCTGGCCAAGCACCTAAACCTCAAGCTGATGTTTGAGCAGGCGGACGTCGCGCTCTCGGTGAGCCAGTTCCTGATGATCTGCGTCGGCTCGGCGGTGGTCGGCTTCGCGCTGCCGACCGTGGCGGGCGTGCCGGTGAAGTTTGCCCCGTTCATCGCCGCGACGTTTGTCTTCCTGCCGTTCGCGTGGCTCTCGATCAAGCGGAAGAGCCGGCTGAAGAAGTTCGCGGCGCAGCTGCCCGAGGCGCTGGAGCTTGTGGCCCGTGCGCTGCGGGCTGGCCACAGCCTGGCGGCGGGTTTCAACCTGGTGGCGCAGGAGATGAACGCGCCCATCGGGCAAGAGTTCGGTCGCACTTTCGACGAGCAAAACCTAGGCATGCCGATGGAGGAGGCCCTGGAGAACCTTACCGAACGGGTGCCAAACCTCGACTTAAAGTTCTTCGCGACAGCCGTCATCCTGCAGCGGCAGACCGGCGGCGACCTGGCGGAAATCCTCGACAAGATCGGCCGGCTCATCCGTGAGCGGTTCAAGATCTGGGGTCAGATCCAGGCGCTCACGGGCGAGGGCCGGCTGTCGGGCATCGTGCTCCTGGCGCTCCCGCCGGCGCTGTTTGTCACCGTCTACAAGATGAACCCCGACTACCTCATGCTGCTGTTCACCGACGACCTGGGCAAGAAGATGTTGGTCGGCGGCATCGTTATGCAGCTACTGGGGGCGGTCGCGATTCGGAAGATTGTCAACATCCGTGTTTGACAAAGGCGGGGGCGGGATGCCCGTCGGAGCCGGCTTTGCCGGTCGCTTAGCGTGCAACCCCGCAATCCATCGCCCGCCATCCAAACCCGCCGTTCACGCCGCTACGCCAACTCACAACGGGTGACCCACCCATGACCGTCCTCGCCTTCATTAGCACTGCGCTCGCAACACAGGTCGCCATCTTCGGCTGTGTGGCCGCGCTCATGTGGGCGGTCTTCGACTGGCTCTCGAAGGGCAACTCCCGCGCGGCTGAGCGGCTCAACGAGATCCGCGAGCCGCGGTCCCGCGCCGGCGACAAACCGGGCGGCGCGAACAAAGTCACCCAGATGCTCGAACAGTCGGCGCCGACCCTCGCTGCGCCGCTGCAACCGAAGACCGAGCAAGAGATGGGCAAGCTCAAGGAGCGGCTCCAGCACGCCGGCTTCCGCAGCGAGTCTGCCCAGAGCATCTTCCTCGGCTTTAAGTTTATCCTGTTGGTCGTCGGCTTCTTCGCTGCTGGTGGCTCGCTCGCCCTGTTGCGGGGGTTCGACCAGCAGACCGGCATGATCACCATCGCCGTCGCCGGGCTTATGTTCTACGTGCCGGACGTCGTGGTCTGGTTCTGCAAAAAGTCGCGCCAAGACAACATCTTCTTCGGCCTGCCCGATGCGTTGGACTTGATGGTCGTTTGTGTGGAAGCCGGTTTGGGCCTCGACCAGGCGATGCGCAAGGTCAGCGAAGAAATGAAGAAGAGCTACGGCGTGCTGGCCGACGAGTTTGCGCTGTGCAACCTGCAGTTGCAGATGGGCAGCCCCCGCAACGACGTGCTGCACGAGCTGGGCGCCCGCACCGGCGTCGACGACCTGAAGGCGCTCGCCGCGATCCTGATCCAGGCCGACAAGTTTGGCTCCAGCGTTGCCCAGGCGCTGCGTGTGCAGAGCGATAGCATGCGGACCCGCCGGAGCCAGATGGCCGAGGAGAAGGCGGCCAAGACGGCGGTCAAGCTGATCTTCCCGCTGGTGATCTTCATCTTCCCGGCGATCTTCGTCGTGCTGGTCGGCCCGGCCGCGATCACGATGATCAACGAGATGTTCCCCGCCATGGCGGGCGAGTAGCCGACGGCGTTCTAGCCATAAGCTGTCAGCTAGCGGACCCGCCGCTAGGAAAGCACAC
>JBCCZD010000049.1:0-19080 GCA_039188275.1 Planctomycetota bacterium
CACCTGAACACCTGCCCGGTTGGCATCGCCACCCAAGACCCGGACCTCCGCAAGAAGTTCTCGGGGCAGCCGGAGCACGTCGTGAATTACCTCTTCATGGTCGCCGAGGAGGCCCGCGGCATCATGGCCGAGCTCGGCTTCCGCGCGATCGACGAGATGGTCGGCCGGGCCGACGCACTCGACACGACTCGGGCGATCAAGCACTGGAAGGCGGACGGCCTGGACCTGACCGAACTGCTGACGCCGGCCAAGAAGCCCCACCCCGAAGCGGGCACGTACTGCACCCAGTCGCAGGACCACCAGCTCGAAAAGTCGCTCGACCTGCGGACGCTCGTCGGCCTCGCGCAGCCGGCGATCCAGGACGCCAAGCCGGTCCGTGAGCGGGTTGCGATCGTCAATACCGACCGCACCGTCGGGACGATCCTCTCGAATGAGATCGCCAAGAGGTGGGGCGAGCCGGGCCTGCCCGACGGGACGATCCACTTCCACCTGCACGGCCATGCGGGCCAGAGCCTCGGCTGCTTCCTGGCGCACGGCGTCACGCTCGAGATGGAGGGCGACGCCAACGACTACGTCGGCAAGGGCCTCTCCGGCGGGCGGGTGATCGTCTACCCCGCAAAGACCGCGACCTTCCAGGCGGAGGAGCAGATCATCGTCGGCAACGTTTGCCTGTACGGCGCCACCCGCGGCGAGGCGTTCTTCCGCGGCCGGGCTGCCGAGCGGTTCGCGGTCCGCAACTCGGGCGCCCACGCCGTGATCGAGGGCGTCGGCGACCACGGCTGCGAGTACATGACGGGCGGCCGGGTCGTGATCCTTGGCCCCACAGGCCGCAACTTCGCGGCGGGCATGTCGGGCGGCATCGCTTACGTTTGGGACCCGGGCGACGAGCTCCTCGCGAACTGCAACCTCGGCATGGTCGAGCTCGAGAAGGTCGTCGCAGAAGAGGACGCCGCGGAGCTAAGCGGCTTGATCGAGAAGCACCAACAGCTCACCGGCTCGGCCGTCGCGGCGGGTGTCCTCGCCCGCTGGGACGCCTGCCTGCCGCAGTTCGTCAAGGTCATGCCAACCGACTACAAGCGGGTGCTTGAGGAGACAAGGGCCAAGGAGAAAGTTGCGGCCTCCGTCTAGCTGGACAACAAGAAGTGTTTCTCTTGCAGAGCCGCAGAGACGCGGAGGAGCACACGACCACGATGTCTCTGCGGCTCCGCGCCTGCGCGAGAGTTACCACGTCTTTTTCGAAGTTCAGTGCCATGGGAAAACCAACCGGCTTCAAAGAGTTCGACCGCCAAGCGGTGCCCTACCGGGACGCGATTGACCGGGCGAACGACTACCTGGAGATCTATACCGCCGCACCGGTGGAGCAGCTCCAGACGCAGGGCGCGCGGTGCATGGATTGCGGCGTGCCCTTCTGCCAGTCGGACACGGGCTGCCCGATCGACAACCTGATCCCCGAGTGGAACGACCTGGTCTACAACAACCGCTGGCGATCGGCGCTGGACCGGTTGCATAAGACCAACAACTTCCCCGAGTTCACCGGCCGCGCCTGCCCCGCGCCGTGCGAGGGGGCGTGCGTCCTGGGCATCACCAACCCGCCGGTCACGATCAAGAATATCGAGAACGCGATCATCGACCGCGGCTGGGCGGAGGGCTGGGTGGTGCCGCAGCCGCCGGAATTCGAGACGGGCAAGAAGGTCGCGATCGTCGGCTCGGGCCCCGCCGGGCTGACGGCCGCCCAGCAGCTCCGCCGGGCCGGCCACGCCGTGACGGTGTACGAGCGGGCCGACCGCATCGGCGGGCTCTGCATGTACGGCATCCCCAACATGAAGCTCGATAAGCAGACCGTCGAGCGGCGGCTCGACCAGATGCGGGCCGAGGGCGTGACGTTCGTCACGGGCGTGCACGTCGGCAAGGAAGAAGACTTCGCGCCCGGGCAGATGACGCGGATCATGCAAGAACGAGAAGTCCCGCTGAAGTTCGTCGACCCACAACACCTGGCCGACGAGTTCGACGCGGTACTGCTGGCCACCGGCGCTACGAAACCGTTCGACCCGACCGGTCGCTGCGAGGGCCGCGGGCTGGCGGGCATCCACTTCGCCATGGACTTCCTCACCCGCAACACGAAGAGCCTGATGGACTCGGACCTGGCCGACGGCGAGTACATGTCGGCCAAGGGGCTCGACGTAATCGTCATCGGCGGCGGCGACACGGGCGCCGATTGCATCGGCACGTCGCTCCGCCACGGCGCCAAGAGCATCGTGAACCTGGAGGTCGTCTCGCAGCCGCCCGACAGCCGACGCGACACCAACCCCTGGCCGCAGTGGCCGCAAGTCTACCGCGTCGACTACTCACACGAAGAGATGCGGGCCAAGACGGGCGAAGACCCACGCAAGTACCAGGTGCTCACAAAGGAGTACGTCGGCGACGGGGAACGCGTCACCGGGGTGAAGACCGTCGAGATCGACTGGTCGCAACCCACCGAAGGGGGCCCGCCCTGGACCGAGGTGGCGGGGAGCGAAAAGGTATGGCCAGCCGACCTGGTGCTGCTATCGACCGGCTTCGTCGGTCCCGAGTTGGCGGTCGGCGAGATGCTCGGACTCGAGACGCAAGAGCCCCGCCGGGGTTGGACCACGTTCAAGGCGGAGCACGGCGAGTTCGCGACCAGCGTCGAGGGCGTCTTCGCCGCGGGCGACTGCCGGCGCGGCCAAAGCCTGGTCGTGTGGGCGATCAACGAGGGCCGCGGCGCCGCCCGCGCCATCGATCAATACCTCATGGGCTTCACGCACCTTCCCGCTCCGGGGCTGAACCTGCCGCAGCAAGTGGTTTGAGCGAACGCTGCCACCAAGCCGCTGCGGAACCAATCGCTGCTGCCGGTGACGCCGGCAAAAGCGCTCGACGGAACCGACGTGAATGATCTGGGCGGACCCATGAGCGTTGATCGCGCGACGCAACTTGAAGAGCTCCTCGCGCACCAGCAGCGGCTGCTCGAGGAGCTGGATGGCGTCGTCACGGAACTACGCCGCGATGTCGACACCCTCGGCAAGGAGCAGGCGAGGCTGGCGGCGACGGTAACCCGCCTGGCACAGTCGCAAGACGGCGCCCAAGACTTCCCCGGCGAGAAGCCGCCGCACTACTAAACGGGACCGCGATCAAGTGCGCGGGCGGCGGAGGCGAGCGCCGCGGCGCCGACGAGAATCGCCGCAACCGTTGCCAAGGCGCTTCCGTTATTGTGTGCGCGAGGCGTCTTGTGCTCCGCGGCCCTCGCCGGATTAGAATCGAGGGGAGTGCGACCCACGTCCGCCCGCCAAAGCGTCATGAGCCCGCCTGCCGGAGCGCCATGAGTAAGCCCCGCAAACAATCGAACGACGTCAGCCAGCCCGACGACGCCGATCAGCGCAGCGCGGCGGAGACCTTCTTGCTGCCGACCGCCGGCGCCCCGGAGAAGCAAGACGAGGATATCGCGATGGCGGCGGCCCTGCTGCGCTCGGGCCTGCTAAGCGACCGTCAGTTGTCGGCCGCGATGGGGGATTGGTCGGTCCACGGCAGCGTGCCGCTGGCCGAGCACCTGCGCGAACGCCGGGCGCTGACCGTCGAGCAGATCGATGACCTGCGTGACGAAGCGTCGGCCAGCGTCGCGCGGCTGAGCGCCTCGGCCGCAGGCGAGGCGGGCGGCTCCGGTTCGGTCTCGCTCGTCGAGACGCTCGACCGCTACGACGAGACGGGGCGGGTTGCCCGGCTGCTGGGCGTTAGCGCGGCGTCGGGCGGGGCGGAGGCGGCCCACCGCGACTCGGGCGTCCGCTACCAACTCATCCGCAAGCTGGGGCAGGGCGGGCTCGGCCGCGTCTGGCTGGCCCGCGACCACAGCCTGCAACGGCTCGTTGCGCTCAAGGAGATCTCCAACGCCGACCGGGCGACCGAACACACGCTCGCCCGGTTCCGCAACGAGGCGGAGATCACCGGGCGGCTGGAGCACCCGGGCATCGTGCCGGTGTACCAGCTCGGCGAGGACGCGGCGTCGGGGTTCTCGTTCTACACGATGCGTTTCCTCGGCAAGTCAACGCTGCAGGACGCGATCGCCGAGTACCACGAACGCCGCGAGGAGGGGGACGACGACCCCATGATCCTCCGCAACCTGCTCACGGCGTTCGTCAACATCTGCCACGCGATCGGCCACGCGCACTCGCGGAAAGTCATCCACCGCGACCTGAAGCCGGAGAACGTGGTGATCGACAGCTTCGGCCAGGTGATCGTTATCGACTGGGGCTTGGCGAAGGTGCTGGACGAGGCGGCCGTCGAGCAGCTCGGCGCCGCGACGCTCTCGGGCGACGGCGCCTCGACCGCCGAGGGGCAGGTGCTCGGCACGCCGCTCTACATGGCCCCGGAGCAGGCGGCCGGCCGGCTCGACGAGGTCGACGAGCGGACCGACATCTACGGCCTGGGCGCCATCCTCTTCTCGATCATCACCGGCTACGCACCGCACGAGAAGACGCAGCAAGAGACGCAAGAGACCGGCGGCGGCGCCCGCGCCCTGATCAGCGCGATCGTCAGCGGCCCAACGCCGGCAAGCGACGCGTTGAACCCGGACGTGGCCCCCGGCCTGGCGGCGATCGCGTCGCGGGCGATGGCCCGCAAGCGGTACGCACGGTACCAGTCTGCGTCGGCGCTCGCCGAAGACGTCGGCAGGTGGATGGCGGACGAGCCGGTCGAGGCTTACGAGGAGCCACCGGCGATGCAGTTCCGCCGGTGGGTGCAGCGGCATCAGCGCCTGTCGCAGGTGTTGGGAGGCGTCGCGGCGGTCGCCCTCGCGGCGGTCGTCACGCTCGGCGTCACGGCCCGGCAGAGCCAGGTCGCGCAGGCCCAGGCCGACTACGAGCGGATGCGCGCCGATGTACGCGAGATCGAACTTCAGCTCCGCTCCGCCGCCAACAACATCGCCGGTGACGCCCGTTTCATGGCGGGGCTGCCGCCGATTCAAGGGATCATCCGCGCGCGAGGCGCCGCCAAGGGCGACGCCGCCGGAGAAGGCATTGGCGACGACGAGGCGACCTGGCGAGGCCGCCTGGAAACAATCTACACCGGGTTGCTCCGCTCCGAGCCAACCTACCTGGCGATCGCCTACGTCGCCGCTGAGCAGGGGGGCGCTCGAGAACTCGTCCGCGTCGAACGGAACGTCAGCGATCCGATGCTCATCCGCACACTGCCGGCAAGCCGGCTGCGGTTCTTCGAGGAAGACCCGTACCTGCAGAAGGTCCTCGAACGGGAGCCGGGCGATACGTTCTCTTCGCTGGACCCGCGGCCCTGGCAGACCGAGGCAGCGAAGCGAATTAAGCGGCTGACCATCGCCGTGCCGATCTACGCCGAAACGACCGGCGAGCCTTTCGGCATGGTCGTGATCGAAGCGCACGTGGTAAGCAAGGTGCAATCGATCCTCAACGACTTGGGCGCGTTGGTCGGCGACGTCTACATCACAACCCCCGACGGCGTCGTGTGGGTGGCGAAGCGGGCCGTCGGCGCCTCGAACAAGGCCGCCGGTCAGCCGATCGGCCAACTCGTCCCCGGGGCGGAAGCGGCCTTCCCGGTGGCCCCCGGCGAGACCGAAGCGACCGACGGCAGCACTTACATCGCACGCCGGGTATTGATCAACCCCGACGGCGACGGCAGCGGCATTGTCGTTGCCCTGCCCGAGGGCCGCTAGCCGCCGGACGCCCTCGCGGCCGCCGACGGCGACAAGCAACCGCCGAGAGTGAAGCAAGGAGTGCTTACCAACTTTGGCGCCACCGCCCACCACACGGCTCGCCCCGTCGCCTACGGGCGCCTTGCACCTTGGCAACGCCCGCACCTTCCTTGTTAACTGGGCCCTTGCTCGGCAGCGGGGCTGGCGGGTCCTCCTGCGGATCGAAGACCTCGACGGCCCGCGGATCAAAGCGGGGGCAGTCGACCAAGCGATCAGAACGCTACGCTGGCTAGGCCTGGATTGGGATGCGGGCCCCGTCCACCAATCGCACGACCTCCAGCCGTACCAAGCGGCCCTGCAAGCGTTGGCCCAGGCGGGCAAGGCGTACCCCTGTCGGTGCACGCGGGCGGAGATCGCCGCGGCGGCCGCGTTGTCGGCGCCGCACGCGGACGCGCACGACGTTCGCTACTCCGGCGCCTGCCGGCCCCGTCGAACGGCGCCGATCGACTTCCAGCAGACCGCCGGTGTCCGGGCCGCCTGGCGGGTCCGCACGCCCGACGCGGCGGTCCGGTTTGTCGACGGCTTCCGCGGCGAGGTTTCGCACAACGTTCAGCAATCGGTCGGCGACTTCGTCGTCGCCACCAAGGCCGGGCTGCCGAGTTACCAGCTGGCCGTGGTGGTCGACGACGCGCGGCAGGGAGTCACCCACGTCGTGCGGGGCGACGACCTCCTCACCTCAACGCCGCGGCAGTTGCTCCTTTACGATCGGCTCGGGCTGGGCGACCCGCCCGGGTACTTCCACTTGCCGATGGTCCTCGGCGAAGACGGCCGGCGGCTGGCGAAGCGGCACGGCGATACCCGCGTCGACTACTACCGCCGCCGGGGCATCTCGCCCCAGCGCGTCCTGGGCCTGTTGGCCGAATGGTCGGGCCTGGGCCCACGCCAGCCGATGACCGCCTCAGAGTTTTGCCGCCAGTTCGAACTCGGCCGGGCGCCGGCGGACCCTTCGGTCTTCAAGCCCGAGGACGACGCGTGGCTGCTCGCCGGCGCCAGGGGCTCTTGACCAGAGCAGCGCGGCGCCAGCATGCCCGCACACAAGCCGACTTACCCCGACGCCCCGATCGGTCAGACCACCACCTCCTCGACACAATTCCGCAGCCGGCGTCAATCGTCGGGCATCGCCGCGCTGGTTGGTCGAACAAGCGTCCGGCCTAGGGCTTTGCCGGCGAGCATTTGCTCGATGCGGCTGGGAAGCCCGTCGAGGTCGACGGTCGTGACCCACGCGTCGGGCAGATCGACCCGCCAGGGGCCGGCCAGTTGCCGCCAGATGCGGAGGCGGGGTTCGCGCGGGCACTTCGCCGAGTCGATGCCCGCCAGCGTCACGCCGCGGAGGATGAACGGGTGGACCGTCATCGGCAGGTCGGCGCCGGCGACCAGGCCGCAGCAGGCGACACAGCCGCGGTGCGAAGTCGACCGCAGCAACGCCGAAAGCGGCGCACCGCCGACCGTGTCGACGCCGCCGGCGTACCGCGCCTTCAGCAGCGGGCGGTCGTCTCCTGCAAGGGCTTCGCGCCCGACGACCTCGGCCGCGCCGAGGGCGAGCAACGCGTCGCGCCAAGCAGGCTTGCCGCTCATCGCGACGACCTCGAACCCGAGCTTGGCAAGGATCGCCACGGCAAGCACGCCAACGCCGCCCGTCGCCCCGGTCACTAGCAAGGGCCCGGCCGAGGCCGTGGCGCCATGCCGGAGCACCGCGTCAACACACTGCGCCGCAGTGAAGCCGGCGGTGCCGTACAGCATGGCCTGCCGAGTCGTCATGCCCGCGGGCAACCGGACCACCCATTCGGCGGGGACGCAGACCCGGCCGCTGTAGCCGCCCCACTGGTCGCTGCCAAGGCCGTAGCCGGTCACCAGCACTTTTTCGCCCGCCGAGAAGCCGCCGGCGGCGTCCGACGAGACGGCGCCGGCGCAGTCGATACCCGGAACGTGGGGCAGCGTCCGCACGACTCCGCGTTGCCCCTGGCTCGCCAGCGCGTCTTTGTAGTTAAGCGAAGAATACTCGACGTCGATGACGACGGTTCCGGTGTCCAGGACGGCGTCGGCGAGCGTACGCACCGCAACGAACTCCACACGACCGACCGTCGACCCGTTAACCTCTCGCACCACCCAAGCGGGCAGGCGTGCCGCGGCGCCGCCGGCGGGACCGTTCATGCTCGTCTCACGTCTGTCGGGGATTCACGCGTCGGTCCACCGCGGCTCGTCACCCAACGCTTAGCAAGCGGGCACGCCGGCGTGTCGCTAAGCCTAACTCTTCGGCGCCGGCGGGTGCTAGCACGCCCCACGATCGTCGTGCGTCGCGCCGGCCGCGACCGCCAGAAATCGGCAAAGGAGGCCCACGGCGCTCGTCGGCAAGTGTTCCAACGCCGCTTGGCACGAAGAGTGCATTCTATATCCCGAGAGTTCCGATTGGCGCGCCAGTGCCGATCGGGCAATAACGTGCGGGGGTCGGCGGGATCGCACGCGTCGGTCAAACGCCCTTCGACGAGCCGCCCTTCGACGAGCCGCCCTTCGACGAGCCGCCCTCGACGAGCCGCCCTCGACGAGCCGCCCTCGACGAGCCCGTCGACCGCGACCGCACGCACCATCACTAACCACCACCAAGCAGTCAGCGTCATGCGTCAACTCATCCTCCACCAGGCAGAAAGCAAGCTCAGCAAACGCTCGCGCTTGTTCGCCCGATCGGTCTCTTGCGACTTCGAAGACGGCGTGCTGAAGCTGAGCGGCAAGGTGCCGACCTTCTACCTCAAGCAGACCGCTCAAGCGCTGCTGCAAGGGATCGATGGCGTCAGCCGCGTCGAGAACTCGCTGCTGGTCGTAAGCCCCTACGGCGTTAGCAGCGAACCCATGGCGGCCGCGGGCTGACAAACAGCGGGCTGACAAACAGCCGCGACTAGTCGCGACAACCCTCGTTCTACGTGAGGCCTCAGCCCTGCAGTTCGATCGGCAGCTCGTCGATTTTCGCGGCGAGGATGAAGTCGTTCTCGGACAGGCCACCAATTGCGTGCGTCCAGAGCTCCACGGACACGTTGCGGTAGCCCTCGATGTGCAGGTCGGGGTGGTGCCCGTCCTCCTCGGCGACCGCGGCGCACAGCTCGAAGAACCGCATGCCCGCCATGAAGTTCTTCACCGTCCAAGACTTGCGGATGCGTTGGCCACCGTGCGTCAGCTCCCAGCCGGGCAAGAGCGTCAGCTGCTGCTCCGCCTCGTCCAGGGGGCAGGGATCCACCCCCCCTTCGCAAGGCAGACACTTCTTAGCGGTCAGTGCCGCAGGCGATTGGACGGCCATTCGGTCTCTCGTCTCGGGTTCGGAAAGCACGGCCACGCCGAAGGCTCTGTCAGCGTCTCGGCGTGTATCCGGGCAACATGACACAACTGAGCAGTATCTGAGCCTTGCCGGCGTACGACAAGCGAGGCGTCGGTTGCGCGAGGGGGACACAACCAAAAAAAGACGCCATGGTCGACAAAAACGATAAATCTAGTGGTCATTCAGCGACAAAAGCGTGTCACCCCATGGCGGAGTCGGCCTACTGGCATGCGGACCGTAAGCAATTGTGAGCGTCCTACTTAAGCAGGTGCTCGATGCGGCCGCCCGACTGCGGCGCAAATGATTGGCGGGATTGCGCTTGCCTTGCGGAGAGGTGATCCGGCGTGCTCCTTTAGTGGGCCACCGGATCAAGACGCTCTAATTGAGGTTCCTGAGATGGCGTTTCCCACGCCTCTGGCTTTCGAGCCCGCAGCGACGAAACGATTGGAACTACTAATTCTTGTCGAGCGCCGACTCGAGCGAGAAGCGCTCGCGGCGCTGGCCGTCGCGGACGGCCGGTTTGATCCAATCCCGGCGCCGAGCCTCGGGACGGCGAGCCGGATGCTCGCCGAGCGTGGGGCCGAGCGGTACGCCGCCCTGGCAGAGGCCGATTACTTCGCCGCGTTTATTCAGGGGCTTCATCTGTCTTCTCTGCCCACCATCGCGGTCGTGCTGCGGAACCCTCAGACGCCGACGGTAAGGTCGCGGCGCGCCGGCCTGTGGATTGACGTTGCGTGCCGTGACACGCCCTGGCGAACCATCGCTGCGACGCTCCTCCGGGGGGCGGCTGGAACGAGCAGCGGCAGGGGAAAAGGCGACGCAGCACCGATGGGTTCCGCCGACGGGGCCAAGCCGATCGACGCCATCAGCGAGGTCAAGGTCAGTCAGCCGCTTACCGCCGCCGAGGCGACGAAGGACGTCGCCAGGCGGGGCATCGCATGCGGCGCCGCGGACGATCGACGGCTTGCCTCGCTCACCCGCAGGGAACGGCAAGTCCTCGAATTGGTGGCCGGCGGGGCTTCCGTCCGAGAGTGCGCCGCCTCGCTGAGCATCGCCGTCAGCACGGTCGACAATCACAAGTCGCGTTTGATGCGGAAACTGGGCGTCCGCAAGTCTTCTGAGCTTGTCCGGTTCGCCTTCCGCGTGGGGATCGCCCCCTAGAGCCGCCATGAGTCGAGCCGCCATGAGTCGAGCGGCCATGAACCGCGGCGCCGCCCGCTCCCTGAGCGCACGCCGATCCAGCATTCTCTGACGAGGCCGCCGCCTTCCGCGCGGCCAGCCTAATCGTCGACACGCTTCCACTGTCACTGCGGGCGCGTGACCGATATACTTCACCGCCACGGCAGGGCCCCGCGGAGCCTGCCGCCTCTGAGGCACGTCCGCGAGGTCCGGCAGGCCGCCTGCGATGCCAAGGTATATCGTCCGCCACGGCGTCATGCGCCAACTGGGTGTCTTCTCGTCACGCAGCCGCGACCGCTACGCCCGCGGGCAGCAGGTAATCGCGAGGACCAGCCGCGGGCAAGAGGCGGGCGAGGTCCTCTGCGAAGCGACCGAGCACGTCCTCTCGCAGATGAGCGACCCGCGGACCGGCAACATCCTCAGGCTGATGTCGCACGACGACGAGGTCGAACTCCGAAAAATCAAGGAGCAGGCGCAGCGGGAACTCGACGCCTGCAAGCGGCGTATTGCGGAGATCGGCCTCGATATGGAGTTGGTCGACGCCGAGCACCTCTACGGAGGCGAGCGGGTCGTGTTCTACTATTTGGCAGAGGGGCGCGTCGACTTCCGGGAGCTCGTCAAGGTCCTGGCCAAAGAGTTTCACACCCGCATCGAGATGCGGCAGATCGGAGTCCGCGACGAGGCGAAGCTGCTGGCAGACTACGGCGACTGCGGAAAACCCGTCTGCTGCAACACCCACCTGCCGGAGATGCCGCCGGTTTCGATGAAGATGGCGAAGCTGCAGAAGGCGACGCTCGACCCAACCAAAATCTCGGGCCGCTGCGGCAGGCTCAAGTGCTGCCTGCGGTACGAGTACGACACCTACCGCGGGATGCAGAAAGACTTGCCGAGAGTCGGCGCGGAGATTATCACGAACGAAGGGAGGGCTAAGGTGCTCGCCCAAGAGGTCCTCGCCGGCCAGGTTCTGATTCAGACCGAAGACATGCGGCGGATCGTCGTCGATGTGAGCCAGGTGCTGTCGGTCTTGCCCAAGGCGGGTAGGTCGACGGGTAGCGGCGAGGAAGGCAGGGCAAGCAAAGGCAAAGCCGAATCCGGTAGCGACGACACGGCGACCGGCGACGGCGATCGGAGTCGCGCCGCCAACGAGAAACCGCGTCGACAACGCGGGAGTTCAGGCGAAGCGACCTCCGAAAAGACCAACGATAGGACCAACGAAACAAGCGACGCAGTAGAGGCCAACGACGGAGAGGAGCCGAGGGTGGCGCCCGGCAAGCCGGCGACCCCTACTCGCACGGGACCCGACGCCAGCGGCGAAGGCGCCGAAGGCCGGAGGGGCCCGAGCGACCAAGCCGGCAGTGATCGGGAATAATCCACTTCGCACGCACGACGCCCGGCGTCAGGCAACCGTGCGCCAGGCAACCGTGCATTAAGCAACCCCTCACAAGCCAAGCCGGCGTCAAGGAACTCTGCGTCTGGCAAACGAGGCGATCGCATCGGCGCCCTGCCTCCGGGGCGTGTCGCAACCCCGCAGACCTGTCATGCTCGACCCCGCCGACCCCCTCGCTGAACTGCTCCGGCGTGACCGCCGCTACCACTTCGATGCGTACGTCTTCATCTTCGAAGCGCTGCGTTTCGCGCAAGAGCGGTTGAATATGGGCCGCGTCGCGGCGTCTTCCCCTTCGCGGGACGCACTGGACCAACTCATCGACGAAGAAGCGGCCGAGTTCGACGACGGCCCGGGCGACGACGGCCCGCTTGGCGAGAACGCCCTCGACGAGTTGAACCTCGGCGCCAATGCCGGTGCGGACGACGCCGACGAGCCGGAGCAGCACGTCTCGGGCCAAGACCTCTGCGAGGCGATCCGGCAGTACGCTCTCTCTCAGTACGGGCTGCTTGCCCGCAGTGTGCTGGACCACTGGGGAGTCCACTCGACCGGGGATTTCGGCGAGATCGTCTTCAACCTGATCGAGATCGGCAAGATGAAGAAGACCAGCAGCGACCGCCGGGAAGACTTCGACGACGTGTACGACTTCGCCCGGGCGCTCGCGGACGATGGCGCCGTCTTTGCCAACCGGGGCGTTGAGGGCGGCAAAGGGTCTTCGGATTGACCGCCGACAGCGGTGCAAAGCCGCCGGAGACCGGCGACGGGGGCGGGCCGCCACGCCCAGGTGCTCTCATGCTGGTTGGCGTAGGGGTGGCCCTCGCGGGCTGGCTGCTCTTCTTGGTGTACGTTGTTCTAACCGGCTGAAGCCGCCGCGGCGAGTTGGCGGCTCGCCACGCGTGGCGTAAGCTTGTAGCTGCGTCGGAACCCCACAGCCCGTGCGTAAAGGCCGGGATGCCCGCGGCCAATCCGCGGGACGTCGGTCCTCGCATCGCCCCCTCACCCCCCCCGGACAAGGCGCCCCTGCCATGCTCTCTCGCCGCACCTTCGTTTTGACCGCCGCCACGCTGTTTGTCGGCCTGCTGGCAGGCCCCGCCACGCACGCGGCCGGGCCCGACCCGGCCACCTACGAACGGCTTGTCGGCGGCGCAACCCAGTTCCTGGCGGGCGCGCAGGCGGAAGACGGTTCTTTCAGCGGGCAGTTCGGCAGCGGCGTGACGTCGCTCGTCGCGACCGCCTTGATGCGGCATGGGCGGACGCCCGCCGACCCGGTGGTCGCCAAGGCGTTGGACTACGTCCAGGGCAAAGTGCAACCGGACGGTGGCGTCTACCAGCCCGGCACCCGCTACCGCAACTACGAGACGTGCCTCGCGATCCTCTGCTTTAGCGAAGCGAAGCAACGCCTCGCCAACGACGACAAGGGCGACAACGGGCGGTACGACCTGCTGCTCGCCGGCGCCGATCGGTTTATCCGAGACCTGCAATGGGACGAGGGCGAGGGCCACGGCCCCGAGAGCATGAACCACGGCGGCGGCGGGTACGGCAAGCACGGCCGGCCGGACGGCTCGAACACAGGCTTTCTGGTCGAGGCTCTCAAAGCGGGCGGCGCCGATGAAGACGACCCCGCCGTGAAGGCGGCCTTGCTGTTCGTCTCGCGGATGCAGAACCTCGAGACCGAGTACAACACGTCGCCCTTCGCGGCGAAGGTCGGCGACGGCGGCTTCTACTACACGCCGGCCGCCGGCGGCCAGAGCCAAGCGGGAACGACCGCCAACGGCGGCCTGAAGAGCTACGGCTCGATGACCTACGTCGGGCTGAAGAGCATGATCTACGCCGGCGTCGGACCGGACGACCCGCGCGTCAAAGCGGCCTACGCCTGGGTGAGCCGCAACTACACGCTCGACACCAACCCGGGCATGGGTTCCGCCGGGTACTACTACTACCTGCACACGTTCGCCAAGGCGCTCGACGCGCTCGGCAAGAAGACGGTCACCGACGCGGCGGGTGTCGAGCACGACTGGCGGCGTGAACTCGTCGAGCAGCTCGCCAAGCAGCAGAAGGCCGATGGGAGCTGGATCAACGACAACGAGCGTTGGCTCGAGAGCGACCCAAAGCTGGTGGCCGGCTACTGCCTGCTCGCCCTCGCTTACTGCACGCCCGAGGCGCCGTAAGCCCGGCGCCGCACGGACGGGCCGGCGGCGCCGGTGCTAGCGTCGGCCGGCGATCTCTCTTTGCCGGCCCCGGCTAATCTGCTATTTCGTCGCGCGACAGCGCCCCGCCGCCGCGGCGAAAACCCTTTCGCCATGGTGGCCCCCCGGCATGAGGCCGGCACGCGGGGCGGGAATGACCCCTACACGGATGTGGCCGCGTCTGACGCGCGGCCGGAGTCGATTATGAGCCAGCCGAAGTCGCGTCGCCGTGTCCTTTTGCCCGTCCTGCTCGCGACCGCCACGGTGTCGACCAGCGCCGGTGTTTGGTACGCCGCCCAGCGGGGGAAAGCCGACACACAAGACACCCCGGTCGCCGCGTCCGGCCCGATAGAGGCGCCCTCGGCAACGATGGACGCCGTCCTTCGGTCGTGGGGGGGCGACGCGACCACCCCGCCGTCGGCGCCAGCGGTCACGCAAGCCGTTTACGAGGCACCGGTCGGAGATCGCTACGCCGCGACCAAAGCGGGGCCGATCGCTCCCGCGTCGATTTCTCCCCCACCGGCAGACGCGCCGATGGCTCGCGGGCAGTCGCCCGATCGGCCGGTCGCCTCGATCGAACCCACGCAAGGCAATCCCCTCCGGTCGTCGTCCACCGATTCGAGCGGCCGCTACCGTCAGCTCGACGCCAGCGAAGCGCGTCGGGCCTTTGGCGAGGTCTTGGCCGCCGGCGCCGCCAACGCCGTTGCCCCCCCCGCCGTCGAAACCTACGCCGAAGCCGTGCCCGCCGCGTACGAGTCGGACGAGGCTGCTGACGCCTTCGCGCAGCCGGCGCCACTGCCCATTGGCCCGCTGCCCGCCGGCCCGCCGGCGCCGGTTGCCGACCAGGCGGCGTCGCCGCCTCCGTTCCCGCCGCAACCGTTCAACCCGCCGGCGCCGGGCGGCGACGGGGACGCCGCGCCGCCTGAGTTCGCCCCGCTGCCGATCCCCGAACCGGTCGCTCGTCAGGGCCTGCCACGAACCTCTGAAGCCCCGACGGCCGGCTTCGATGCATTCCCCCCCGTCGGGGCCAACGAGCTGCGGTCCGCGGCGTCGACGTACGAGCCGGGCCCACTGCCCACCGGCGCCCCCGAACCAATCGGTCAACCCGCGACGGCCGCGGCGAACGACGCGGGCTTCACACCGCTGCCCGGCGCCGGCCGGCCCGGCGACCGCTCGATGGAGGGTCGTCAGCAGCCCTCGATCGCGATCCAGAAGTTTGCCCCCGGCGAGGTGCAAGTCGGCAAGGCGGCGCGCTTCGTCACCAAGGTCCGCAATGTTGGCCAGCGCCCGGTCGTCGGCGTGATCGTCCGCGACCAGACGCCGGCGGGCGCCCGACTCATGAACACCACGCCGCGCGCCGCGACCGACGGCGGGCAGATCACCTGGGACCTGGGAACCCTCTCGCCGGGCGAAGAACGGACCCTCGAGATGGAGCTCACTCCCATCGAGGAGGGCGAGATCGGCAGCGTCGCGACGGTGAGCTTCGCGGCGCAAGCTTCCGCGAAGAGCCGATGCACCCGCCCCAAGCTGGCGATCCGGATGACCGCGCCGAGCCAAGTGCTGGTCGGCCGGCAGCAACGCGTGAAGATCGAGATCCGCAACCCGGGCACCGGCGCCGCGACCGGCGTGGTGCTGCTGGAGAACGTCCCCGAGAACCTCCGCCACGAAGCGGGCGCCGCGCTCGAGTTCGAGGTCGGCTCGCTCGCCGCGGGCGAAACCAAGACGCTCGAGCTGGTCATGCAGGCCGAGAAGGCGGGCCACGTCGTCAACACGCTCACCGCGCGGGCGGACGGCAACCTGGAGGTGCAGCAGAGCGTCGAGTTCGACGTCGTGGCGCCGCGGCTGGCGGTTGCGGTCGCCGGCCCAAAACGCCGGTACCTCGAACGCCCCGCGACCTACACCGTTAGCATCAACAACCCGGGCACCGCGTCGGCCAAGGACGTCCGCCTGGTGACACGGCTGCCGCAGGGCATGCGGTTTGTGAAAGCCAACAACCTGGGCGAGTACGACTCCTCCACGCACAGCGTCTACTGGTCGCTGGCCGAGCTGCCCGAGGGCGAGCACGGCGAGGTCAAGCTGACGGCGCTCCCTGTCACGTCGGGCGACCTGACCATCCAGGTCGAGGGCCAAGCGAGCGAGGGGCTCAAGGACGAGACGGCGCTCGCCGTGAAGATCGAGGGCATCGCCTCGCTGAACTTCGAGGTGCTTGATGTTGAAGACCCGATCGAGGTCGGCGGCGAAACGGTCTACGAGGTCCGCGTCACCAACCAGGGCACCAAAGCGGCCACCAACGTCGGCGTCCGAGTCGTGACGCCGCCGGGGCTGGAAGCGGTCGCCGCGAGCGGCGAGTCGCGGCACAGCGTGCAGGGCTCGGCGGTCGTGTTCGCCCCGCTCGACCGGCTAGCGCCGCAGGCCGACTCGCTCTTCCGGGTCCGGGTCAAGGGCGTCCAGGCGGGCGACCAGCGGCTGACGGTCGAACTCAGCTCGGACGACTTGTCGCAGCCGGTCCGCAAAGAAGAGAGCACACGGGTGTTCGGCGACGAGTAACCCACGGCGATCAAGCCTTGGGGGGCTCCGCCTCCGCCTCGCTCTCGGCGAGGGTCGCCAAGTGGGTAGCCACACACTCGGCCAGCACGGGTGGGTTGTAGCCCCCTTCGAGGACGCTCACAACGCGCCCGCCGGCGTGCGTCGCGGCGACGTCGAGCACAATCCGTGTCAGGTCAGCGAAGTCTTCGGTCTCTAGACCAAGCGAACCGATGGGGTCAAGGTGGTGGCTGTCGAAACCGGCGCTCACCAGCACCAACTGGGGCCGAATCAGGTCGGCGAAGTCCGCCAGCTCACGGGCGAACCACGATAGGTAGCGGTCGCGCGACGTGCCGAACGAGACCGGCAGGTTCCGCGTGGCGCCGAGCCCGTCGCCGGCGCCGGTCTCGTCCGCGGCGCCGGTGCCTGGGTAGAACGGCCACCGGTGCGCCGAGAAGAAGCCAACTCGGCCGTCGCTGTAGAACAGGTCCTGGGCGCCGTTGCCGTGGTGGACGTCCCAATCGACGACCAGCAGCCGGTCTAAGCCGAGTTCGTCAATCGCCAGACGCGCGGCGACCGCGATGTTGTTGAACAAGCAGAAGCCCATCGCCCGGTCGGCGAGGGCATGGTGGCCGGGGGGGCGGACCGCGCAGAAAGCGGTCGTGGATTCGCCGGCGACTATTTTGCGGGTCGCTTCGCACGCGGCGCCGGCGGCCAGCCTGGCGACCTCGACGCTGCATGGCGAGACCACGGTATCGGCGTCGGCCTTGCCGCCGCCGCTTGCCGCCAGCGCGTCGAGCGTAGCGAGGTGCTCGGCGCCGTGGACCCTCAGCAAAGCCTCTCGCGAGGCCGGGCCGAAAGGCGCCAGCCGGCAACCAGCGGCGATGCCCTCTGCCGGCCAACCGCGCGCGACGTGCTCCAGGCGGGTCCGATTCTCGGGGTGGCTGCCCGTGTCGTGGTTCTGAAAATCTGGGCTGTAGTAGAGATACGGCATGGGCAGCAGGGCGGTGGCGGGGCGGCTCTGAGAAACTTGACACTTCCGCAACCGCGTTGCTAGTGTGAGGGTAATGCGTGCGACCCAACCGCATGCCAGCAATCGGCTTACGACGGATCGGGCGGCGGCGCCCGATGGCGGGGCATAATTCGGAGGCCCCGCAGCGAACCGATTCCGCAAGCCACCAGGCCCCTCGGCAGAGCTCCGGCTCTGTGTCTCTTCCGGAAGAACCCATGGCGTGCTCCCAAGGCTTCCCGACCAACAGCGCCGCTTGCAAGCCGACCGGCGCGGGTCGGCGACTCGCGGCATTGTGCCTCGCGGCGGCGTGCGCATTCGCCACGGCGTCCCCGGCGCTAGGGCAAGCGATCGAGTCGGACCCGCTGAACCCCGATCCCGCGTTGCGCCGGTCGGGTTCGGTCGTCAAGAATTGGATCAAGCGGCCCGACAACAACCCGGAGCGCGTCAAGCAGTTCGAGGCGTACTTCGACGGGTACTACTTCCCGTCGCTTACGCGTTCGGACCAGGTCGGTCTCGGCGACCTCGGCAAGCTCCGCTACGACCTCTTCCGTCAGTACATCGACCCCGCGTCGCCACAGGTTCGGCAGCAGCTTGTCGATAAGACGTACTCGTTCGCTACCCGGGTCATCAGCGGTCGGGCGCCCGACAAGCGGACTCGCCGGCGGTACCACAACGCCGTGCAGTACAACGCGGTGCTGATGCTCGGGTCGCTGACCGCCGACGGCGAGGCGCCGCTGCCCAAAGCAAACAATTTCCTAGTGCAGGTGCTGGAGTTTGCGTCGGCGAAGCGGCTGCCGACGCACCTGCAAGCGGGGGCGCTCGTGGCGCTCGGGGGCCAGGCCGACAAGATCGGCGGGCTCAAGCCCGACGCGCAGCAGAAGATGGTCAACGCCTTGGCAAAGGCGACCCGCGAGGCATCGGTGGCGTCGGACGCGGGGCCGCTGACGAAGGACTGGGTCCGCCGGCGGGCCGCCCTCGCCCTCGCCGAGGCGGCCAAGACGGTCAAGAACCCGGCGGTTGTCTCGCTGCTTGTCAAGCTGGTCGGCGACGAGTCGCTGACGCTCGACTCCCGCGCGGCGGTCGCGGCGTCACTCGAGGGGCTACCGCTCGACGCCGCGAGCGGGGCGCCTGTAGCGGTCCTCAAGTTGGCCGGGGCGATCGCGGCCGACGAGCTAGAAGAGGCGAACGGATTCGAGGAACTCCAGATCAACGCCAGCGGCCGCCGCGGTGCGAGCGAGTTCATCGATTCTGTTCGCTACCGCTTCGGACGCGAACAGGGGGACCTTGAGTACATCCGCGAGGGCCTCGCCGCACGCCTGACAAAGCTGCAAGAAGGCCTCCAAGCGGTCGAGCCGGCGGCCGGGCCGCAAGCGGCTTCGGGACCGGGCATTGGCCGGGAACCTTCTGCGGAGGACGAATAAGGGAGCGGTTGCATGCGATGGCGGGGCCGGCGCAAGAGCGCCAATGTGGACGATCAACGCGGCCGCTCCTCCGGCGGCTTTGGCCGGATGTCCAGCGGACGCGGGCTGGGGCGCGGACGCCTGCGCCTGCCGCGGATCGGGCGCTCGCGCACCGCACGCCGCGCCGGCGGCGGTGGGATCGGCATGCTGATCGTCGTGCTGATCATCGCCTGGTTTCTGGGCATCAATCCGCTCACTCTGCTTGAGGGCGGTGGCGGGTTGCCGCTCAATCCGCAGGACAGCTTTTCCGAGAATGCCGGGCGCTCGACCGGCGGACAGGTGTCGAATGCGGCCGACGACG
>JBCCZD010000050.1:0-19003 GCA_039188275.1 Planctomycetota bacterium
GCGAGTACAAGAAGATGTACCGCAACCTCAACGGCATGCGGACGATGAGCCGGTTGCCTGAGTGTATGGTGGTCATCGATCCGAAGAAGGAAAAGAACGCGGTCAAGGAAGCTCAGAAGCTCGGCATTGCGGTTGTCTCGCTGATCGATACGGATTGCGATCCCGACACGGTCGACCTGCCGATCCCCGGCAACGACGACAGCATGCGTTCGATCGAGATGATCACCAAGATCCTGGCCGACGCGGTGCTGGCCGGCAAAGCCCAAGCGACGATGAGCCAGCAGGTCGCCTCCGAGGGCGCCGACAAGCCGGCGGCCCAGGTCGTTGTCGACAAAGACGCCGAGCCGGCGGCCACCTGATTCCGGCCGGCGAGTCCCTCTCCCACTTTCCCCACCAATCGGCGCCAGGCGGCGACCGACCTGCGAAACAGCAAGCCGAGGAATAACAGGATGGCCGAGATTACAGCGGCAATGGTCAAGGAGCTCCGCGAGCAGACGCAGCTCCCGATGATGAAGTGCAAGAAGGCGCTCCAGGAAGCGGGCGGCGACATGGCCCAGGCGATGGAAGACCTGCGCAAGCAGGGCGAATCGTTCATGGACGGCCGCGGCGACCGCACCACCGAAGAGGGCCGCATCGCCATTTACACCAGCGACTCGGTCGGCGCGATCGTCGAGCTGCAAGTCGAGTCGGCGCCCGTCGCCGGCAACGAAGAGGTGATCGCCTTCGCTAACGACCTAGCCAAACAACTGGCGACCGGCCCCGGCGCGGCGAGCGAAGACGAGCTGCTCGCCCAGCCGTCGCCGAGCGTAGACGGCAAGACGCTCAAAGAAGTGCGGGACGACATTGTGAACCGCATCCGCGAGGTCTTCCGCATCCCCCGGCTCGAGCGGGTCGACGCGGCGTGCGGCGGCTACGTCCACCACGACGCCAAGACGGGCGTGCTGCTCGAGGCCGATGGCGGCGACGCCGACCTGGCTAAGAACATCGGCATGCAGGTCGTCGCCATGAAGCCGCTGGCCGCCACCAAGGACGAGCTCGACCCCGAAGTCGTCAAGGCGGAGGAGGACATCCAAAAAGACCGGGCCCGCTCCGAGGGCAAGCCGGAGAACATCATCGAGAAGATGATCATCGGCCGGATGAAGAACTTCTACGCCGAGAAGGTGCTGTCCGAGCAGCCGTACATCCACGACGACAAACAGACGGTCGGCCAGGTCGCCAAGGCGGGCGGCATGACGATCAAGGGGTTCACGCTCTGGAAAGTCGGCGAGACGACTTCCGGGGCCGAGGAGCCCGCGGCGGGTTGATCGCCCCCGAGCAGAAAACAAACAAAGCCCTGGGCCGCCGCCCGGGGCTTTTTTATGATTGGACGCACTCGGCTGTCGTCCGGCGCCGGTCGGCTAGCAAGGGCCGGCCGGGCGACACGGCCAACGCCCCGGTGTTTCGAGAGCCAACCGCCAACCGCTAACCGCCGCGAATCATGAACGCCCCCCTCTACAAGCGCGTCTTGCTGAAGCTGTCCGGCGAGAGCTTCGCCCCCGCCGGCGAGCGCGGCATCAGCATGACGGAGGTCATGCACATCGCCGCGCAGACGTACCGGGCCAAGGAGCAGGGGGTCGAGATCGGCATCGTGATCGGTGGGGGCAACATCCTCCGCGGCGCCCAGTTCACGGCCAACAACGCCGACGCCGGCGGCGTGAGCAGCATCCAAGAGGCGACCGCCCACTACATGGGCATGCTCGCCACGGTGATCAACGGCCTGGCGCTGCAGGACGCGCTCGAGTCGCTCGGCTGCCAGACCCGCCTGATGAGCGCCATCAAGATGGACGGCGTCGCCGAGCCGTACCTCCGCCGACGTGCGCAGCGGCACCTCGAGAAGGGGCGTATCGTCATCCTCGCCGCGGGCACGGGCGCCCCGTTCGTCACCACCGACACGGCGGCCGCCCAGAAGGCGCTCGAGCTCGGCTGCGAGATCGTTATGAAGGCGACCCGCGTCGACGGCGTCTACAGCGACGACCCCGAAAAGAACCCGCACGCGGTGCTGTACAACGACCTCACCTACCAGCAGGTCCGCGAGAAAGACCTCCGCGTGATGGACTCGACGGCGATCGCCCACTGCATGGAACACAAGCTGCCGATCCTGGTCTTCAACTACCGCCAAGACGGCAACATCGAGCGTGCCGTCCGTGGCGAAAACCTCGGCACACGGGTGGGCGACGCCGCGGTGGTTCGGGGTTAGGCGGCCGGGGGACAAGGACTCGGGGCACGCCGCCGCAGGCCCGGTTCGCAGTGCCGAGGCCGTCACGTCCTCGTAGGACTCCGCAAGCACCTAGCGCCGCCCGACGCCGCTTACGACTCACGCCACCCGGCGGCCACAACCAAAGCCCCCGGCCCCTCGCCCCTAGCCCCCTCACCCCTAGCCCCCTCACCCTTAGCCCCGTCCTCCTCATGTCTACCGACGAAATCCTCTTCGACGCCGAAGAGCGCATGGAAAAAGCGGTCGCCAAGTTCAAGGGCGACCTGACCGGCATCCGCACGGGGCGGGCCAACCCCGGCATGGTCGACTCGCTGAAGGTCGACGTGTACGGCTCGCCGATGCCGATCAAGCAGGTGGCGAGCGTCAGCGCCCCAGAGCCGCAGCAGTTGATGATCCGCCCGTTCGACGCGGGGACGGTTAAGGACATCGAGAAGAGCATCATCGCCAGCGACCTGGGCCTGGCGCCCCAGTCGGACGGCAAGGTGATCCGCCTGAACATCCCGCCGCTGTCGGGCGACGTCCGCAAGAAGATGGTCGCCCGCACCAAGGAGCTGGGGGAAGAGACTAAGGTCTCGATCCGCAACGTCCGCCGCGACGCCAACAAGCACCTCGACCAGCTCGAGAAAGACAAGGAGATCGGCGAAGACGACTGCAAGGGCTACAAGGAAGATGTCCAAGAGCTGACCAACAAGTTCGAGGCCCAGGTGAGCGAACAGGCAAAGGCGAAGGAAGCCGAGGTGATGGAGGAGTAGCGTGGGGGGCGGAATGTGGGATTGGGATAATCGACGAGCTAGGCCTCTTAGACTTTGAAATACTCGCCGTTCTTTCGCACTGGTGGTAAGCTGGGAACATGGCCGACAACGCACTGCACCCGTCGCTGGAGCATCTGCTTCAGTCCAGCAACGGCCCCGTCTCTCTTACGGGCGCCAGCGGTGAACAGTATGTCGCCATGAGCCGTCGCGTCTATGACGCCATGTTGGGCGTTTCTGGCGACGACGCGGCCGAGACCCTAGCCTCTGTGCTTCGAGGGGTCGCAGACGTCGAGGCCGGCCGGACGTACAGCGTGGAAGAAGCGGCAACTCTGCTCGAGAATCGCCATGGCGGCTGAGCCACGCCTCTCAGCCGAGGCGGTAGCCCAGATCGCATCGATTAGCGACTACATCGCCGAAGACTCGCCACAAAACGCCGCGAGCTGGCGCGCTGGTATCTTTCAAAGGATTAGCTCGCTGCGCGACTTCCCGAGTAGGCACGAGGTGGTCTACACCAAAGAGCAGGCGGGCCGCGTCGTGCATCAGACCTTTTATGGAGCCTACCGGATTCTCTACACGCTTGATCAGAGCTATGTGTACGTGCTGACGATCCGACACGGCGCACGCGTGCCTCAAGGGCCGACGGAGGTCGGAGGGATCGAGTGACGACAGGCTGACGATCAACGCGATTCACGAGCACCCCAGCCGACCGTGCTAGAAGCTCTTGGGGAAACGGCGGTAGTGCCCACCTGCTAGCACGCGCAACTCTCGTCTTGCCCGGTTTCTTGGCCGCGCGTTAGGGTTCTCGGCCGTACACGAACCCCGCTCGGCAGCCAGGGTTGGCTGCCGCCCCCGCCCGGTTTACGGAGGAACCGTCATGGCCCGCACGGAAGCGGAGGCCGCGTCACGCGGCCGGTTGTCTGGTTGGAAACTCGCTACGATCAGCGTGGTCGTCGTCGCCGCGTGTGTGGCGATCAAGACGCTGGGCACGGCGCCGGCGGCTGTCGCTCAGCCGCCCCGGCAGGCGGTCCGCCCCGCCTCGGCCAGTCCGCCCGTCAAGCCGCCGGCCGACCCGCCGCACGACGTGATGGCGATCGTCAACGGCAAGGACATCAGCCGGCAGCAGCTCGCCCAGGCGTGCATCGAACGGTTCGGCGAGGACGTGCTGGAGAGCCTCGTCAACAAGCGGCTGATCGAGCACCGCTGCCGCAACCGCGGCATCACCATCACCCAAGCCGACATCGAGGCGGAGGTCGACCGCATCGCCCACCGCTTCAAGCTGGACCGCGAGCAGTGGCTCGGCTTGCTTGAGAAAGAACGCGGCATCAAGCCCGAGGAGTACAAGCGGGACATCGTGTGGCCGACGATCGCCCTCCGCCGGCTGGCCGGCGAGGAGACGTCCGCCACGCCGGAAGAACTCCGCCGGGCCTACGAGACGCGCTTCGGGCCGAAGGTGCAGGTGCGGCTGATCGTGGTGTCGGACGGCGGGCGGGCCGCCGAGCTGCACCGCCAACTGGCCGCCAACCCGGACAACTTCGCCCGCGTGGCGATGCAGGAATCGGAGGACGTCAACAGCGCGAGCATCGGCGGCCTGATCCAGCCGATCCGCCTGCACGTTGGCGACCCGCTCCTTGAGCAGGCGGCTTTCTCGCTCGAGGCGGGGCGGGTGTCGTCGGTCATCCAAGTCGACAACCAGTTCGCCATCCTCAAGTGCGAGAACCACCTCCCGGCACGCCCGACGCCGCTCCAGGAGGTGCGCAAGGAGCTTGAGGAGCAGATCAAAGAAGAGAAGCTGAGGGACGTCGCCGGCTCGGTCTTCGAAGAGGTCCAAAAGACGGCGACCATCCAGAACGTCTACAACGACCCGACGCTCCGCCAGCAGATGCCGGGCGTCGCGGCGACGGTCAACGGCGAACCGATCACGATGGCCGAGCTCGGCAAGGAGTGCCTCGCCCGCCACGGCAAGCCGGTCCTCGAGGGCGAGGTCTCTCGCACGCTCTTGCAGCAGGAGCTCAAGCGCGAGGGCGTCAACGTCTCGCAGGCGGACCTCGAAGCCGAGATGGCCCACGCCGCGGTGCTTGCCGGGGTGACCAACGCCCAGGGCCAGGCCGACCTCAAAACGTGGGTCGAAACAACCCTCCAGCAGCAAAACGTCAGCTACGAGGTCTACTTGCGTGACTCGGTCTGGCCCTCCGCGGCGCTCAAGCGGCTGACGCGGGGCAAGGTGGAAGTGACCGCCGAAGACTTGGCCAAGGGGTTCGAGGCGAACTACGGCCCGCGGGTCCGCTGCCGGGCGATTGTGCTGCCGAGCATGCGCCGGGCGCAGGAGGTTTGGGCCAAGGCCCGCGAGAACAACTCGCTCGACTACTTCTGCGAGCTCGCGGCGGAGTACTCGATCGAGCCGACGAGCAAGACCCTCCGCGGCGAGGTCCCGCCGATCCGCAAGCACGGCGGCCAGCCCCAGATGGAGCAGGCGGCGTTCGCGCTCGCCGACGGGCAGATGTCGGGCATCGTGCAGGTGGGCGACAAGTTTGTCATCCTCCGGTCCGAGGGCCGGACGACGCCGGTCTCTGTGGACGCCAACGACCCCCAGGTCCGGCAGATCCTCCAGCAGGACATCTTCGAGAAGAAGCTGCGGATCGCCATGGCCGAGACGTTCGAGCAGGTCAGCAAGCGGTCGCGGATCGACAACTACCTGGCCGGCACCAGCCAAGCCCCGCCGGCGAAGAAGGCGGCCGCCAAGCGCCGCCGCGACCCCGCGGTCCGCCCGACCGCCGCAGCGCGTTAGGCGGCGACTCGGGACGCGTTTCGCAACAACACGACGGCCCCGGCGTCCTGCGACGCCGGGGCCGTTTTCGTGCGCCATGCGCGGGCATCTGCAACAATGCGGGCCGTCGGCGACGAATGGGGGGCGTTATCCGTCCTCATTCCTGGTAGTCCCCTCGTCTTTCTGGAGTTCAACCATGCCCGACAACCCCTACCGGAGTCCCGACGCCGCCGGCGGCAAACCGGCGGCCGGCACGCACACGACTGACGCGCCGACACCCTTCTGGACCACTTCGCGGGTCGTCGAGTGGCTCGTCGCCTTCGGCGTGATCGCCGTGCTGGTCGCCCTGATGCTGCCCGCCGTCCGCACGCCTCGAGAAGTCTCGCGCCGACACATGTGCGCGAACAACCTCAAGCAGATCGCCCTGGCGATGCACAACTACCACGACCAGCACGGCGCTTTCCCGCCGGCGTACACCGTCGACGCCGAGGGGAACCGGCTGCACAGTTGGCGGACGCTGATCCTGCCGTACATCGAGGAGCAGGCTTTGTACGAAGCGATCGACCTCACCAAGCCGTGGGACGACCCCGCGAACGCTTCGGCGCGGGAGACCGTCATCGAGTGCTACCAGTGCCCGAGCGCCGACGTCGAGGGGCCGGTGTCGACCTACATCGCCGTCGTCGGACCGGACGGCGTCTTCCCGGGAGCAACACCCACCACCTTCGCCGACTGCACGGACGGCGCGTCGAGAACGATCATCGTCGTCGAAGTGACCGACGAGAACGCGGTCGAGTGGATGTCGCCCAACGACGCGAGCCTTCAATCGCTGGTCGACCGGATCGGCCGCGAGCCGTTCAGTCACCACCCGGGCGGCTTTCAAGCGGCGTGGGCCGATGGGCACGTGTCGTTTATCTCGGACGACCTTGAACCGTCCACGTTCAAGTCGCTGCTGACGCGCTCGGGCGGCGAGGTGATCGACCCGGACGGCTACTGAGCCGAGCGAGCTCGAGCGCCGCCAGCGGCAACAACCAGCTCGCCCACGCGGCGACGGGGTACGTGCCCGTCAGGTCGAGCACCTCCGCGGCGCCCCCTATCACGCGGAGCACGACGGCGCTCGACAGCAGGGCGAACAGGCGCTGCATCCAGCGGCGGTGGTCGGCGAACCGCCGCTGGATGGCGGCGCGGGCGCCGAGCGCCGCGGCGGCGGCCGTTGCGAGCGACAAGCAGGCGAAGCCGGCGCCGGCGACAGGGCCGACCGCGGCGTAGGCCGCCATCCACAGGCCGCTTGGAGTGAGCAACAGCAGCACGGCCGCCACGTGCGCACGCCCCAACCGCCCGTGCCAAGCCGGCGACCGCCGACGCAAGCGCTCGCTCAGCAGCACGACGCCCGACAACAGGCAGAACGGCCCGGCTGCGATATGTGTGTAGAACGCAACCGCGTAGGCGCCGAAGAAGTAGCCTTCACGGCCGAAGAGGAAACCCGTTGTGAAATCGGCCGGCAGGTAGCCCGGGTAGTTGGCCAGGATCGCTGCGGTCGTCTTCACAACGAGCAAGCACGCCAAGCCCTGGAGGAGGCGTGCTCCGGCGGAAGAGCGTGGCGTTGCCATGTGGGCAAGACGGGGGGGGTTCGGACGCTGTCGGGTGGACGGTGGTTGGCGGCGTGTCCGCCAGTGATCGGTGCATTGTCCCGACAGAGAAGCTTTACCCCGACCCTCTAAAACAAAACGAGCCAAGACCAATTGGTCGCGGCTCGCTGACAGGATCGGATTGTTGCAGTCATTCAACGCCGGCGGCGAGCGAACAAGGGCAAGCCGGCAAACGCGAGCAGCGCCGACGACGGCTCGGGGACCGCGACCCCGAGTACGAAGGGGAGGTCGAGTGTCGTAAACGGGAATAAAGACGGATCAAAGTCATCGAAGTCGGAGATACCGATCGAGCCAAATCCTAAGGATAAATCGACCGTGATCCCCGTATTGGCGGAGCACTCGACGCACTCGGGAATCGACACATTAGAGAAGTCTCTCACGAAGAACCCGGGGTCGAAGGCGCCTGGCGCCGATTCGTCGTTGAGCAGGAGCTGGGTGCTGGTGGCCGTGTTGTTGCCGCCGATCATTCCATTGGGGATCGGGCCATAGTCGCTCGAGAGGAGTGAGATCGGCGACGTCGTGATCGGGTTGGTCACGAGCAGTTCGAAGCTGACGAGATTGGCTCCGGTCAAAGTCCCCAGGGTGCCGTCGGTGGTGACCTGCCCTCCCAACGCAAAGCCGTCTGGAAAGGAGATGGGGCCAATTTCGTAAGTAATGTTTTGGGCCAACGCGGGGCTCGCCATGCCGGCAAGAACAAAAAGGCACCATGCGGAGGTGCGGGTCGATTGGGTGCGGGTCATTGGATCTCGTGCATCAGAGGTGCGTATCGTTGGAGTACCGGACAAAACCAATAGTTTAACTCGCAGCCACGAGGATTTCGAGCGTTTGACGCCGCGATCCTCTAACCGGCTGGCAGTGTCTTCCGGCTGACGACGCCTTACAATAGCGGCGTCGCGCCACCCGTCCCGGCCCGAGCTACCTCCTGACCACCGCGATTCCCCCGATGCCCCAGAGCCCCAATGAACCGTTCCAGGTCCAGGTCGCCCAGCGCGTGACCCGGCTGCCGCCCTACTTGTTCGGGCGGATCAACAAGATGATCTACGACAAGCGGGTGGCGGGGGACGACGTCATCGAGCTGGGGATGGGCAACCCGAGCGACCCGCCCGAGCAGCTGGTGATCGACAAGCTGAACGAGGCGGCCAACGACTCGCGGAACCACCGCTACAGCAAGAGCAACGGCATCGCCAACCTGCGCCGCGAGGTGGGCGCCAAGTACTTCAAGAAGTACGGCGTGCGGCTCGACCCCGACGCGGAGGTGATGACCTGCCTGGGCTCGAAGGAGGGCTTCAGCCACCTCTGCTTGGCGCTCATGGGTCCCGGCGACACGGCCCTGGTGCCGGCGCCCTACTTCCCGGTGCACGTCTACGCCGTTGCGCTCGCCGGCGGGAATGTCATCTCGCTCGATGTCTCCAACTCGGACAAGTTTCTATCAGACATCGCCTACACCTGCGAGACGCTCTACCCCAAGCCGAAGCTGCTGACGCTCTGCTACCCGCACAACCCGTCCGCCGTGTGCATCGAGCAGGGCTTCTACGACGAGGTGGTGAAGCTCGCCAAGAAGTACAACCTGATGGTGATCAGCGACTTTGCCTACGCCGACGTGATGTTCGACGGCTACAAGCCGCCGAGCTTCCTGGCGTCGCCGGGGGCGAAGGACGTTGGCGTCGAGTTCACCACCATGAGCAAGGGCTACAACATGGCGGGCTGGCGGGTAGGGTTCTGCGCCGGCAACCGCGAGATGATCAACGCCCTGGCCACCATCAAGGGCTACTACGACTACGGCATGTTCCAGGCGATCCAGATCGCCGCGATCGTCGCCCTCCGCGAGACCGACGCCGCGGTCGAGGAGCAGAGCCGCATCTACCAGGGCCGGCGGGACGCCCTGTGCGACGGCTTGGTGCGGTTGGGGTGGGAGGACGCGCGGCCCAAGGCGGGCATGTTCGTCTGGCAGCCCATCCCCGAGCCATGGCGGAGCCGCATGAGCACGATGGACTTTGCGATGATGCTGCTCGAGCGGGGTAACGTTGCCGTCAGCCCCGGCAGCGGCTTCGGCCCGTCGGGCGAGGGGTTCTTGCGGATGAGCCTGGTCGAGAACGAAGAGCGGCTCCGCCAGGCGGTCCGCCAGATCAAGGCTTGCCTGAAGGATGCCGAACCCGATTACGCGAACCCGTCAGCAAAGCCTGTGTCGTCTGAAGCATGAATTGTGAAGAAACCATCCACGTAGCAATCGAACGCGGGAAGGTTTCCCGGTTCCTCGAAGTCCCCGAACTCGCCGTCCGGCGGTTGGACGCGGGCGACGCGCACGATGACGACGGCGACCCCGCGGCGTCGGCCGACTTTCAGTTGCAAGGCCGAATCGTCAACGCCACGAAGCACAAGCTCTCGGCGGTCAAGTACGACGTGTCGTATTACGACACGGGCGGTCGTTTCCTCGGGCTCGACAAGTCGGGTTTCCTCGACGACGACGAGCTAGACGCCGAAGACTTCCTGGCGATCGACCTCGACCTCGACCTCCCGCCCGAAACGGCCCGCTGTGTTTTCAACTGCCGGGCACTCAAGACGGGTTGGGTGATCTCCAGGTTCTTCTGGGGTTAACGGGGCCGCCCGGGTATCTCGGGCGCCGGCGCCGCCCCCCCGGCAACTTATCGTGAAAATCCGCAGGAGGGCGGTACCACGGCCCCCGGCCGGTTGCTAACTTCACGGACGCGGGCGTTTTGCCCAGCCGTGGTGCCGCCCCGCGACGCCGCTTACCTGCCGAGTAGATCGGGCTTGCCCAGCCAATCAGGCTTGCCGACGAAAGCAGGCTCGCACCCGAGGGACCCTCTCGCGATGATCCATCCGCAACAGATCGAGTCGTTCGTCCGTATCGTCCCGTTGTTTGCGGATTTCGACGACCAGGAGATCGGCGAGGTCGCCAAGGCACTGACCGACAAGTCCTACGCCGGCGGGGACCGGCTGCTGGAGCAGGGCGCCGACGGCGCGCTCTGTATCGTTGTGCAGGGCGAGTTCAAGGCCTGCCTCAGGCAAGAAGAACTCGACCTCGACGTCGAGGTCGACCACTTCTACCCGGGCGAGTCCTTCGGCGCCACGGCGCTGATCGCCGGTCGCCGGCCTTACTCCTACGTCGAGGCGACCTCCGAGGGCTTGCTGCTGCAATTGGACAAGCCGCGGTTCGACCGGCTGCTAGAGGAGTCGCGTTGGTTCTCGGCCAAGCTCTGCCGGAGCCTCGCCCGCCGGCTCGTAACAACCGTCGACCGGCTGGGGGCGGTGCCGTTTGCCAAGCTCGACGAGAATGCCGAGCTAGCCTCTTTTTCCGGGCTGCTGCCGGCGCGGGTCTGCAAGGCGTGCCGCTGCCTGGTGATCGGCCAGGACGGCGACCGGGTCCGCGTCGGGCTCGTCGACCCGTCGGACGCTTACGCCCGCAGCTTCGTGGCGTCGGCTTTAAGGCCTTGGGACGTCGAGTGGGCGGCGATCAACCAAGAGCAGTTCGAACACTTCTCCGAGAAGCTGCACCGTTCGCTCAGCCCAACGCGGGACGCGGAGGTGGCCGGGGTAACCCTACGGTACGTCAGCCCGTCAGGCGAAACCAGTGTTATGTCACGGGTCGGCGCCAGCGGGGTGCTCACGCGGCTGCTGCTCGCGGCGATTGACCGCGGCGCAAGCGACCTGCACCTCGAACCGGGACGCGAGCAAGCCGGCGCCCGGATCCGCGTCGATGGGCGGATGGACCCCATCGCCGACGAGGTCCCCGCCGTCGAGATGCGGGCGATGATCTCTCAGGTCAAAGTGATGTGCGACCTCGACATCGCCCGCGGCTACGAACCCAAGGACGGGGGCTTCACGCTCATGATTCAAGAGTCGGGCCGCGAGAAACGACTCGACGTGCGGGTATCGACTCTCCCTTGCCACGGCGGTGAAAAGGCCGTGCTGCGGTTGGTTCTCCCCCAATCGCACCTGGGGCGGCTAGAGAACCTCATCATGGCCCCCAGCCTAGCGACGCTGGCCACGCAGATCGTGCAGTCGCCCAGCGGGCTGGTGCTGGTAACCGGCCCCACCGGTTGCGGCAAAACGACAACGCTCTACGCCGCGCTGCAAGCGATCTGGCGGGAAAACCCAACGATCAACATCGTCACGATTGAAGACCCCATCGAGTACAACCTGCCGTTCGCCACGCAGGTGCAAATCAACCCGGACACGGGCCTCACCTTCTCTAAGTTGCTAAGGAGCGTCCTCCGCCAAGACCCCGATGTCGTGCTCGTCGGGGAGATCCGGGACGAGGAGTCGGCGGACCTCGCAATCGGCGCCGCCATCACCGGCCACCTGGTCCTGAGCTCGCTGCACACGCACTCGACGATCGAGGCCATCTCTCGCCTTCGGCAGCTCGGCGTGAAAGACTACTTGCTGTCCGACGCCATCCGCGGCGTGATCAGCCAGAAGCTCGTCCCACGGCTGCTCCCCGGGGCCGGCGTGGCGGTGGGCCCCGAAGACCCGACGGTCGAACGCCTGAAGCGGGTTGGCGTGCTGCCGGAAGACTTTTACGGCGAACTCCGCCGGCCCGCCGAGGGCGCCCCCGCCGGCGACGACATCTTCGCGGCCGAGCAGGGCCGGGTCGGCGTGTACGAGGTGCTGGCCACCACCGACCGCATCCGCCGGCAGATTGAGGAGCAGGCGACCCTCGGCGAGATTGAATCGGGCCTGCTGCCGGGCGAACGCGTCAGCTTCGAGGCCTACAGCCGCTTCCTCCTCGAGAAGCACATCGTCGCGCCCGAGCGGATTGAGCGCCTCTTCTCGCGGGTTGACCTGGACGCCGCGCAGCAAGAGGCGATCATCAGCGCGTAGCCGGCCGCCCCGCCGCGGGTCCACACGCCGGAGGAATTCGCTCCGCGCAGAAAAGAGGGGCCCCCGCTCGCCGGGGCGGGGGCCCCTCTGTCAAAACTCGGCTGACCGATCGATCGACGGGCGCCGCCAAGCGGGGCAGCGCGGGTTGATCGTCCGGAGACCCACAGCCACAATCTGCTATCGTCGTTAGCGCCGTTGTTTCTCTCGCTTCGCCTACGTGAACCGACAAATACCTCAAACCAAAGCCGAACGAGTGACGCCAACCGATCAACCCGAACAACCGGACCCCGCTGACGTGGCGAAGCTCGCCCTGGAGGACGGCTCGGTCTTCACCGGCCGGGCCATCGGCGCTCCGGGCGAGGTCGACGGCGAGGTCTGCTTCAACACCTCGATGACCGGCTACCAGGAGATCCTGACCGACCCCAGCTACCGCGGGCAGATCGTCACGATGACCTACCCGCAGATCGGCAACTACGGCGTCAACGCCGAAGACGTCGAGTCGCACCGGCCGCAGCTCGCCGGCTTTGTGGTGCGCGAGCACAGCCGGACGCAGAGCAACTTCCGCAGCCAGCAGAGCCTGAGCGAGTACCTGGTCGCCAACAACGTCGTCGCGATCGAGTCGATCGACACCCGGGCGCTGGTCCGCCGCATCCGGTCGAAGGGAGCCCTGCGGGGGGTGCTTTCTACTGTCGACCTCGACGATGACAGCCTCGTCGCCAAGGCCCAAGCGATCCCGGGACTGGTGGGCCGCGACCTGGTGCGTGAAGTCACCCCCGCCGAGCGGCACGCCTGGAGCGAGCCGCTCAGCACGTGGACGCGGCTCGACGGCTCGACGCAGCCAACCGACTCGGCGGGGCAGCCGCACGTCGTCGCGTTGGACTTTGGCATGAAGTGGAACATCCCCCGGCATCTGGTCGGCATGGGGTGCCGGGTGACGATCGTGCCGGGCGACACCACCGCCGAGCAAGCGCTCGAGCTGAACCCGGATGGCGTCTTCCTGTCCAACGGGCCGGGCGACCCCGAGCCGATCGGCTACGCGATCGAGACCATCCGCGGCCTGCTCGGCAAGAAGCCCATCTTTGGCATCTGCCTGGGGCACCAACTCCTGTCGCTCGCCTGCGGGGCGAAGACCTTCAAGATGAAGTTCGGCCACCGGGGCGCCAACCAGCCGGTGCAGGACCTGGCGACCGGCAAGGTCGAGGTCACCAGCCAAAACCACGGCTTCGCCGTCGACCCCGATTCCCTGCCGAGCGATCTTGAAATCTCGCACGTCAGCCTGAACGACCGTTCTGTTGAGGGCGTTCGGCACACGGGGCTTGCCGGGACCGGGGCGCCCGCGTTCAGCGTCCAGTACCACCCGGAGGCCTCGGCCGGGCCGCACGACAGCCACTACCTCTTCGACGCGTTCGCCGAAGCCATGGCTGGGGTTCCCCGCGGCGATCCGGCCTGAGCCCTCTTCGGACGGATTCTGCCGGGGTTTTTGCCCCGCGGCGTTTCGCGAGCTACGTTTTCGATGGCGGGCTGTGCGCGGCGGCCCCCGCGGTTGGCTGCCCCACGAACTTTTCCTTGCCTGTGTCGTGCCCCCCTGGCACGGGTTGAGCCGCTAGGCGCCGCGCCGCGTCGGAGCCCCGTCCGCGAGGTCCGGTCCCGGAGGCCCCCGCCAATGCCCCGCGCCCCGTCGCTAACGCCGCTGCACGACTGTTTCCGCGATTGGGCGGATGAGCAGCGGCAGGTGGAAGACGAACTGCGCGATTCGCTCGAAGCGCTGGATGCCTACCAGCGCCAGCTCGAATCGTGGCACAAGGCACTCGCCGAGCAGCGATCCGAGCTTGAGCAAGAACGAGAATCCCTGGCGGCGGATGATGGGGAGGCAGCGGAGTTGCGGGCGGACCTCGAAGCCCTCCGTGCCGAGTTGCAGGAGCAGCGTGACGAGGCCGCGGTGCGCGAAGCACAGCTACGCGCGACCCTCGACGCGGAGCGGTCGGACGTAGCTGCGCAGCAGCTGCGCTGGGACGAGGACTTCCGCCGCATGCGAGCGCTGCTCGACCAGCAAGCGTCCGAGCCGTCGGCGGACGCCGCGGCGGAACCGGTGTACGACGACCCGCTGCGTGAGACCGTGCTTGAACAATTCGGCAAGTTGCGGAAACAACAGGCGGGTCGCCGCGCGGCGGACGAGTCTGCCGCGGCTTCATAGTCCGGGGCGCCGACGGGCGGCGGCGCGCGAGCCGGTTCAGGGGCTGAACCTTGGGTGGGCCGGGACGGTCCTGCTCTCAAATCATCGCGGCCACCGTCCCTGGGTCTCCCCGAGCCTAGGGACCAGACGCGCCCATGACGGCGGCCCTTGAGGCCGGCTCGAACGATGCCCCCCGCGCTGCAACAGCGCCGACCATCACCTACGAAACGCCCCCCGCGCGAGGCGCCGACGGGCGCCGACGTGGCGGTTGAGGGCGGCAACGGGCGGCTGATCCAGGCGTCGGACCTCGCGCTGCTCGAGGAGCTCGACGACGTGATCTTCGCCGCGCTGGCGGGCGACGCCCCCGCGCTCGACCGCTCGGCCCGTTTGTGGCGCCGGGTGCGGTCGGTTGCGCCGACGGCGCTGGTCGAAGAATCCCGAGAGCAGTACTCCCGCCGAGCTGAGGAAGTCTGCCAGCGGTACTTGGCCGAGCCGAACGAAACACTCGCCCGGGCGTTCGCCGCGGCCGAGGTTTCAGCGATGCTGGCCGAGTAGGCGCCCGCTCTTGGCCGGCGGGTCAGAACTCCGCGTTGCCGGGCGTCCGCGGGAAGGGGATCACGTCGCGGATGTTCGTCATCCCGGTGACGAACTGCACCATCCGCTCCAGCCCCAACCCGAAGCCGGAGTGCGGGACGGTGCCGAACCGGCGGAGGTCGACGTACCACCAGTAGTCTGCGGGGTTGAGCCCCTGCTCCGCCATCCGCTTCTCGAGCACGTCGAGCCGCTCCTCACGCTGGCTGCCGCCGATGATCTCGCCGACGCCGGGCACAAGGACGTCCATCGCCCGCACCGTCGGCCGGTCGGCCGGCGCGTCGTCGTTCACGCGCATGTAGAAGGGTTTGATTGTGCTGGGGTAGTCGTGCAGGATGACCGGCGAGCCGAAGTGCTTCTCGGTCAGGTACCGCTCGTGCTCGGCTTGCAGGTCGGCGCCCCACGCGACGGGGAACTCGAAGGCCTCGCCCGATCCGGTGAGGATGTCGATGGCTTCGGTGTAGGGCAGCCGCTCAAACCCGCCGGCGGTGATCTTCTCGAGGCGGGCGAGGACGGTGTCGTCGATGCGGTCTTGGAAGAGCTGCATGTCCTCGCCGCAGTCGGCCAGGACATCGGCGACGACCCGCTTGAGGAACCGCTCGGCGAGGTCCATGTTGTCGGGCAGTTCGTAGAACGCCGCCTCGGGCTCGACCATCCAGAACTCGGCCAGGTGCCGTGACGTGTTGGAGTTCTCCGCGCGGAACGTCGGACCGAACGTGTAGACCTTGCCGAGCGCCGTGGCGTAGATCTCTCCTTCGAGTTGGCCCGACACGGTCAGGTAGGCGGGGCGGTCGAAGAAGTCCTGTGTGTAGTCGACGGCGCCCTTGTCGTCGCGTGGCGGGTCGGCGGGATCGATCGTCGTGACGCGGAACATCTCGCCGGCGCCCTCGCAGTCGCTGGCGGTGATGATCGGCGTCTGGACGTAGAGGAAGCCGTCCTCCTGGAAGAAGTCGTGGATCGACCGGCAGACCCGGTTGCGGACCCGCATCGCGGCGCCGATGGCGTTGGTGCGTGGCCGCAGGTGGGCCCACTCGCGGAGCTTCTCGAGCGAGTGCCGCTTCTTCTGCAGGGGGTACGCCTCGGGGTCGGCCCACCCGTGGACGGTGACCTCCGCCGCGTGGACCTCGGTCGCCTGCCCCTTGCCACCGGACGGCTTGACCTCGCCGCGGACGGTCACGCTGCAGCCGGCGGTGAGCTTCTTGACCTCCGACTCGTAGTTGGGCAGGTCGCCGTCGGCGATGACCTGGAGGTTGGCCAGGCAGGTGCCGTCGTTGAGCTCGACGAAGCTGAAGCCGCCCTTCGAGTCGCGCCGCGTGCGGACCCAGCCCTGGAGGGTGGCCTGCCGGCCGATCGCCGACTCGTCGCGGGCCTGGCGGACGGTGAGCTTCTGCATTCGCTGACTCTTTCTCGCTAGCCCGCCTCCTGCTGGAGCCGGGTGTTCCGTTGGTTGATCGCTACCACGATGACCAGCAGCACAAAGCAGCCGAGCACGACTAAGCCGCCGACTTTGGCTTTGTCCCAGATCTTATAGACCGCGCCGACGGTCGTCAGCAGCGCCGAGGCGAAGACCAGCGTATTGATTAGGAGGCGTTTGCCGCCGCGGGGCATCTCGTCGCCGAGCAGTGCCTTGCTGTTGAGCAGCCAGGAAAAAGTAACGTAGGCGAACGGCAGGAGCATGAAACCGAAGACCGAGGCGACGACCGACAGGTAAAAGTTGCTCGACGCGTCGGCCCAAAAGATAGGCCAGAGGACCCCGCCGACGCCGGTGACCAGGGTGCCAAACCTGTGGGCCCAGCCGCCGGGCGGGTAGTTGAGCATCTCGGCGATGACGGTCCCCGACATGAGCATCAGCACGGAGATCGTCGACAACACCATCGCCAGCACGCCGAAGCCGAAGACGTAGTTCCCCACCACCCGCCCGGTGAGCGGCTCGAGCGCCGCGGCCAGGTCGAGCGCGTCCCGCTTGACCAGCACCGCCGCGAGCGTCAACTCCGCTTCGCTCGGATCACCCGCTCCGGGCAGGGCCGGGTTGCGTTTGTCTTTGATGAGCTTCTCGAAGGCCTTGTAGCCGGGTTCCGCCTCATCCGTCGCCAGGGCCGCGGCGCCCTCCTCCATCGAGAAACCGGTGGGCGGCTTGGTGTGGAACTGCGCCGCCGAGGCGATCACCACGCAGCCCGTGGCCAGGATGAAAGGCACGAACATGCTGGTCGAGAGGTCGAAGATCGCTAGCCCGCGGAACTCCTTGGTCCACCCCTTCCGCAACAGCGTGTAGGGGTAAAGGAAGGTCATGTTGATGCCGACCGCTGTGGCGGCCGCGGCGATGATGATGTCGTTCTGCTGGGCGACGATGTAGCCCGACCAGAAATCGCGGGCCGGGTCGCCCGCCGGCCCGACGGCGTCTAAGAAAGGCACGAAGCTGTCGGCGGGCCGGAACATCTGGCCGAAGTCGGGGACCAAGCCCGCGAAGACCGCCCCCCAGTCGAGGCCCGCCGAGGAGAAGCTCAGCCGGACCACAACGCCGAAAAAGCAGAGCACGATCAGCGCGACGACGATCTTCAGCACGGTCTCGTACAGCTTCAGCCCCCAACTGCCGCGATCGTAGCTCCAGGTAATGGCCGTGCAGAGCATCAAGATAACGGCCGCAATCAGGTACTTGTCGAACTGGCTGGCGAATGCGGAGTCGCCCATGGCGCCGGTCGCCCACGTGGCGAGGCTGCCTCCCTCGCCGAACAGGGAACTCGGCAGGAGGTTCTGGCTGAGCACGCTGTAAGAGAGCGAGTGCTGCGGCATGCACCAGATGACGTTCGCCAGCGCGACGGCGATCGCCCAGCTCCACCCGAGCAGCGGGTTGACGTGCTGGTTGATCGCCACGAACGGTCTTTCCCCGGTGGAGAGCGTTACGTAGCCGATCACGCTCAGCATGATCACGCCCATGATCATCGCCAGCGGCTGAAGCCACATCAGGGAGTAGCCGCCCAAGACGCCGAGGTAGAGGGCGCTGCCCAGCGAGCCGCCGCCGAGCGTGACGGCGCTCTGCACCCAGCCGGGGCCCGAGAGCTTGAGAAAGGCCCTGAGCTGCGCGGGGAGGCCTTGGCCCGCGGCGTCGGCGAGCATCTGCCGATCTCGGGCTACCGGGCCCGCGGCGCCCGCCTCGCGGGATTCTTCAACGCTGTCCGCCATCCGTCTCTCCACCTTGGGTCGCGTAAGGGGAGAGTGTAGTCAACGCTCCGTGGCTTTGCACGAGCCCGCCCGACAGGCGGCGCCGACCAGCGGGGTCGGAACGCCTCGCTGGCTACAGGCCCTTCTCGGCGAGCCAACGCTCGGCGTCGAGCGCCGCCATGCAGCCGGTGCCGGCCGCGGTGACCGCTTGGCGGTAGTAGTCGTCCGCCACGTCGCCGGCGGCGAAGACGCCCTCGACGCTGGTGTTGGTGCGGAACGGCACGGTCCACTTGAGGTACTTCTTGTCGGTCATCTCGAGCTTGCCCTCGAGGAACCGCGTGTTGGGCGTGTGGCCGATGGCCAGGAACATGCCCGTGGCTTCGACCTCACGCTTCGTCTGGTCGGTCGTCGAGACGAGCCGCACGCCCGTAAGCCCGTTCTCTTCGTCGCCGAGCACCTCGTCGACCTCTGAGTTCCACTGGATGTCGATCTTTGGGTTGTTCATCGCCCGGTCGGCCATGATCTTGGACGCCCGCAGCGTGTCCCGCCGGTGGATCAAGTAGACGGTGCTGGCGAACTTGCTGAGGTAGTCGGCCTCCTCGACCGCGGAGTCGCCGCCACCAACAACCACCAGCGGCTTGTTGCGGAACCTCGGCAACGCGCCGTCGCAAACGGCGCACGCGCTCACGCCGCGGTTCTTGTACCGGTCCTCCGACTCCATGCCGAGGTAATTCGCGCGGGCGCCCGTCGCTATGATCACCGCGTGCGCTTCGACCTCCTTCCCCTGGCTGCTCTTGAGGCGGAAGGGTTTGGCGTCGAAGTCGA
>JBCCZD010000051.1:0-18925 GCA_039188275.1 Planctomycetota bacterium
CAGTCTATGTGAGATCGAGCCAGCGCCGCACTGACGGGCTGTCCTCACGCAAACCGTTTGGGTGCTTAAACCCCACGACTCCCAGATTGATCGCCGCCATCGGCTGATCTTGCTGGATGCCGCTGCAGGCCAAATCGAACTGCATTTGAGACTCAGTCGCAAGAATAATAGCCAGGCACTACCGCCTTTGCAACTGCTTCTGCGCGAAAATAGTTCGCTAATTCCACGGGCTGTCTACGACGACGCCGTCGTCGGGTGCGACTAGTGCCAGGAAAACAGAAAACTCGGTTGATTCGGCCAGGAAGTGGGCCGATCCGTCAACCAGCATCAGGTTAAGCCCGCCGGCGTGAAAGCTGTACGGCGTGTACAGGTTGTGGCAGTTCAGGAAGCAGTCGCCCGACATCGGCGCCTGCACATCGACCGACTGTTGCGTGTTGATCTCGTACAGCAACTCGCTATTCGGCCCTGCCCACGGCCCCGCGTAGTACTCTTGCCGCTCCCATTTGCGTCCATTCGCGTAGCGTTCCGGCCGGCCCGCTATCTCGACCAGCATCAGGGTCTTGGAAGTGCCATCGGTGATCTGTGACAGGCGTACGGGTTGGGGGTTGTTTTTGCTTACGCCCGGCTGGAGGCTTGGGATGATCTCTGGGAAGATTCCTCGCAGCCGGGCGCCGGTTAGGCCCTCGAACTGCTGCCCGGGCTGCCGATCGGTTGCGATCGGCGAGTAGATCAAGTCGGAAGCGCCTTCGTTGATGGCCGCGACGCCGAAGTAGTCCGTCGCCTGCCCCGTGTGGCCGGGGATGACCGGGCTCAGGAACGCAAAGTCGTTCCGCAGAGGCATGGTTCGATCAACATCGGGGGCCGAGGGGCAGTTGAAGATGGCGACGCGCGTTTTGACTGCCGGCTGATTGCTGACATGGTCAAAACCCTGATCGTAGTCGTACTGCTGCTGGATGCTCGACTCCTCGCAGTAGGGCAGGATGAGCGAGAAGAAGCCGTTGACGACGATCCCGTTGTTCCCTTGCGCCTGGGACGACCCGAGCGCCACCTCGTAGCCGGGCGGCAAGCGGTTGCCGTTGGCGTCGGCGTAGTTCATCACCGCTAAGCCAACCTGGCGGAGATTGTTGATGCATTGCGTCCGGCGCGCCGCCTCGCGGGCGGACTGAACGGCTGGCAGCAGCAGCGCCACCAGGATGCCGATGATGGCGATCACCACCAGCAGCTCGACGAGCGTGAAGCCACGCCTGCGCCAAACGTGTCGACAAGAGCGGTGACTTGGCATTCTACGAGCGCTTGGTTGACGTTGAGAGGAAGTCTCAGTAGTGTTGAACCGCATGCGGCGATTGGCAAGCCCCCGCTTCAATGCGGATTGCTGATCGAACGCTCTTGCCCGAGGAAACCTGTCATCGACCACGGGCGGTCAGAAATCGTCAGCCTGTCAGCCAGCTCCATTTCGCTAACGCGGCCTCTCGCGGCGCGGCCGATGGAGCGAAAAGAGTGGGGGCTTTTTTGAAACGTCGAAAGCAACCAACCGCCCCCGGTTTGCCAGCGCCTTTCCATGGGCGCCGCCGTGTGAGCGACCGCTGCGGGAGCGTGTTGCGCCAGCCTGCCGCGTCGCTCGCCGCGGTCGCGGCTCTAATGGTTGCGGCTGTCGCCGCCGACGGCCACGCGGATTCGCCGCCCGACCCGGTGCCGCTTAAGCTTTGGGCAGAGGACGGCTCGCGTTGGTTCGAGTACACGTCAAACGGGTACGCGGAGCTGGGGCTCCGGCACTACGCCGAGAACGACCCGACAATGACGCCGACGGACCCGAGCCCGCTCGAGCTGGTCCCCGGCACCAATGATGGCTACTTCTTCATCAATCCCGCCGCTGAAGACCCGGGCAACCCCAACATCGACCCTTCGGTGCTGACGCCGGTCGGCGGTGGGGCAAACATCTTCGTTTACGACAACGACTTCCAGGGCCCGTACTCAATCCAGATCGATTCGGAGTTGACCGGCACGGGGGTTGAGCTGCGGTCGGTCACCGGGTTCAACGCCGACTTCGCGGTCGACATCGCCGATGACGACTCGACACCGTCCTTACGCTACACAACCCAGGTCGGCGCCGTCAGCGGGACGGCTAGCTTCGTCGATGGCGTACTCACGAACCTGTGCTTCGACGCCGGCCTGACACTAAGCTACCACATCCCGTTCCCATTCGATGCTACCTTCAGCGAAACAGGGCAGATCTCGTTCCGCGGCAATCGATTCGAGATGTTGGTTGCCGATGCAGGCTACGAACGGGACGACCCCGCTGAGCGGGTCGACTCGAATGGAAACGGCAGCGGGGACGACGACGACCTTCCGGACCCGGTGATCCCGCCGCCCGACGACCCTTCGATCCGTGACTACGTCTGGGATGTGTTCGGCGAAGTCGAGAACGTTTCCCTCTCGGCCCCGGGCGATTACGACGGCGACGGCGTCGTGACGGTGCTGGACTACGAGCTGTGGCGTGAGCAGTTCGGCAGCATCGGCGGCCACGCCGACGGGAACTACGACTGCGTGGTCGACGCGGCGGACTACACGATTTGGCGTGACAATTTCATCGGGGCCGCGCCGACGGGCTCGATCCGTGCCCCTGAGCCGGCGACCCTCTGGCTCCCATTCGCGGCGGTGCTCTTAACGGTTGTCAGCCGGCGCAAAGCCCTTGCCGACCGGCCAAGCGCGGAGATGTGAAGAAGCCTGCGATGCTCACTGTCGAGGACCTCAGCAAGAGCTACCCCGGGCCGGTTGAGGCACTCAAGTCGGTGACCCTTGAGTTGGGGCGTGGCGCGTTCGGCTTGCTCGGCCCCAACGGGGCGGGCAAGACGACCCTGATGCGTACGCTGGCGACGCTTCAGCTCCCCGACTCGGGGCGGGTAAAGCTCGGCGAGCTCGACCTTGTTGCCAACCCGCACGCGGCCCGCCAACGGATTGGCTACCTCCCCCAGGAGATGGGTTGCTACCCCCGCGTCACGGCACGCGAGATGCTCGACTACTTGGCGGCCTTGCGCGGGATCGGCCCCAAGCGGGAGCGGGAACAGCTCGTCGCGCGCTGGCTGGGTCGCGTCAACCTGACCGACGACGCGGACCGCCGGATCGAGACTTACTCGGGTGGGATGCGCCAGCGGTTCGGCATCGCTTCGGCTTTCCTGGCGGCGCCCGACCTGGTCATCATTGACGAGCCGACCGCGGGGCTCGACCCGACGGAACGCCGCCGGTTTCAGTGCCTGCTCGCCGAGGCGGCGCAGGACTGCGTCATGATGATCTCGTCGCACATTGTGGAAGACATCGCCGGCCTCTGCGACGAGATGGCAATCCTGTCCCGCGGCGAGGTGGTCCTGCGCGGGTCGCCTGATGAACTCACGCGTGAAATCGAGGGGCGTGTCTGGACCAAGCGGTCGGCCTACGGCGAACTGGGCGCCTTGCAGGAGCAGCGGCGGGTCCTCTCGTGGCGCCCAGAGGCGGGGCGGCTAGCGGTACGCGTCCTCGCCCAAGGGGGTCAAGAGGCGGCGCTACGCGGCGAGGGTTTCCAACCCGCCGGCGCTGACTTGGAAGACCTCTACTCGCTGCACGCCAACGCCCACGGCAGCAACTATTGATGGATGAGCCAGCAGAGTTACTCGCCGATTACGATTGCCCCGCTCAATCCGGCCTCCCGTTGGTCGGCCTGCCACTTTGCTGGCGCGTGGCTCAATAGTCCGAGGCGAACCCGATCTTGTCGGCGCTCATTGGCTTCACGGAACAACTGCGGATGGAGTGGCGCCAGCAGGCCCGCCGGCCTGTCGTGTGGTTTTGCCTGCTCGCCTACTTTGCGCTGGCTGTGGGAGACACGCTACAAAGCGGCTGGTCGGCGACCGGCAACCTGTGGGTAAACGGCGCCGACATGATCGCGCGGCGGTCACTCATCTACAGCCTGCTAGGAACGCTCGCGGTTGCCGCGATCGTAGCCGAGCCGATATGCCGAGACCGGGCCTCGAGTGCCGACGGCTTGGTGCTGAGCACCGGCGCGGGCCGTTTCGTCTTGGGGCTGGGCCGGTTCGTGGTTGCGTTTGCAATCGTGCTGCTAACGGCGTCGATGTTCATCCCCGGCATGCTGCTGGGGGCGTTGGCCCCGGGGATCGCCGCCGAACAGGTCGGCCCGCTGGTCGCCGGCCACTACGCCGCGGCGTGGCTCTACTACGTGCTGCCCAACTTCGCGCTGACGTCGACGCTCGTCTTCGCGGTTGCCTCGCGGTGGCAGAGCCAAACCGCCGCTTACACGGCCGCCGTGGGGCTGCTCACCGCGTGGGTCGTCAGCAGGATGCTGTTGGGGCAAGACGTGCTGCGGCACGACGTGTTTTCCAAGTACGCCATCCTCGACCCGTACGCCAGCATCGCGTCGGCAGAGTTCACGCAAGGCTGGACCAACCTCGAGAAGAACACGACCTTCCCGCCGCTGGCCGGCCTGATGCTGATCAACCGCGTGCTGTGGGGCGGGCTCTCGCTCCTCTTGATTGGCTTCGGCGTCTGGTCTTACCCGTCGCTTGTCGCGCCCCCTACCGGGAAGAGGCCTTCGGCGAAGCCGGGGCTGCGGGGGCAGGCGGGCGCACCGAGCAACGCCGAGGTGGGCGCCTTGGTTCGTCGCGGCGCATCGTTCTCGGCTCAGCTGGCACGCGTCGCGTCGTGGGAGATCGCCGCGGCCTGGCGTCGGCCCGGGGCCAAGCTGACGCTGGGCTTCACCGCCCTTTCCCTCTGGTGGAGCGCCCGGAGCGCGGTCACCCACCAGTTTTCGCTGCCCACGACCGACCTGCTGGTCCACAACACCGGGTTCTACTTCGACAAGGTCCTGGTGCTGGTCGTCGTCTGGCTCGCCGGCGACTTGATGTGGCGTGAGCGGACGCACGGCGTGGGCGAGCTCATCGACGCGCTGCCGACATCGGACACGGCCCGCTACCTCGCCAAGACGCTAACGCTCTACGCTGTGGTCGCGGCTTTCTGGGGCGTGTCGATCGCCGTGGGCCTGCTCTATCAGTTTGCTAGCGGGTACTACGACTTCGAACTGGGCCTGTTCCTAACGGACAGCTTCGTTTTCAAAGCCCCGTACTACTTCTGGCTGGCGACGCTGGCGATCGCGGCCCAGGCGATCCTCCGGCGCCGCTACATCGCCATCGGCTGCGTTCTGATGGTCTACGCGTCGGGAACACTCCTCGACGCCTGCGGCTGGCGCCACCCTATCTACGTCTTCGGGCGGGTGAGTTTCTTCTGGTATTCCCTGATGGACGGCTACGGCCACTTCTGGGCCGCCCACTTGTGGCGCCTGGCCTATTGGACGCTCGCGGCGTCGCTGATCTGGCTGCTCGGCCTCTGGTGTTCGGCGCGCGGGCTGCACCCTTTGCCGCGGTGGACGCTGCTCCGCGGGCGGCTTGCTCAGCCCCGCAGCCGGGTGGCGCTCGCGGCCCTGTCGACGCTTCTCGTTCTGGTCGGCGCCAACCTCTGGGTGCAATCGACGGTCCTCGCGGCGTGGCCGCCCCTCGATGGCGACCGGCAGAAAGCCCTCATCGAACGCCGCTACGCCGAGGCGTGGCGCGACCGTCCCCAGCCACGCATTGTTGCGATTAACGGAGAGCTCGACCTCTACCCGGCTGAACGCCGCTTCCGGTTCGTCGGCGAGCAGACGCTCGAGAACCAGAGCGATGACGCAATCGCCGAACTGCTTGTCCTCGCCGAGCCGGGGCTTCGGGTTGAGCGGCTCGCGCCGGGGAGCGACGCCGCGCTGCTCAGCCGCGATCACGCGCTGAATGCACGCGTGTACCGGCTCGCCGAGCCGCTCTTGCCCGGCCGGCGGATCACGATGGGGTTCACAACCTCCTGGGCGCCTCCGCCCGGATTTTCCGTGCACGCCAAGAACGACAACGTTAAGGAAGTGCAGCCGATCGAGGTGGTCGGCAACGGCACGTCGCTGCTCAATCTGCAACTGATGCCGGGCGTCGGCTACACCGATCGGGTAGAGCACAAACCGACCTGGAAGCGTCGCCGCTACGGACTAGCGTCGGAGTGGCGGCCGCCGCCGCTCGAGGTCGGTCGCGTGCAGCCGCACTCGACGTCGCACGTCGGCTGGGTGGAGGGGATCGACCTCACCATCCGCACCGACGCCGACCAAACCGCCTGGCACGCGGGCAGGCTGGTTCGTGAGTGGCAAGAGCCTGACGGCCGGCGCGGCTACCGCTTCTTGCTTGAACGGCCGACTCGCGGTTGGAGCGAGGTCCTCACGGGGCGGTACACGCAGCAGCGCCGTCAGCGGTCGGGGGTTCCCGATGTTGTTGTGGCGTTCGACCCGAGGCACGACCACGTCGTCGAGGAGTTCGCCCGCGCGATCCAAGACGCGATGGCGCACTTCACAAGCCGGTACGGCCCGCCCCCTTTTGACGAGTTCCCCCTGGTTGAGCAATCGCTGCATTACGATGGCATGGGCGCCCGCTCGGGGCTCGGCTTCGCTAGCGAGATCCTCGGTTGGAAATCTGATCTCGAGGCGAGCGGCGGCGAAGACCTCGCGGAGATCGCGGCCCACATGATGGGCATGTCGTGGTTCAACGACCAGGTAATCCCCGCCAACACGGGGGGCGCCAAGATCATCCACGCGGGGCTCCCCTACTGGTCGGCTCAGCTCTATCTGCACCAACGCCGCGGCGCCGACGTCGACCGCCGGTTGCGGCTCCAAGCGATGATGGAACTGTTCCGCAACCGCAGCACAATGACCGACAAAGAGTCCGCGTTCATCGACGAGATGAAAGACTCGACGATTCTGAAGCGGAAGGGCTCGGTGCTGCTGCTGTACCTCGCGAGCCTAGTTGGGGCTGAGCCGGTCGAGGCGGCGTTCGCCGACTTCCTGCGCGAGTGGCGTTATCAACCGGCGCCCTACCCGACGGCGGAGGACTTCCTGACGATCCTAGCGGGTCGCCTGCCGGAAGACCTGCGCGTCTTGACCGACGACATCTTCCGCCGTGTCACGACGTGGCGGCTGAAGACGGTTTCGGCCACCTGCCAACCCGCCACCGGCGGTCGCTGGAGACTCGCCGCGGTTGTCGACGTCCAGAAGCGCTACACAACCGGCTGGGGCGAGCAAGTCACCGCCGAGCCCGAAACCCCTATCTGGCTCGGGGCATTCCGTGGCGAAGGCTTCGCCGCCGGCGACCTGCTTCGGCAAGAGTTAAAGACGCTGCCGGCAGGGCGATCCGAAGTGTCCTGGCTGTTAGACGAGGAGCCAACCCGCTTTGGCATCGACCCCTACCTGCTGCTACCCGACCGCAACCCACACGACAACCTAACGCGAGTCTCTATCGGCGCCGGCGCCGTGGAGTAGTTGCCTCGCGACGGAACCGCTTCCCTAGGGGGATCCAATGCGGCCTACGCTGTTGATCGCCGCCATCCTAGCCTTGCTTGCTCGCCTTGCCCCGGCGAGCGCCGCAACCGTGTGGAGCGGCCCCGAGACAACGTTTACGCGACCGCCCGGTGAGCCAGACGTTGTCGACCCGCTCACGGGCAACGTCGTCTTAGCGCGAGGCAACCTAAGGGGGCTCTACAACGCCGTGGTCGAAGAATCTGGGGGCGGGCAAAACTCGTCGACACCGACCGGCACCCTTTGGGCGACGAGCATCAACAACCCGGGGGCGGTGATCGACGCGGCGCAGTTCGCCGATCTCGACTTCGACACCTGGTACAACGCCTACGGCGGCGGCAACCTAGCCGTCAACATCCCGGGCACGGAAGCCGTCGTGCACCTCGTCGCGGACGATATCTACCTGAACCTGCGGGTCACGATTTGGGACGCCGGCAACGCCGGCGGAAACGGCGGATTCAGCTACTCCCGCTCGACGCCCGCAACAGGAGTGCTAGCCGGCGACTACAACGGCGACAAACATGTCGACGCCGCCGACTACACCGTGTGGCGAGACAGCCTTGGCGACCCGAGCAGCGGCCTCGCCGCCGATGGCGATGGAGACGGCGTTATCGACATGGATGACTACACGGTCTGGCGAAACAACTTCGGCGCCCCGGGGGCGGAAACCGGAACGGGTGCGGCCACGGCTCCCGAGCCGGTGGCGGCCGGGCTGGCGTTTCTTGCTTTGGCACGGTTGATCGATCGCTGCGCGGTCAATGCCCGCCAGAATTAAGATCTCCCGCACGCGGGCCGAACTGCCATCGGTCGCTGTGGGTTCCTTGCGGCTCGACCGCAGAATAGCCTCGGCGCTCCCCTTTCTGAACAAGCCGCGACGGATTGAAACGAAACGCCACGGCCCGAAGAAAGCGTGCGTGGGTCGGTCGATCGGCTTTTGCCAGAGACCCGCAGTAGCGTATCGACCTGCCCCGCGAAGCGTCCCGGGTTTCAGCCGTCCGCCCGGAAGGCCGCCAGCGTTGCGTTGAGGTCGTTGGCCAGCGTCGTGAGCGAAGCGCCCGAGGTGCGTGTCGCCGTGGCGGCCGCGGCGGTCGTCTCGGCCGCGGCGTCGACCTCGGCCAGCGAGCGGGCGATCTCGCGGCTCGCCTCGGCGGTTTGGCCGACATTGGTGGCTACCACTTCGGCGGCGGTCGCGACCTCGGTGATCCGGGACGCGATCTGCTCGGTCGTGGCGCCCTGCCCCTCGACGTTCTGCGAGATCCGGTCCGACTCCTCCCGCACCCGCCGGATCACCTGATCGATCTCGCTGACGAGGTCGACCGCTTGCGTCGAAGCCGACTGGATCGACTCGATGCGGTGGCGGATGCTCTCCGTAGCGTCCGAAGTCTGGCGGGCGAGCTCTTTGACCTCCGTCGCCACGACGGCAAAACCCTTGCCAGCCTCGCCGGCGCGGGCGGCCTCGATCGTGGCGTTGAGCGCAAGCAGGTTGGTCATCTCGGCGATGTCCTGGATCACGTTGCTGACCTCACCGATCTCGCCGGCGGCCTCGCCCAGCCGCGTGATCTGCTGCTCGCCCGACTGGATGAGGTCGGTCGCGTCCGCGGCGACGCCCGCCGCCTGCTGGACGCTGGTCGAGACCTCGCGGATGGTCGTGAGCATCTGGTTCGCCGCGGCGGCGATCTCGCTATTGCTCGAGCTGACCTGCTCGACCGACGCCGCGACCTCTCGCATGCTTGAGGACATCTGTTCGGTAGCCGACGCCGCGCCCATGGTGAGCTGCTTCGTCTGGCCGACGCTGTCGCCGAGGGAGTCGGCCGTGGCCGAGAGGTCCGTGGAAGAACCGGTAAGCCGATCGGCGCCTTCGCGGATCGCCCCAACGGCGGTCGCCATGCCCGCGACCGCTCGATTGACGGCCGAGCCGATGCGGGTGAATTCCGAGAACGCGACCGGGTCGACACGTTGACTGAGGTCGCCCTCGGCAACGTTCTCCATAGCGCGTACCACCCGCTTCACCTCGGCGTTGATCCGCGGGACAACGACCAGGGGCACGCCGACGCCGACCACCGCGGCGACGACGGCGCCAAAGACGGTCGCCGCCCGCGCGCCGGCGGCCAGCGCGGCGCTGTTCTCGATCTCGGCGTTCGCGTCCGCTGCTTGCCTGGTCGACTCGGCGCCCGACTCGGCGAAGTCGTTCATCGTGCCGCGGAATGCGGAGATCTCTTCGGCCACGCGTTGGCTCATCTTCGCCGTCTTGGCGAGGCGTTCAACGCTCGTCCGGACAATCGGCAACGCCTCTTTGCGGATGCTGTCGGCGCTGTCTTCGGCGTCGAAGAGCAGCTCCTCAACAACGCCGGCCACCTCTTCGTCCAGATCGCCGGTGTCGAGCAGCGTTTCCAGCCGCCCGACGATCGCCTTGGCGGACTCGACCGCCCCTTCGACGGTACGCCGCAAGACCTGCATGTCCGCCTCGCCCTCGCGCATGCTCGCCGCCAGCTCGGTATCGACGCGGCCCGCGAGATCGTCAACGGTGGCCGAGGCGGCGATCGACGAGTCTTTGACCTCCGTCAAGTTGCTGGCGAGCCGGCCGATGCCGGCGACCGCCGCGCCGGCGGAGCGCTCCGCGTCGCCGACGCGCCACGCCACGACGACCCCCTGCCCGACGGTCACCGCCAGCAGCAGAGCAAACGAAATCCAGAGGGAGAGCCCTAGGTTCAAGCGTTGAAGCAGCCGTGACATGTCGGTCCTCAGCGAGAAGAAGAGCAGGGGGGCAGGCGTCGGCAGCGGGTCGGGTTCTTGGGACGTTGTTAAGCAGGCAACTAGAGAACGCGTGGCGCCGACAAGCGGCGTCGGCGCCACGCGTTGTCAATCAGTTAGCGGCTTGCTCGAATAGCCTGACGCCCTTGTTCATCTCCTTGAGGAGCTCCACGTTCGCCGTGGCCAGGTTCGCGAGTTCCTCCTTGCTCAGGCTCCGATCGCCGCTCAGCACCGCCTGGAAGGTCGGCGCAATCTCCGACCAGAGCGCGCTCACCCTGTCGAGCTGGGCGCGGGTTTCGGGGTCGGTCGTGGCCGGCAGTTCGAGGTCTTCGTCGCCGCCGATCAGGCCCGCTAGCGTGCGGTCAAACAGCGAGGTCGTCTCACGCAGGTTCAACAGGTTGTCCGAAGCCGAGACGTCGAGTTGCACCAGCAGGCACTCCTTCGTCATCTTCTGCGTCAGCATCCGCTGCTTGCCGGCGAGGTTGATCACGACGGCGGACTTCGCGTCGCCGGTCAGCGTCTTCTTGGCGGACCGCTCGTACATCTTGACCGCTTTGTTCATCTCCTTGAGCAACGGCGGGTTCTTGCTGGCGAGGTCTCGCGTCTGCTCGGCGGACAGCACGGCACCGGCGGCCACCGCATCGAACAGCGGCTTGAGCTCCAGGTACATGGACTGGACCTCGTCCAGCTGCTTGACGATCCGGGGGTTCTCGGTCGCCGGCAGGCCCAGCGACTCGTCGCCGTCGCGGAGCGCGGCGAGCGTCTCCTCAAACAGCGTTGTCGTGCCGGCCAGGTCGCCCCGCAGGCGGTCGGCTTCGACGCCGTGGGTGATGAAGAGCGCTTCTTTGCTCATCTTCTGGGTTAGCATCCGCTGCCGGCCGGAGAGGTTGAGCACGCGGGCCCACTGCTCACCCGTCGGCTCGGCCGCGGCCGAGCCGGACACCAAGCAAGCGAATACCAGAGCCAATGCCTCGAGCCTTACAAAACGCATGTCGCTACGTCTCCCACAGGAATACGGTTGACCAACTTGCAGGAATGGCCGTCGCGCCCGGCGGGTCGCAGTCACTCCTCTACAGGTTTCGTAGCTTGCCAATTCGCCAGACAGGGGCGCCATTTGCGGTTTTGCGTCACAAGGCCCCAGTTCTTGTGGAGCGACCGAAATCTGACCGTTATGAGCGGAAAATCCGGAGGTGAGGCGTTCAACCCTCGCCCGTCTTTTCGGCGTGATACCGCGTTGGTGCGTCGGCTCGATGGCGATGCCCCCCGTTTGAGCACGGTTGCTAGACAACGTAGCGGGGGCTGGTCGTAGGTTGTCCGCAGCGCGGTCAGTCGGAGTTCATCGGGTACTGTCAGCCGCGCGGACGGTGCTCTCGCCGGGTCAATGCGGGCTCATCTCGGCATTGGCGCCGCAGTTGCTTCGGGCGTGCGTGCAGCCGTTGTCGGACGAGGCGTTCGCAGCGCCCGCAACGGCGTTGGGCGGAGCACCTCGTGCCGCTGCTCCTAGCTGATCCCCGTTTCCCAGCCCCGTTTTCCTGAGGTCTAAGATGCCGATCACCTGTGCGTCCCCGTCGACGCAAAGCCCGCTGCCGAAAAGCCTTGCGGCACTGCTCCACGCTTGCCGCCCCGCTTTGGCGCTCGCCGCGGCGTTGCTCCTCGCGGTCACCGCGGGCCCAGCGACTGCCGAGGACAAGATCCTGCTCGACCTTGAGAAGGACGAGCTCAAGTTCGGTTTCATCAAGCTGACCGACTGCGCGCCGATCGTCATCGCGAAGGAGAAGGGCTTCTTCGAAGCCGAGGGCCTCCAAGTCGAGGTGATCGCTCAGCCGAACTGGAAGACGCTGCTGGACAACGTCATCTCGGGTGAGCTCGACGGCGCCCACATGCTGTCGGGCCAGCCGCTGGCCGCCACGATCGGCGTGACGACCAAGGCGGACGTCATTACCGCGTTCACGATGGACCTCAACGGCAACGGGATTACGGTCTCGAACGATGTCTGGTCCGCGATGCAGGAGTTCGACTCCGAGTTGGACACCGACCGCCCCTCGCACCCGATCGGCGCCGGCGCGTTGCGCGGCATCGTAGACGAGTACCTCGAAGACGGCAAGAAGCTGCAGATGGGGATGGTCTTCCCAGTGTCGACGCACAACTACGAGATCCGCTACTGGCTCGCCGCGGCGGGCATCCACCCGGGGCTGTACACCAGCAGCGACCCCGTCGGCAAAACCAATGCCGAGGTCGAGCTGTCGGTCACGCCGCCGCCGATGATGCCCGCGACGCTAGAGGCCGGCAACAACCAGGGCTACTGCGTCGGCGAGCCGTGGAACCAGCAGGCTGTCGCCAAGGGCATCGGCGTGCCGGTCACGACGAACTACGACATCTGGAAGAACAACCCCGAGAAGGTGTTTGGCGTCACCGCCGCTTGGGCCGAGGAGAACCCCAACTCGATGCTGGCGGTCACCAAGGCGCTGATCCTCGCCGGCCAGTGGCTCGACGAGACCGACAGCAGCGGCAAGCTGGTCAACCGCGAAGAGGCGGCCCGCATCCTGTCACGCAGCGACTACGTCGGCGCCCCGTACGACGTCATCAAGAACTCGATGACCGGCTACTTCGTCTTCCAGCAGACCGACAAGCGGGCGATGCCGGACTTCAACGTCTTCTACAAGTACTACTGCACCTACCCTTGGTACTCCGACGGCGTCTGGTTCCTGACGCAGATGCGCCGCTGGGGCCAGATCAACGAGACCAAGCCCGCCGCGTGGTACGCCGAGACGGCCAAGAAGGTCTACAAGCCCGAGATCTACCTCAAGGCGGCCGGGATGCTGCTCGAAGAGGGGCTGATCGAGAAGACGGACGTCCCCTGGGACACCGACGGTTACAAGCCGCCGACGACCGACTTCATCGACGGCAACGCGTACGACGGCAAGAAGCCGATCGAGTACATCAACTCGTTCGAGATCGGCAACAAGGACTGACAGATAGGTGTTAAGGATTAGGCGGTTAGGCGTTAGGTGACTAGCGCCTAACCGCCCCTTTTCACCTGCTGATACCTAACCTCTTAAAACCTAATACCTCCCGTCAATGAAATACCGGATCATCAAGGCGATCGACGTCTGCGGGTTGAACTTCCTGACGCCGATCGTCCGCCTGTGCTACGGCGAGGAACCCGACAAGCAGCTCAAGGACATCGGCCGCTTTATCGTCGTGCCGGTCCTCGCGTTTGGCGTTTTCGTAGCGATGTGGGGCTACCTCGCCCCGCGGCACAAGACAAAGTACGGCGCCGTGCCGACGCCTGCCCAAACGTGGCGTGCCTTCTGCGCCATGCTCACGATCCACGACCGCGAGACCTCGAAAGCCGAGGCCTTTGTCGCCGGCGAAGAGCGTCGGCGGGTGATCCTCGACTTCACCGTGAACCGCCTCGCCGAGCTGGACCCGCTGGCGAGTGACGCGAAGAAGATGCTGGCCGAAGCGCGCGAAGAAGAGTCGGCCGCGAAAGAAGCGTTGATCACGCCGATCAACGAAGAGCTCAGCCAACTCAAGGATTCGGAGCGGGCCGGCAGGAAGGAGAAAGAGGCGGCCCTCAAGGAGATGGCCGAGTCGCTCGAAGAAACCGGAGGAGAAGGCCGCGTCGCACTCATCGAGGCGGTCCGCGAGTTGGGCGACTGGCGAGACGAACAGAAGGAACTCCAGGCCCCGCTCAAAGACAAGATCAAGGCGATCCGGGACGAGAAGACCCCGGCCGTCGTGGCCGCGCTGGCTCAAGACACGCTGTACCAGGAGGAGATCCAGTACCTGAAGAAGTTGCAGGAGATGGCCGGTGACAAGAGCCGCGAGGAGACGGTCGCCGCGGGCGAGGCGAAGCTCGCTGCCTACGAAGAGGAATACGCGTCCGCCGCCGGCTCGGCGGCCCTGAGCCTCGCCAAGAAACAAGTCACCCAGATCGAGCGGATCGCCAAGGATCGCGAGAAGACTTACGCCATGCCGTGGACGCTGCCGAAGCAGGCCGTGCGGTCGGTGATGTGCGTCTTCTCGGGCTTCTTCGTGGGCGTGGCGATCGCCATCCCGCTGGGCGTGCTCTGCGGCTTGAGCAAGACCTTCATGGCGGCGATGACCCCATTCATCGCGTTGTTTAAACCGGTCTCGCCGATCGTCTGGGTGCTGATCCTGTGGATCATCGTTGGCGGCTTCTTCCCGGACCCGGCGTCGAGCCCCTTCCTCGGACGGCTGAACGACTTGGTCAACGCCGTGTTCGTGCCGCTCACCCTTTGGCTCGTGCCGGACTTCGAGATCAACCCGGCGTTCATCGCGTCGGCGCTGACGGTTTCGATGTGTTCGCTGTGGGCGACGATGACCAACACCGCGCTGGGCGTCGCGAGCGTCGACCCCGATCACTACAACGTTGCGCGGGTGCTGCGGCTCGGCTTCTGGAGCCGGCTGTTCAAGATCGTGCTGCCCTCGGCCCTGCCGCTCGTCTTCGCGGGCATGCGGATTTCTCTGGGGGTTGGCTGGATGGTGCTCATCGCGGCCGAGTTGATCGCCTCGTCCGAAGGCATCGGCAAGTACGTCAACGACATGTTCCAGAACGGGGACGTGCGTTCGTTCGCGTTCATCATGATGGCGGTCTTCATCGTCGGCGCCATCGGTCTGGTCCTCGACCGCATCATGATCGTGCTTCAACGAGCGGTGAGCTTCGACGGCGCACCGACGGCCATCTAGAACGAATCGGCCCTCAACGCTGGTCGGCCGGCCGCCCGAACCGCTACCCCCCCGCTGGGAAACTACCGGATGTCCTACCTCGAACTCGACAACGTCAACTTCGGCTTCGGGCCGCCCTCGAGCCGCTACGAGGTGTTTGAAGGCGCGTCGTTGTCGGTTGAGAAGAACGAGTTCGTCGCCGTGATCGGTTTCTCGGGTTCGGGGAAGAGCACGTTGATCTCGCTGCTGGCTGGGCTGGAGGCGCCCGACTCCGGGGAGGTCCGCATGGGGGGCGAGAAGGTCGGCCCGCCCGGCCCCGACAAGGGGATCATGTTCCAGAACTACTCGCTGCTGCCTTGGCTGAGCGTTTACGGCAACATCGAGCTCGCCGTGAAGCAGGTCTTCCCGAAGATGCGGCGTGGCGAACGCAAGGAGTACGTGCAGCACTACATCGACATGGTCAACCTGACCGGCAGCGAATGGAAGCTGCCCGGTGAGCTGTCGGGCGGCATGCGCCAGCGGTTAAGCCTGGCGAGGACGCTCTCGATGAAGCCCGACGTGCTGCTGCTCGACGAACCGCTCTCGGCGCTCGACGCGTTGACGCGGTCGCAACTGCAAGACGAGATCATCCGCATCTGGGAAGAGGACCGCCGGACCGTCGTGATGATCACCAACGACGTCGACGAAGCGGTCATCATGGCCGACAGGATCGTGCCGCTGACGATGGGCCCCTCGGCCCGCCTGGGTCGCGAGTTCCCCGTGACGCTCGACCGGCCGCGCGACCGCGCGACGCTCAACTTCAACCCGGAGTTCAAGCAGCTCCGCAACGAAGTGACGCGCTACATGATGGACCTGGACGAGGAAGCGAAGGAGTTAACCGTCGCGGGGGACTTCCCGCTGCCGGGCGTGGCGCCCAAGAGCTTCACTGCGCGCGTGACGGTCGCCTAGCGCCGGGGCGGGCAACGCCCCGTGTGCCGAAATCGGAAACAACCCTCCACGCCCTGAGCGGCGATTCACCCTATGCCTTCAGCCGCCACCGAAGCCGACCGCCGCTTCGTCGAGATCTTTAACCTGATCAAGGCGTACCCCAACCCGTACGGGGAGGCGGTGAGGGTCGTCGACGGGTTCGACCTGGTGATGCGCAAAGGCGAGGTCGTCAGCGTCATCGGGCACTCGGGCTGCGGCAAGAGCACCGTCTTGACGATGGTCGCCGGGCTGAATGAGATCACCGTCGGCAGCATCGCCGTGGGAGGGCGCGAGATCGACGGCCCCGGGCCGGACCGGGCGGTCGTGTTCCAGGCGCCCTGCCTGCTGCCGTGGATGACCTGTTTGGGCAACGTGATGCTTGGCGTCAACCGGGTCTACCCCCACGCGACGCGCGTGGAGCGGCGCCAGATCGCCGAGCACTACCTTGCCGAGGTCGGCCTGGCCGACTCGATGAAGAAGTACCCCCGCGAGATGTCGGGCGGCATGCAGCAGCGGGTCGGCATCGCCCGTGCGATCGCCCTCAAGCCGCGGATGCTCTTGCTCGACGAGCCGTTTGGCCGGCTCGACTCGCTGACGCGGATGGGGCTGCAAGACGTGATCATGAAGATCCTCGACCGCGAGCGGATCACGACGATGATCATCACGCACGACGTCGACGAAGCGATCTACATGTCGGACCGTGTCTGCATGATGACGAACGGCCCGGAGGCGCACGTCGGCCAGCTGCTCGAACTCCCCTTCGAGCGGCCGCGCAACCGCGCCTCGGTGCTCGAACACCCGCTCTACTACGACCTGCGGGGCACGCTGGTGTCGTTCCTCGAGCAGCAGGACCACCGGCACGCCGCGGCGGCGCCGAGCGACGGCGGCGCGAACTGGGACGACACCATGCAGATGGTCGAGGCGCTCAACGCCACGGAGGTCGAGGCCCCGCCGGCCGCCGCGGCGGTTGTGCCCGGGGCGGGCGGGAGCAGCCCGCTGGTGGAAACCGGAGCTGGCGTTTGAGCGAGCGCGTAACCCGCGGAGAGTCAAAACTATGCAGCAGGCCGTGCCACCTATGAGCGTCGCGGCGAACAACCTGGTGCGGGGCGTCGAAGTCTGGCGGCCCGCCGGCGATGAGCTAGCCCTCAGCCACGGCGCCTACGGTCAACTGGGCCATGTGTGCCACGGCCGCGTTGGCCGCAGGGCGGCCAAGGGAGAAGGCGTCGTTGGCGGGGCGTGGGCCTCGGGTTCGCCCGTCCTGCGGACCGCCGACCGGTTTGGCCACGAAGAGTTCCCGCCGCTGCCCGTCGGCGCCGCGGTCGCGATCCCCGCCATGTGTGCCGGCCGGACGGCGGCGCAAGAAGAATGCCGGGGCGTTGTGACGCTGCTCTGCGAAGGGGCCGACGACCGGCAAGGCGCCGTCGAGGTTTGGCGGCCCAACGACCGCAGCGAGCTTGGCCTGTCCGAAAGCTGGTACGCCAACCTCGAACGCTTCGGCCTGATCAGCGGTTTCGTGAAGTTCCCCCGACGCGCGGGCCTGCCGGGTAAAGTGTGGAACGACCGTTTCCCTCGCGTGATGGGCGCCCTCGGCGAGTCGGCCGACTTCGTGCGTGTCGCCGGCGCCAAGGCGGATGGAATCTCGACGGCGATCGGCATCCCCTTCATGCGGACCGCCCGTGAGATCGAGGCGGTTCTGTTGCTGTTGTCGGCGTCGAAGTCGCCGCTCGCCCGGGCGATGGAGGTCTGGGCGCCCGAGCCGAAGACCGAGACGCTGAAGGTCGTCTCGGCGGACTACGGCCCCTATGTTGACTTGGCGCCACTCAGCCGCCGCCGCCGGGTCCGCGCGGGCGAAGGCTTGGCCGGCCGCGTGTTTCAAGACCGCTCGCCCTGGGTAACGTCAGACCTGCTGGGTGTCGAGTTCCCGCTCGGCGATAAACTCGCTGAGTACGGCTTTGAGTGGGGCGTCGGCCTGCCGGTTTTTGTCGGCGCCGACCTGTTCGCCGTTGTCACGCTCTTGCAGTAGCCGCCGCGAAACCGAGATCGAACCGACGCCCGTCATGACCGCGATCAACGCCATTAACCTGACCGACCAAGGCGCCGGTGGCGACCGTCCGGCGGACCTGTTGCGTGCCCTGGTGGAGGAGTCGCGCGAGCTGACCGCGGTCGAGCGGTTCGCCAAGTCGTACGACGAGGGTGGCGAGCCGGCGCAGGCCAAGCACTACCGCGACCTAATCCCCCTCTCGGCGCCCGCCGCGGGCGAGCAGTACGCGTTCGAGGTCGACCTCGGGGCTTGCAGCGGGTGCAAGGCGTGCGTCAGCGCGTGCCACCACATGAACGGCTTGGAGCCGACCGAGACCTGGCGGAGCGTCGGTCAACTGCACGGCGTCGGGCCCCGCAGCGACGGCGGCCTGCCGATCATCCAGCACGTCACCACGGCGTGCCACCACTGCGTCGACCCCGGCTGCCTGAGCGGCTGCCCCACCAACGCGTACGAGAAGGACCCCGGTACCGGCATCGTTCGGCACCTGGACGACCAGTGCTTCGGCTGCCAGTACTGCACGATGGCTTGCCCCTACGAGGTGCCGCAGTACAGCGAGTCGAAGGGCATTGTCCGCAAGTGCGACATGTGCCAAGGCCGGCTGACCGAGGGCGAGGCGCCGGCGTGCGTGCAGGCGTGCCCCAACCAGGCGATCAAGATCACCGTGGTTGACGTTGCCGAGGCCGTCGCGAAAGCCAAGCGAGGCGATTTCCTGCCGTCTTCGCCCCCGCCGCAGCTCACGAAGCCGACGACGATTTACCGCGGCGAGCGATCGCTGCCCGGCGACGTGAAGGCGGCCGACGCCGACCACGCGTCGCCTCAGCACGCCCACTTGCCGCTGGTCTTCATGCTGGTCTTCACCCAGCTCTCGGTGGGCGCCGTGGCCGCCGGGTCGCTCGCGCGGTGGCTCGGCGCCGGCGCCGGCGCCGAGGCCGCCGTCGTCGCCGGCGTCGCCGCGGCGTTGTTCGGCCTGTCGCTCGCGCCGCTCCACTTGGGGCGGCCCCACCTGGCGTTCCGCTCGGTGCTCGGCTGGCGGCACTCCTGGCTGAGCCGCGAGGCGATCGTCTTCGGCCTGTACG
>JBCCZD010000052.1:0-18553 GCA_039188275.1 Planctomycetota bacterium
CGGCAGTTTTTATTCGATCGATATGTTGCCGCCCTTCTGGCAGACCGTCAGCCTGTTCAACCCAGTGGTCTATCTCATCAGCGGCTTCCGCTGGAGCTTCACGGAGATCGCTGACGTCAATATCTGGATCAGCCTGGCGATGACATTTGTGTTTCTCCTCGCCTGCCTCACCACCATCTGGTGGATGTTCAAGACAGGATACCGATTGAAGAATTAATCACGCATGGATGAGTTGTACTTCGAAGGCAGACCCATAAGACCCTATGCCACGTACGTGTCACCGGACGAATTGACAATCGGTCAAGTCTATTACCGCGTCGTGTTTTTCGAGTCTCAGATTCCGATACCGGAACTCATACCTCTGGTGTTCGTAAAACGCGAAACGGCCACCGATGATGCAACGCACTATTACTTCCAGAACTATGAGTCTTATGCACTTGTGGGGGCATTCGACGAGCGCAGACCGATCATGCTCCACCGCGTAACCGATAATGCGTTTCAGCCGGTCTCGCCGCGTGGCGGGGTTGGCGCCCCCGGCTTGGACTTGTTCGAGCACCGCGACGCCGAAACGCACGGGGTCAAAGCCCGCGGAGCGTTCGAGGGTGTCCATCACCTCCTGCCGGAACGCGGCGAGTTCGACGTCCTGCGCCGCGAGGGCTCCGGCGACCGTCCCGCCGCTTGCCGCCGCGAGCGAGGCGGCGTCCGGCTCACCGGCTCCCGAGGCGCCGACGCCAATCCGGGCGAGGACCGCCCTGACCTCGCCCTCTGACAAAGCCCCGAACCGGACGACCTGGCAGCGTGACCGGATCGTAGGCAACTGCTTGCTGAGCGACGTGCCAATCAGGATCAGCACCGAGTGGGCTGGCGGCTCCTCAAGCGTCTTCAGCAAGCAGTTTGCGCTCTCGACGCTCAAATCGTCGGCGTCGTCGATCACGGCGACCCGGCGAGTGGCCAGGAAAGGCTTCATCGCGACCGCGTGGCAGAGCCCTTCACGGTTGCGGTGGTCGGGCCGACCGAGGAACAGCTCGATCGGCAGGGTCGACTTGCCCGGCGGCTTGCTGACGATCAGCAGGTCGGGGTGCCCGCCGCCTGAGGCGATCAGCCGGCACGACTCGCAACGCCCGCACGCCATCAGCGGCCGCAACGGGTCGGCCGCCCCGCACAGCAGGGCCGATGCGAGCTCCAGCGCGAACCTCCGCTTGCCGACACTCTCGGGGCCGACGAACAGGTAGGTCGATGCGAGTCGCCCGCGGGCGAGCGTCCGCTCGAACCGTTGCTTCACCGCGGCGTGGCCGATCGTTTCCATGATCACCTGTGTCCAAAGCGCCGCGGCCGATTGCTGTACCGACGGGTGCGCGCCGCCGGTCGTCCGTGGGGCCTATGCCTTGGTGCGCCCCTCAAGGGCGTGCAAGACCTGCTCGCGGAGTTGGCGGAGCTTGATCGGCGTCCGCACGGCGACGCGGTAGTCGTTGACGTGGGCGTCGGAGAACCACTGGCCGTGCGACTCGTCTAGAAGCAGCACGCTCGGCAGGCCCTTGGTCAGCGGGTCGGACCCGAATTTGTTGAAGTAGTCAACGGCGTCACGCCCCAGCGAGGACGTGCAAAACATGACAATGTCGGCGGCCGCGTGGTCGTCGACGAACCGGGCCTGGGCACGCTGCGGGTCGCTGCTCACCAGGACACGGTAGCCGTTGCGTTTGAACAGCTCGCGCATGACGTCCTGCCGTTTGGTGTCCGACTCGACGATCATGATCCGCCGCGGCCGGCCCTCGGCGTCGAAGCCCTCGCGGCTGATAAGCTCCGCGCGGTGGCCGGCGTCCGTGGCGCCCGACTTCGTCCGCCGCACCGCCACCCGCAGGTCGTTGAGCATATCGCCCGGCGTTTGGTAGCGGCGTTCCGGGTCGAGTTCGAGCGCCTTGCTCACCACCATGGCGATCGGCATCGGGGTGTCGGGCGCGACGTCGAGCACCGGCTTGATCGACTTGAACGTGTCCCGGCCGAACCGCTGCATGCGGTCCCGGCCCGTCGGCAGGGAGACCTCGCCGGTGAGCATCTGGTGCATGATGTAGCCCGCGAAGAAGACGTCGCTGCGCGTGTCGTCCTTGCGGACGCCGGTCGCCTTCTCGAGCGCGGCGTACTCGACGGTGCGGTCGACGCCTTCCTCCGCCGATACGTTGTCGAGCGCGGCCAAGCCGAAGTCGATCAGCTTGGCCTGGCCCTCGGACGAGAGCAGCACGTTGGACATCTTCAGGTCGCGGTGCGTCACGCCTTGAGAGAACGCCGATTGCAACCCGGCCAGCACGCCGATCAGCACGTTGGAAGACTCCTCCCAGTTGAACTTCTTGCGGACCCGGAACGACTCGCGGAGGTTCTGGCCCTCGATGAAGTCCATGACGATGTAGTGGTACCCGCCGCGGGTCGCCACCTCGTGAATCGGGACGATGTTCGGGTGCTTGAGCGTGGCGCCCAGTTCCCCCTCTCGGCGGAACAGTTCGGCCTGGCCGGGCTCGGTGCTCTTGCTGTAGCGGAGGACCTTCACGGCGTAGACGTTGCCGTCCCCTTTGTCGACAGCCCGGAAGACCCGCGCGAAGGTGCCGGCGCCGACCAGGTACAAGACCTTGTACTTGCCGTAGAAGAAGCCGGCCCGGTGCCCCCGCAGGAGGCGCTCGATTTGATAGTTGGTGAGCAGCTCTTTGCGGAGCATCAGCTGCGACATGTCTTCCAGCGACGCGCTGCGGGTGCCCAGCTCCGCCCAAACCGATTGGGCCTGACGCTCATCGAGCACGCCCACGTCGAGCGCGCTCTGGGCAAGTTCTTCGGCGGTCTGGAGGTCGGGCATGGCGCCGGGGGGCGTAGCGCGGTTCAGCGACGAGTTTTAGCGACCAGTTCTAGCGGCGGGGGCCGCCGTGATGCCTAAGATCACGCGGCGAGGGGAAGAAGGCAACGGGGCGGCGCCGAGCGCCGCCGGCCACGCCTTGCTCTCGAATCGGGCGTCCCTGACGGCGCCCCGCGGCTGGCCCGCCCCGGACCTTCTCATGCACGCCCCCTCGGGTTACGCCTCTTCGATCTGCCGGCGGTACTCGTCCCGTTCCCGGCGGGTCGCTTCGAGATCGAACATCAGGTACTTCATGTCCAATCGCAGCTGGCTCAAAGCATCCTGGACGAGGGTCAAGATACGCCGTCGTCGTGAGGTGCTCTCGACGACGCGGTCCAATAGCGGCGTCAGCTCCGCGGCCTGCTTCGGCGGCAAGCTGCGGACAGCGGCCGCCAGTTGCTGCAAGTCGGCGGGCAGCTCCGAGACGATTGCATCGGTGACGCGTTGAGCTTCGGGCATCGGGTCTCTCCTGGGTGGCGGACGACGGCTACCGAAGCAGCCCGTGCGCCAAAATCAGGGCCAGGCGTGGCGTGCCCAAGGCCAAACCCATTCTAGATAAAGCAGTTACGGACGATCAAGCGACTGGTCGACAAAGCCCCGTCACCAAGCGGGGCGTTGCGGAAACGCCACAACCGCTCTGGCCGTGTTTCGCAAACGCCGATAGAAGCGTGGTTTAGAACCATCGCTGCCGCCCCCGTCGAGCGGACCACCGAACGGGGTGTCGGAGGGACCCCCGTCGGCAATCGCCGCGGTGGCCCCCCGCTGGACAGGTCCGGGAGGCCGTGTGCCCCGACCACTTCGCGAATTCGTTGTCTGCCTGGCTCTCGCCTTGCCGGCCCTGTTCGCCTTGCCGGCCCCGGGGATGGCTGCGCCGGGCCTGCTCGAACGGTTCGAGGCTCCTGAAACCGCCTGGCGCCAGCCCGCCAACCCCGGCGCAGCGACGGTCCTCGAGCACGCCCGCGTCCGCACCGACTACCGGGGCCAGTCAGCGGGGGCCGAACGGCTACGTTTTGCGTGCCCCGCCGGGTACTCAGGCGTTTTCCTCTACCCGATCGGTCGCGCGCCGGTCATCGAAGACTCGCGCTACCGCGTCGTCTACCGCGGGACCGCGGCGGGCGCGAAGCTAGCGGTGCGGGTCGTTTTTCCCCGCTCGCAAGCGGGCAACGCGAAGATCGAGGACTCCCAGGCGGCCAACAGGCTGACGACCGTCGTCCGAGCCTCAGACGCGTACGAACAGGTCGGTGAGTGGGCCGAGCTCGAGCTTTCCGACCTCCCGCTGCTGGTCAAACGGCAGGCGCGGCTGCTGCGTGCCTCGGGCAGCAAGACGCCGATCGACGAGCGGGGCGCTTATGTCGACAGCGTGGTGCTGATCGTACCGGGCGGGCCGAGCGGGTCGGAGTTCTGGGTCGAGAACCTGACGGTTGACGGGGCGTTGGTCGGGCCGGAGGCGGGCGCGGCGTCGGCGGCCAGGGCAGGCTCGGCGCCCGGGGAAGCGTCGGTGCTTGTCGGCGTACGACGCCAAGCAGAGGCGCCCGCCGACATCAATAGCGGCAGCCCGCCCGTCACCGGGCCAGCAGACGCGCAGGTTGGCCCGCTGGAAACAATCCGGATTTCCGCCGCGGGCTTCGCCGTCGGCGAGACGCCGTTCCTGCCTCGGGTTTGCAGTCACCGGGGCGAGGCCCCCGAGTTGCTCGCCCGACTCGGCTTCAACACCCTCGCGTCCAAGGACCCGCCGGGGCCAAGCCTTGCCGCCGAAGCCAACAAGCACGGGCTCCGCCTGATCGTTCCTCCGCCGACGGAGGGCGCCGATCCCGGTGACGCGCTGCAAGCCGTCCTTGGTTGGATGGTCGCCGCGGGCGTTGACGCGGGGCACATCGATTCCGTCCGACCCACGCTGTCGCGGCTGCGGGACGACGCCCGGCTGTCGACCCGCCCGCTGTTGAGCATGCCCGAGGGCGGCTTGCCCGCATGGGGACGCCTGACCGACGGCCTGGTCCTGCCCGCCGGCCCCGCGACGCCGCTAGCGCCGGCGCCGTTCGCGGCGGCAACTTCCCAGGCGCTGCCGGGTGCGGCGGCGCTTGCGAAGATCGAACTCACCCACAAGCGGACGGCCCGCGACCAGTTCCGAGCGTTCGCGCCCGCCGGCAAAGCGGCCGAGTGGCGTTCGCCCCGCGATGTCGAGGCCGCCGTTTGGCGGGCCTTCGCTGCGGGCGCAAGCGGCGTTTGGTTCACGACGGGTAAGCCGCTGGGCGGTGCGGGCCCCGACGACGAGGCGGTCGCGGCGGCACTCGAACTGATCAACCTGAAAATCGACCTGCTTGAACCGTGGCTGCTGAGCGGTGAATCCATCGGACGGGTTCTCCACGCCGACCGCTCAACCGTCGGCGCCATCTACCAACGCGGACGGACGAAGGTGGTTGTCGGGCTGGCAAACGCCTCAAGCAAGCCGGCAAGCGGGGCCGGCGAGGTCGTCGCGCCCGGCGTCGCCGAGACCGCCCGGGCGTACCGGCTCTCGCCGGCCGGCCTGACGCCGGTACGCAGCCGCCGCACGCTGGGCGGCGTCGCCGTCGACGCCGACGCGGTGCGGCTCGGCCACTTCTTGCTGCTGACCGACGACCGCCGGGCTGTGCGAGACATCCGGGCGCGCGCAGCGCGGGTGGCCAAGAAGGCGGTCCAATTGCAGCAAGCCCGGCTGCTCGCTGAACTGACGCGGGCCGAGGCGGTGCTTTCCAAGACGCTGCGCCCACCGGGCGACCAGCCGTCACGGGCGGACGGGCCGGCGGCCGCCGCGAAACGCAAGATGAGTCAGTCCAAAGCTGCTCAATCGTCGGGCAACCTCGCCGGCGCGTACGACGCGGCTGGTGATGGGCTCGCGCTGCTCGTGAGGGCCCACGCCGAGCTCCGCCTGCGGTTGGCGCACGCCGACCAACTCGATAGCTCGCCGCTGCTAGCGCGGGCGCGGACCTGGCCCGACGAGGTCCGGCTGCGGCAGCTCCTGCGGGCGCTCCCCCGGTCGACCAACCTCCTCGCCGGTGGTGACTTCGAGGACTTGGGGGCGCTCCGTTCAGCCGGCTGGCGCCATACCCGGCTGGGGGACCGTCCTGAACCGCTGGCTACGGTTGCCCTGTCCGCCGACGCGCCCGCGCACGGCGAGAAGTACCTAGCGCTGACCGGGCGACCGTCTGCCGGGCGCTTGCCGCCGCCGTCGGTTTGGGTGACGTCGCCGCCGACGCCGCTGCTGGCGGGGCAGCTTATCGAGATCACCGGCTGGGTGCGCTTCCACGCCGATGGCGACGCGCCGGGCTCGATCGCGGTCGTCGATTCGCTCGGCGGCGAAGAGCTGGCGATCGCTGTCCGCCAGACGAGCGACTGGCGACCCTTCCGGCTCCTCCGCCGGCCGACCGAGAACGGATCGCTGCGGGTCAGCTTCGTCTTCTCCGGGGCCGGCTCGGCGGGGGTCGACGCGGTAATGGTCCGCCCGATCCCGCTCGCAACGCCAGAGCGCCGCGAGACGGCAAACAACCCCGCGGCGGGCGGGCGCCGTTCCAACGACACGGCGCACCGAAAGCGTGACGCCGTTGACGCGGGCTTGCCGGGCTACAGGAAGTAGCGGACCGCGTTCTCGAACACCCGCATCCCGTCGACCGACTCGACCCCGCCACGCGTCCACCGCGGGTGCTGAGTCGGGTCAACGAACCGCTCCGGGTGGGGCATCAAGCCGAGGACGCGTCCGGTCGAGTCGCACAGGCCCGCGACATCGGCCTCGGCGCCGTTGGGGTTCTCCGGGTAAGCGGCGTCGCCGCCGGAGGCGGCCGTGTAGCGCAGAACGAGCCGCCCCTCCGCTTGGAGCTTCGCACGCGCCGCCCGGTCTCGGAAGACGAACTTGCCCTCGGCGTGGGCGACCGGCAGCTCCATCGATTTGATGCCGGCTAGGAAGACACAACCACCGGGCGCGACGCTCAGTTGGACCCAGCGGGCCTCGAAGCGGCCGCGGTCGTTCCGCGTGAGCGTAGCCGCCGGGCCGCCGGCGAGATCAAGGTCGAGCAACCCGGTCTTCATCAACACTTGGAAGCCGTTGCAGACGCCCAGCACCAGCTTGCCGGCGTCACGGAACCGGTGGCAGGCGTCGGCCAGCCGCAGGCGGACCTGGTTACCGAGGATCCGCCCGGCGGCGATGTCGTCGCCGTAGCTAAAGCCGCCCGGTAGGCAGAAGACCTGGAAGGCGTCCATCCGCTGCGGCGCGTTCAGCAGCGACTGGATGTGCAACTGCTCGACCTCGGCGCCCGCCAGCTCGAAGGCGTGCGCCGTCTCTTCGTTGCAGTTGGCGCCGGGCGAGCGGAGGATCAAGACGCGGGGCTTAGCCATGCACTTACCACGCGAGTGGCTCCTGCCAGGATTGCTTCAGGGTGGCGATGTCGGACTCGATCAGCTTCGCGTCGCCGAGCGTCACGACCACGCGTGGATCGTCGGTCACGCCGCCAAGCCGTGCAAACGGCACGCCGGCGAGTGCCGACTCGAAGGCGGCGGACTTGTCGCCGGCGACTTCGCACAGGAACCGCGTGTTCGACTCACTGAACAGCCTGCCCGCCGCGGCGAGGGCGTCGGCCCCTGGCGTGTCGGGCCCCGGCATGCCCGCGGCGTCGACCGCCGCGCCGAAGCCGCCGGCGAAGGCCATCTCCGCCAGGGCGACCGCCAAGCCCCCTTCACTCAGGTCGTGGCACGCGGCGACGGCGCCCTCCGCGATCGCGGCGTGCATCGCGGCGAACACGCGCTTGGCGTACGGCCCGTCGACCGTCGGCGCTTGGCCGCCCGCCAACCCATTAACCTTCGCGTAGTGCGAGCCGCCGAGTTCGTCCTTCGTCTCGCCGACGATGTACACAGCGCTGCCCGCCTGCTTGAAGTCCATCGTCACGCAGCGGGCGACGTCGTCCACTTGGCCCATCGCACTGATGAGCAGCGACGGCGGGATCGAGATCGTCCGCTTTTCGCCGTTCGATTCTTCGTAACTGTACTCGTTGTTCAGGCTGTCCTTGCCGCTGATGAAGGGGGCCTCGAACGCGAGCGACAGGTCGTGGCACGCCAGCGCCGCGCGGACCAGCGAGCCGAGCGTCTCGGCCCGCTCGCAGTCGCCCCAGCAGAAGTTGTCTAAGAGGCCAATCCGCGCCGGGTTGGCGCCAACCGCCACGGCGTTGCGGATCGCTTCGTCGATGGCGCTGGCCGCCATGCGGTAGGTGTCCAGGCCGCCGTATAGCGGGTTCATGCCGCAGCTGATCACGACGCCGCGCCGCGACGAGAGCTTGGGGCGCAGCACGGCGGCGTCGCCGGGACCATCACTCGCGACGCCGACCAGCGGCTTCACGACGCTGCCGCCCTGCACCTCGTGGTCGTACTGGCGGATGATCGCCTGTTTGCTCGCTACGTTCGGCGAGGCGAGGATACGGAGCAGGTCGCCCGTGTAGTCGTCCTTCTCCGGCGGCGCCAGCGGCACGGCGGCGGGCGGCTTGTACGTGGCTTCGCGGACCACCGGCGGCCGGCCGTCGTGGAGGAACGTCATCGGCAGGTCGCCGACGGCCCGGTCGCCCCACTTGAGAACCAGCCGACCGGTCGGCTCGAAGCGGCCGATGACGGTCGCCTCGACCCCCTCGGATGCGCACAGCTCGTGCAGGCGTTCCCACTTGCCTGGCGAGACACTCAGGACCATCCGCTCCTGGGCTTCGGAGATCCAGACCTCGGTGTAGCTGAGGCCGTCGTACTTGAGCGGCGCCCGGTCGAGCCAGACCTCGGCGCCGATCTCCTCGCCCATCTCGCCGACGGCGCTGCTGAATCCGCCAGCGCCGCAGTCGGTGACCGCCGTGTACAGGCCCTCGTCGCGGGCCCGCAGCAGCACGTCGAGAACGCGTTTCTCTTCGATCGCGTTGCCGATCTGCACGGCGCCGCCGGAGGACATCTCGCTCTCGCTGGTCAGCTCGGCGCTCGAGAACGTCGCGCCGTGGATCCCGTCACGCCCGGTGCGCCCCCCGACGGCGACGATCAGGTCGCCGGGCAGCGTCTGCTTGAACGACATCGCGTGCGGCAAGATGCCGACGTCGCCGCAGTAGACGAGCGGGTTGCCCAGATACCGCTCATCGAAGTACACGGCGCCGTTGACGGTCGGGATGCCCATCCGGTTGCCGTAGTCGCGGACGCCCTCGACGACGCCCCGCATGACCCGCCGCGGGTGGAGCACGCCCGGCGGGATCGCGTTGTCGGGCGTCTCTGGCGGGGCGAAGCAGAAGACGTCGGTGTTGGCCACCGGCTTAGCGCCGAGTCCAACGCCCAGGATGTCGCGGATGACGCCCCCCAAGCCGGTGTTGGCGCCACCGTAGGGCTCGATCGCCGACGGGTGGTTGTGGGTCTCGACCTTGAAGGCGAGGTTGTCCTCCGCGTCGAATCGGACGATGCCGGCGTTATCCGCGAAGACGCTGACGCACCAGTCTTCGCGCTCGGGGTCGGCCGCCCACCGCTCGCGCAGCGTATTGGTCGCGGCGAAGATGGTCTCCTTCAGCATGTTCTCGAAACGCCGCTCGCCACGTTCGTCCCGGTAGGCGATCCGGCCGGCCAGCGTCTTGTGGCTGCAGTGCTCGCTCCAGGTCTGGGCGAGGGTCTCCAGCTCGATATCCGTCGGCTCGCGGCCGAGCTCGACGAAGAACCGCTGCAGGGTCTGCATCTCGGCCAGTTTCAGGTAGAGCTGCCCCTCGCGGCTGAGCCGCATCAAGCCCCCGTCGTCAAGGCCGGCGAGCGTGACCCGCTTGAGCTCAAAGGCGTACTCGCCGCCGGCGTCGAGGTGGTCGAGCGCCAGCGGCCCGAAGACGACCTGCTCGATGGCGTCGTTGGCCAGCAGCCGCTCGCCGATCAGTTTCGCGGTCGCCGGGTCGGCCCCGGCGAGCCAGACCTTGCGGAAGGTGCGGACCAGCGGCGGCTCGAAACCGAGGTCGCCGATCGCCGCGGTAGTGCTCAGGGCCACCGGGTCCATCACCCCGGGCTTGGGCAGCACGTTGAGCAGCACGGCCGGCTCGCCGTCGAGCCGGGACGGCGGCGCGGCGAGGCCAACGCCGGCCGCGCCGGCGCCCGCGATTTGCGAGACGGTCGCCTGCTCGATCACGCCGTCGGTCAGCACACCCCGAACGATCGCATCGATCGGCTCCTCGCCGAGCGCTCCGCTCTGGATCAGGAACCCGCGTGCGGTTGCCGCCCGCAGTCCGTTGGCGATCCCCGCTTCGCGGGCCGCGTCGACCAGCCGCTCGGCGTCGCGGTCGGGCTGCGACGGCGACGGCGCGACATTAATCTCCCACAGCTTCACGTCGTCGTCGTCCTTGCTCGAGTAGTTGTTCGATCCGGTCGGCGTCGCGGTCTACCAGGGCCTGCCGGAACTCGCTCAGGGCGCCCTCGACCGACTCGATCGCGGCGACCACGTCCCCCCGGTTGGCGAGGAGGATGTCACGCCACAACGCCGGCGGGCCCGCCGCCACGCGGGTGGTGTCTCGCCAGCCGGTTGCGGTGACGGGGAGGGCATCGGTCGGCGTGGCGGCGGCGACGGCGGCCGCCACTAGGTGCGGCAGGTGGCTCGTCCGCGCCAACGCGGCGTCGTGCTCGGCGGGCGCCATCTGGCGTGACTCGGCGCCAAGCGACTCCCAGAAGGCGCAGGCTCGGTCCGCCACGCCGGTAGGGGTCCGCCCGCTGGGTGTCACGATCACAAGCCGGTCTGCTAGCAAATCGGCACGGGCGGATTCTGGTCCGCTCCGGTGGTCGCCGGCAAGGGGGTGGCTCCCTACGAAGGCCGGCGCGGCGCTCTTTCCCGCCAGCCCGCCTTCGACGTCAGCGACGATTTGCCGCTTCGTGCTGCCGGCATCCGTAAGCAGCGTTTCAGCCGAACAATGCCTGGCGGCGGTAAGCAGCGTCCGGGCCACTTCGGAAACGGGCGTGCATGCGATGAGCACATCCGCACGCTGGGCGGCGGCCGCTAGGTCGGTTGTCGCCTCGGCCACGACGCTCGATTTAAGGACGCGCTGCCGGCTCGCCTCGCTCCGCGCGACGCCCACGACCCTCCAATTTCGGCCACACGACCGCGCCGCGAGAGCGATCGACCCTCCGATCAGCCCAACGCCGACAACCACCAGGCATTTCGGTGTGTCGGGCATGGTGGAGCCCTGGCTGCTGACCAGCGGGGTGGCTTGGGAACAGCGGAGTTGTCGGGGCGACCCCCGCTTGGCGACGCTAGTCTAGCACACCGAGGCCGTTTGCTAGCAGGGGCCGCGGCGCCAGCGGCCCCACCTTTGGCTCCGTCGCCGATCGTGCGTTCGGCCTGGCTGTCGGCCCCTTGCGCAGCGCTACCGGCGGCACTTTCTCACTCGGCGACGCGCGTCCTGCTGCCAGTCGGAACCTGTTGTGTCTTATCTTGCCAACGGTCGAATGGGCTTTGCTCGCGGCCCTCAATTCGCACAGAATAGCAGCTGAAGTTCCAGCTTGAGCGGGCCGGCGTACGAATAAGCAGAGGACGGGCCATTTTTTGGGCGCCGGCGCCGCCAGCAGCACGTTAGCTTTGCGGCAGGGGAGTCGTCGCCACACGCTACCCCCGCGGTCGCCTGCAGGAAGCACCGCACCGTCACGACGCATCCGAAGGAGCCCTCGTCGATGCCCAAGCACGCCCCGACAACCCCCACGCTAGCCGTGGTCGCGGCCGCCCTGCTGCTTCTGCCTGCCGGCGCTACGGCCCAGGAGTGGGCGACCAAGATGTTCAACAAAGTCGACCACGACTTTGAGAGCGTCGCCCGCGGCTCGGACACGGTCTACAAGTTCGAAGTTACGAACATCTACAAAGAAGACATCCACCTGGCCAGCGTCCGATCGAGCTGCGGCTGCACCGCGCCGTCGATCGACATCCCGGGCAGCGCCAGCAACACGCTTAAGACCTACGAGAAAGGCTACATCGTCGCGAAGTTCAACACCCGCACGTTCACCGGGCTGCACAGCGCGACGCTGACCGTCACGATCGACAAGCCGTTCCCCGCGCAGGTGCAGCTGCGCGTTCACGGTAATATCCGCGGGGACGTCGTCTTCGAGCCGGGGTCCATCAACTTCGGCACGGTCGACCAGGGGGCGGCTAGCGAGAAATCGGTTGGCGTTAACTACGCGGGCCGGAGTGGGTGGCGGATCAACGATGTCCGCAGCGCCAGCAGCGACTTGGAAGTCGAGCTGGCGGAGCGGCCCCGGCGGGGAGGCCGAGCGTCTTACAACCTGCTGGTCCGCCTGAAGCCGACCGCCAAGCCCGGCTTCCTCAAGGAGCAACTGGTCATCGTCACGAGCGACGCCCGCACGCCGCGGATCCCGCTTGAAGTCGAAGGCCGGGTCATGCCGGAAATCTCCATCGCGCCACTCAACCTGGTCCTCGGCGACACGCCGCAGGGGAACACGGTTAGAAAGCGGCTGATCGTTCGTGGCAAGCAGCCGTTTAGGGTGACCAACGTTTCGTGCTCGGCGCCGGGTTTCTCGTTCAATGCCGACGACTCCGCGAACACGCGCCACTTGATCGATGTCGCGTTCACCCCGGCCGCCGGCGAGGGCGTCATCAAGGCGCCGATCGTTGTCGAGACCGACCGCGGCGAGGGCTATTCCGCCAGTTGCATGGCCTACGCGACGCTCAAGCCGGCTCCGGCTTCGCCGGTCCCCGCTTCACCGACAGATACCGAGCCGGCGGGAGCGGGCCCCGGTTCCGGAGCAAGCACCACGGCCGCCGCCGATAGCCCAGCCGCTGGAAACAACCCAGCCGCTGGCGAGGTCGTCGCGAAAGACGAGTAAGCCGCGGCTGCTAGCACTTCTCTCGCCCTACCTCGAGCCCGCCGCAGGGCTGCATTGACGGCTTGGGCGCGGCTCGCCATACTCCCGCGCATCGGGACCGCTCCCCACGCGGCTGTCGTGTGCGCACGCGCCCCGTGGCGCCGCCGGCTCACCCTGTGTCCGCCTTTTGGTGTTCGTGCAGCTCTATGCCTCTTCGAGTAGCGATGCCCACCGCCCTCCGCGCTGCCGCCGTCGTTGTTCTCCTGGCACGAGTCGTTCAGGCAGAGCCGGCCGATATCGAAGTGTTGCCATTGCCGAGCGAGGTGGCCGACGGAGCCTCGTCCGAAGCACTGGAAGGCGCCGTCGACGACCCCTTCGAGTTACCCGCTCGGCCTTCGAGTGCCGGTCCTCCTGAGACCGGCCCGCCCGTCGACGCGTTCCCCGAAGCGTGGCCGATCGACGACCCCGCTGTGAGCCCGCAAGAAGAGCTCTGGGAAGCCGAAGGCTGGTCAGCCGCGGCGCCGCCGGCAGGCGGCCACCACTGGATGCTCGACTGGCTTGGCGCCCGACACTCGTCCACCCACGGGCGGGCGGTTGGCGCCGGCGGACCCTTGCGGGGCACGAGCTGGCTCAACCGGCCGTACGAGGTGGCGCTCGAGTTCGGAGCGCTGGTCATGACCGGCGACCCGGCGGACGACGTCCCCGCCAGCAACGACCTGTTCGCGGCGATCCACGCCGGCTACGACTGGGACCACTACTGGGGCGGCCAGGTCCGCGTCGGGTGGTCGACGCCCACGTTCGACAACGCCGCGATCGCCGGCGAAGAGACCTCCGACAACTTCTTCCTCATCGACGGCAGCGTGCTGTACTACCCGTGGGGCGACTCGCGGACCCGGCCCTACTGCCGCGTCGGGATCGGCCTAACCGATCTCGAATTCACGGACTCCCGCGCGATTCGCCGGCAGGAGACGCTCTTCACGATCCCGCTGGCCATCGGCATCAAGCAGCAGTGGAGCCGCACGACGGTCTGGCGGGCGGAGTTCGCCAACAACCTCGCGCTGGGCGGGGCCAGCAGCAATACGATGGACAACATCACGCTCACGCTCGGCGTCGAGGGTCGATTCGGTGGCCGCGCCCGAGGATACTGGGCCTGGAGCCCCCGCGGACGTTATCGGTAGGCTCTCGGAAGCGACCAGAGCCCCAACGCCCGGACATGCCCGAAAACAGTTCTCCCGGCAGGGAAACGCGGCAACACCCCCGCGTCGCGGTGATCGGCGCCGGCATCACGGGCCTCGCCGCGGCGGTCCGCCTTGCCGACCGCCTGCCCGGCGCCGAGCTGGCGGTCTTCGAAGCGGCCGATCGACCCGGCGGCGTGCTGCAGACCGTCCGGCGTGGCGGCTACTTGATCGAGCGTTCGGCCGACAACTTCTTGGCCAAAGAGCCCTGGGCGACCGACTTCTGCCGACGCGTGGGCATCGCCGACGGCCTCTTGCCGACCGACCAGCAGCGGCGCAAGGCGCTGGTCGTCCGCGATGGCCGGGTCGTGCCCGCGCCGCAGGGCTTCGTCTTGATGCAGCCCAAGCGGCTGGGCACGGTCCTCCGGTCGCCCGTGCTAAGCTGGCGGGGCAAGCTCCGCCTGGCGTGCGAACCCTGCATCCCGCGGCGCCGAGCGGCCGGCGACGAAAGCGTGGCGTCGTTCGCCCGCCGACGCTTGGGGCGTGAGGCGTTCGAACGGCTGGTGCAACCGCTGCTGGCCGGCATCTACACAGCCGACCCGGAGAAGCTCAGCATGGCGGCCACGATGCCGCAGTTCGTCGAGCAAGAGCAGTCGCACGGCAGCCTTTGCCGGGCGGCGTGGCGCGAAGCCAGGGAAGCGAACAACGCCGCCGCCGAGTCGGAGTCCCGAGAGAGTGGCGCGCGGTACGGGTTGTTCCTGGCTCCGCGGGAAGGGATCGGCCAACTCGTCGAAGCGGCGGCCGCTCAACTCGCCCCGGGAGTGCTCCGCGTGTCGTCGCCTGTCGAGTCGATAACGCCCGACGACGGCGGCTGGGTGGTCGCCGCCGCGGGCGCCGCCGCGGAGCGTTTCGACGCGGTCGTCCTCACCACGCCGGCCCATCACGCCGCGGAGGTTGTCGCCCGGGCCAGCCCCACGCTCGCCGCGAAGCTCGCCGAGATCGAGTACGCCGGATGCTCGGTCGTTGGTGTCGCCTACCTGCGGTCGCAAGTCGCGGCGGAACTGCCCGGCTTCGGATTCGTCGTCCCGGCGGTCGAAGGCCGGCGGGTGATCGCCGTGAGCTTCTCAAGCCTCAAATTCCCGGGCCGGGCGCCGGACGGCCAGGTGCTGATGCGGGCCTTCGTGGGCGGGGCGCTGCAGCCGGGCCTCGCCGAACTGCCGGACGAAGAACTCCACAAGCTGGTGCGCGAAGAGCTGCGGGCGTTGCTCGGCGTCATCGGCAATCCGCTTGAGACGGAGATCGCCCGCTGGCCGCGGGGAATGCCCCAGTACCACCTGGGGCACCTCGATCACGTCGACCAGATCGAGTCGCTAGTGGCGAAACTACCCGGGCTCGAACTCGCCGGCGCCGCGTACCGTGGCGTTGGCGTGCCGCAGTGCATTCACGGGGGCGAGCAGGCGGCCGAACGCGTTGCCGATTCCCTTGCCGCAGGCCGGGTCGGTTAAGCTCGACAAGCCACCCAACGCCGCGACCAACGGTCGTGCGCTCTAGCGAGCAATCGGGGTCGGTGCTCGACGACGCCCGCCCTGCCGCGGCCGGGGCAGCCACTTTCGATGCTCGGCGCGAACCGACGCGTGCCCAGGAGCCGCAGCGAGATTCGTGTGCTCCCACGGGTCGTTGTCGTGGTCGTACAGTTCTTCCGTTCCGTCCGAGTAGCGGATGTACCGCCAGCGATCGGTACGAACGGCGTGGTTGCCGGCGCCCTGAGTCATGATGGCCGGCCGATTCCACGGGGCAGTTGGGTTCTTCAACAGCGGCAGCAAGCTTATTCCATCAAGCCCTGTTTTCTTCGGCAGGCCGGCTAGGTCGATCAGAGTCGGGTAGATGTCAAGCAGGCTGACGGGCCGGTTGATTATCGATCCGGGCGTTGTAACGCCCGGGGCCACGATGATGAAGGGCACATGGTTGGCCTTCTCCCAAAGCGTGAACTTAACCGTCGCGTTCTTGTCTCCCAGGTGATAGCCGTGATCCGACCAGAGCACGATAATCGCACTGCCCGCCCGCCCCGACGCGTCCAACTGGTCGATCAGGCGCCCCACCATCTCGTCAGAGAAGTCCGCCGCTGCTTGATAACACTGCACCATCCTCTGAAGACTGCCAGGCCGATCGATCGGCGGCTTGATGGCGTTGTCGAAGATGAACGCCTCGGTGCGAGACATCTTCACGCCCAGCGGCGGAACGTCGTCCAGGTCGTCGGCGGGCCGGGGCGGCAGCTCCACCGATTCCAAGGGGTACCGAGCAAACGACTCGGGCGGCGCCCAAAACGGGAGGTGGGGACGAAAAATCCCCGCCGCTAGAAACAGCGGCTTGTCCCGTGGCTCGGACTCCATCACCCGCGACGCGTACTCGACCGTGTATTCGTCGGTCTGCTTGTTGACGTCGTGCACGCCCCAGTCCCAATCGAGTCTAGCCAGCCCGCCGATTCCCTTGGCGCCGCGCCGGTAGCCGTTGTAGTTTGCCGTCGGAGCTCCCGAATGAATCCTCAGCGGGAAGAACTCATCAAACGACGGGTCGCCCCTCCGATCGGCGCCCGTCGCGCCGTGGTGGAAGACCTTGCCGCCGCCTTTGGTCGTGAAGCCATGCTGACCAAAGTACTGAGGTAACGTGACGACATCCCGCAGGCGTTTCCTCCACGATTGACGATTGCTGTAGACGCCCGACGTCGCAGGGCTCAACCCCGTGAGGACGGCCGTGCGCGACGGGTTGCAAGCGGGGGCAGCGCAGTACGCCTTGGAGAAGAAAGCCCCGCGCGCCGCGAGCCGCTTCAAGTTTGGGGTCTGGATCGGATTGCTTGCATCGAACAGCGTCGTCCAATCGTTCATGTCATCGACAGCGATGAACAGAACGGTCTTCGACTCCTCATCGATTGCCGCCGCGCACGGCGACGCCGGAGTGGCAACAACGGAGGCGACAAGAACAGCCGAAGCGAGACATCGCGCTATCAGGGCAAGCATGCTACTCGGCACGACTTTCTTTGTCTTCCGGCGAGAACACTCGTGCGGCGGAGGCGGCGGGAGCAGCCGTCAGCGGCGGCTGTCTTCGGGCCGCATCTTGTCGTCCCCTTCGATTTCCAGCATCAGCCTCCGCAGCTCGGCCACCTTCTCGGGATACTTGTCGGCGAGGTTCGTTTGCTCCCCAAGATCGGCCTGCAAGTTGTAGAGCTCGTCGACCTGCTCGCGGTCCTCTTCCACGGCATAACCATGGAAGAAGGCCCGCGGCATGAGGTACTTCCATTCGCCCTGGCGAACGCCGGCGCGGTCGAAATAGAAGCTGTCTCGCCCTGCCTCCCGCTTGCCGAGCAGAAGATCGGTTTGGTCGATGCCGTCGATCCGGCGGTCGTTGGGGATGTCGTACCCTGCAAGGTTGGCAAACGTGGGCATGAAATCGACGCTGGCAAAGATGGCGTCGGAAACGTGGTTGGCTGGAACTTTACCGGGCCAGCGGACAATGCAAGGCAGGCGGTAGCCGCCTTCGTACGGTGAGCCCTTTCCGTTTCGAAGCGGCCCTGCATCCCCCCAGAAGATAGAGCCTTCCGGGTGCCCTTTTTTTGTCTTGGTGTACTTCTCTTGGTTCCAAGGGCCGTTGTCGCTGGTGTAAATCAGCAGGGTGTTGTCACGCAGCCCGAGGTCATCCAGTGCGTCCAGCAGCCGCCCGGTTTCATGGTCGAACTCCTCAACCACATCGCCGTAGAGGCCGCCCGCCGACTTTCCCCGGAACCGATCCGAAGCATCGATCACCGTGTGCATCATGGTGTGAGCGACGTACAGCACAAACGGCTTCGCCGGGTCGCGTTGCCGTCGGAGGTACTTGATCGCTTTGTCGGTGTAGAGCCGCGTTAGCCCGGCCATGTTCCGCGTCGAGCGTACCGCCTTGTTGTTCTCGTGAAAGTCGATCTTGCCGCGGTCGTTCGCGCCGAGCGCACCAAAGTAGTAGTCGAACCCCTGCGCGTTGGGCATGCGAGGGATGATCGCTTCGCGGTTAGAAACATCCCATTTCCCGATGCAAGCGGTTTGATAGCCCACGCCGCTCGCCAGTTCAGCGAACGTGACCTCCGACGCCGGCATCCCCCACCCCTTGCTACGGATCGGATAACGCCCCGTAAGCAACGCCGATCGCGATGGGCCGCACACGGTTTGCACATAAAACGACGTAAATCGCGTGCCCTCTTCGGCTAGCTGGTCGAGCCGCGGGGTCCTGTTCGTTTCGCTGCCGAAACACCCTAGGTCCGCGTAGCCCTGGTCATCGGTGAAAATTATCAAGAGGTTGGGCCTCGCCTCTGCGCCGTGCAACACGGCGGCGCCGCTTACGCTCAAAAAGGCAGCCGCGACGAGCCGAACTGCTGTGGCAAAGTTGATGGCGAGAGCTAGCGTAGCGCTGTGGTTCATCCTGCCGTTCCTGCCTGCGTGCCCAGTTGCCCGTGCGCCGAGCCGCCCATTCGCTACGCCGCCCGAGTGCCGGGTTGCGCGTTGGGCGGCTCAGCGTGTACTCTCTTATTGTCCTAACGATGGGTCTAAAACCCTCGCCTTCAGGCGAAACCTTTAGGTTCTTCCGTTAGCTTGCGAGCCGCTCCCTCGGGCATCACCAACAAAGACGGACCGTGTCGTCATCATCTCCACCAGCCATCATTCGC
>JBCCZD010000053.1:0-18432 GCA_039188275.1 Planctomycetota bacterium
GCGAAGACGTCGCCTTGAAGCGTCGGCAAGGGGTCGCGTCGCCAGGAGCCATCGACCCCGATCGCGTGGTCTTCCTCGACGTGACTTGGGCGAAGACCAACCCGACGCGGACCCGCGGCCGCAGCGAAAAACGCTCGCGGCCGATCGAGAAGACGCCCCGTGGCCGGAGGGGCGGCGGGGGAGACCTTTCGGCTGCGAGGAAGGGCCGCACGAGCGAGCCGAAAAGGGGCGGCGTAGACGATCAGTGCCAGCTGAGCGTCGATTCTATTCAGCGACCCTAGTCTATTCAGCGACCCTGGGGTCGGTTTGAACCCGAATACCGTGCCACAAGGTTTACAGAATCGACGTAAGTCGAAGCACGCCCGGCAGGACTCGAACCTGCAACCCCTGGTTCCGAAGACCAGTGCTCTATCCAATTGAGCTACGGACGCAAACGGCTGGTAGGTAGCAACTTACCACTGTCCTTGACCGTGCGTAAGCTGTCGGTCAAACCCGCAATGGCGCCCCGCCGGGGTTGAGAAACACGGTCAACGCTTGCCGGCCTGATCCGGCAAAAGACCCCGTTGTGCCGCTGTACACCTTCGGCGCCGCTGCCGCTCAATGGCCCGCCGCGGACCGCGGCGCCACGCCGACCGCCACTCAAGCCCAAGATTTACGAGGCAAGGTTGCCGCGACCGCCCAACGCGGCGGACGTGCCGAGGGGTGTTGTCGCACGTGGTTCGTCTCGGCTTCTGACCCTGCGCTTCCGGTCGTCCGTAACCGATCGTTCGCATTTGGCGCCTAGCATCCGGCGCCTCCCAGCTGGCACTCAACGACTGGCAAAATCGTCGAGGGCTTGGTTCGAGGGTTTTCGTTGCGAGTTTCCATCAACACCTGGGCGCGGACTGCCACGAACTGTTGGCGCTTCCCAAGAATCTCCCCCATCCTTCCACGGCGACCGATTAGCTTCTGGCCAAATTCGCCCAAGTCATTTGCATGATCGGCTTACTGCTGCTGTGCGTCGATGTCGCGAGCGGGGCTTTCCTCGAAAGACGTTTGCAGGTCGGCACGGGGTTGGTGGATTGTTCCAAGCAGCGGATTTTTTTCGACAGCGGGGCGGGCGCTACGTCGTTCAGTCGGAGCGGGCGGTGAACGGTGGGCTGACCCGTTGTTGGGCTGACGTGGCGTTTCGGAGCTTTGCTGCTGGTTGCGTGGGGCCGGGCCAACTCACCTTCGCGGTACTAGCTGCTCCGCCCCACTCCCACTTGTAGCAATGGTTCTGACGCACCGGGCCTGGGGCACTTAGTGTTGGGTGCATCATCCAGCACACTCACCGGCATGACGAGCGTTTGAAGAGGCCGGGAAGGTTGTTGGTTCCGGCCGACGTGCACTGGGGCGCGTGTCCGTTGCGTCTTGCGTTGGATTTTTGTTGACCGGCGGGCGTTCTGGCGGCCGCCAGCGGAGGCTCCTATGGACAAATCACGGCGTGGGCGCACGGCGTTTACCCTGGTTGAATTGCTTGTCGTTATCGCGATCATCGGCATACTAATCGCTTTGTTGCTGCCGGCGGTGCAAGCGGCGCGTGAGAGCGCGCGCCGGACGGCCTGCCTGAACAAGATGCGTCAGCTGGGGATCGCGACGCACAACTACCACGACGTCAATAGGCGGTTGCCGGAGGGATCGCGGGGGCGCAACTTGAACGATGCGGACCTTGGCTATCCGGGCAGCAACTCCATCCGGGTCGCTTTCACGATTCTGATCTGCCCCTACATCGAAGAGACGGTTCTGTTTGATCAGTACGATTTCACTACCGAATTCAAGCCCGCGGTCGACGACCCGAATTCGCCCTTCGTCCGGCCTTTCGAGCCGATGATTTGCCCGAGCGACGAGCCGACCCGGACCACGAACTGCGACCAAGGGAACGCGTTGGACTTCAAGGGCAACTACGGCGTGAACTGGGGGCCTTGGAGCTTCGATTGCCAGAGGGTGGCGGCGCCGCTCACCGCCGCGTCGGCCGTAGCGCCGGCACGCGGGTGCGTGGCGACGCCGAATCTAGCGATCCAAGAGCACGGCGCGCCCTTCCATTTGGAGTGGGGCGCCCGCTTCGCTCAGATCGTTGACGGCACGAGCAAGACTTTGATGCTGATGGAGATGCTCCAGGTGCCGGAGCCGGCAAACGAGTGCGATCGCCGGGGGAGGATCTGGAACGACGACTTCGGCACCTACCAGATCAACACGCGGGCGACGCCAAACAGCGGCGGTATCGACTCGTCGATCTGCTCCGAAGCGAACGAGCAAGTCCCCTGCCAGCGGAGTCCAGACGTCAGCGAGGGCCGGATGGTTTCCCGCAGCCGGCACCCCGGCGGCGTAAACGTGGTGCTGTGCGACGCCTCCGCGACCTTCATCAGCGACAGCATCGATCTTTACGTCTGGCAAGCCTCGAGCACGATCGACGGCAACGAGACCGACGGGCTATCCAACCAGTAACGCGGCGGCCAATCAGCCGGTCGGCGGCCGCTTCGAGGCACGCCCCCGCGGCACGCCGACGACACGGAGAAGGGAGGGGCATGCGGGTGACTTCCGAGCGGCAACGAGGGGGACCCCGCCCCCGGACGCCGATGCCTGGCCGACCCGAGCACCGCTCGGCGGACCGCCGCTGGGCGTGCTTGTCGATGGCGTTGTTCGCCGTGGGCTGCGGGTCGGCGCCCACAACGGTGGTGACCGGCGTCATCACGCTAGATGGGCAACCCCTGCCGTCGGGCCGCGTAACGCTGGTCCCGCTCGACAGCGGCGTCACGGCCGGGGGTTCGATCGTTAAGGGGCGCTACGAAATCAAGGCGGCCGCCGCGGTATCGCCGGGCCGGTACGCCGTGCGGATCTCTTCTCGGCAGCCGACCGGACGCAGCGTCCCCGACCCCGAAGCCGCCTCCGGGCGGTCCGAAGAACGACGCGAGGTCGTTCCCGCCCGCTACAACGAGCGATCGGAATTGGTGGTAGAGATCAAGGTGAGCGGTGAGCAAGAATTCAACTGGCAGCTGCTCTCAACCGAGTAACCGCGGGGCCCGACAACCCCGCGTCCCGTCGCCGCAAGCGGCGGCCCGGACACGGAGTGCGTTGGCGGCTGGCGTCCGGCCGGTTCGTTCGGTTTCGGAGGGAAGCGAGGGCGTTCTCGCGGCGGCCCGCCGGCCGGTCTCTCCACGAGCAGGCGCGGTGACCTCCCGTGTGCTTTCGTGGCGGCGTCTTACCGCGTCCGCTTGGCGCCGGATTTCTTACCGGCGGCGGTCGGCGAAGAACCGTTTGAGGATGGCGCCGCACTCGTCGGCGAGCACGCCGGCGGTGACCTCGCAGCGGTGGTTGAGCCGCGGGTCGGTGAGCAGTTGGTAAAGGCTCTCGGCGGCGCCCGCCTTGGGGTCCGCGGCGCCGTAGACGACGCGTGAAACGCGGGCATTGACGATCCCGCCGGCGCACATCGGGCAGGGCTCGAGCGTTACGTACAGCGTGCAGCCTTCGAGCCGCCAGCCGCCAAGCGACTCGGCCGCTTGCGTGATGGCGATCATCTCGGCGTGGGCGGTCGGGTCGCGGAGCGACTCCCGCTGGTTGTGGGCCTCGGCGATGATCGACCCTTCGTGGACGATCACGGCGCCGACCGGCACCTCGCCCGCGGCGGCGGCCTGCCCCGCCAGGGCGAGCGCACGCCGGAGGGCCCAGGCGTCGAGGCTCGACCCGTCGGCGGGGTCCGCCTGTGGAGGGTTATCAAGGGTCACGCGAGGGGGTTTCACCGTAAAAAAGTGCGAGTCGGCGCGACCCAACGGGCGGCTCATGGGGTAGTCTAAGGAGGCAACCCGGTCGGCAGTAGCCGGCCCCGCGGCCCGCCCTGCTCCGGCGGTCGTGCCCGGCCTTCGCCACCAACTGCCCCGCTGCCCTGGCCGCCTTTAAGCGGCCCGAAACATGAAGCCGACCGCCGACCGCCTCGCCGAGCCCCGGATCGATCGCCGCTTGTGGCCTGTGCTGGCGGGGTACTGGACGCTGCTCGTCATCGCGACGCACCTGCCGGGCTCCTACGCCAAAGCGACGGCCGGGCTGATAGAGTTCGACAAGCTGATCCACCTGACGGCGTACGCCGTGCTCGGCTGCCTGCTGGCGGTGTGCGTCACCCCGCGCGGCGGGCGGCTGGGCGTCGCGACCGCCGGCGCCCTGTGGCTGGTGGTGACCAGCTTCGGCGCTTGCGACGAGCTGACCCAGTCGCTGGTCGGCCGGAGCTGTGAGCTGTACGACTTCTTGGCCGATGCGGTTGGAGCCGCCTCAGGCATCGGCGCCTACGCCTTGTGGACCCGCTGGCGGGGGTAGCCGCCGCGGCAGGCCGGCGTTCCCCCGCTCAGCCTGCTCCGGCGACTCGGGTCGCCGGGTGCTCGCTGCCGTTTCGGTTGCTCAGTAGTTGGGCGTCGGCGCGCGGAAGTCGTTCAGGTCGACCGACTGGAACCACTCGATCGTCTTCGCCAAGCCTTCCTTGAGCGGGACCTTCGGCTCCCAGCCGCCGAGCTTCTCCTTCGCCAGCGAGATGTCCGGCTGCCGCTGCGTGGGGTCGTCCGCCGGCAACGGCTTCTGCACGAACCTGCTCTTGCTGCCGGTCATCTCCACGACGTGCTCGGCGAGTTCGCGGATGGTGAACTCGCCCGGGTTGCCGATGTTCACCGGGCCCACGAAGTCGTCCGGCCCGTTCATCATTCGGATGATCCCCTCGACCAAGTCGTCGCGGTAGCAGAACGACCGCGTCTGCTGCCCATCGCCGAAGACCGTGATGTCTTCACCGTACAGCGCCTGGCGGATGAAGTTCGACACGACCCGGCCGTCGTACGGGTGCATCCGCGGGCCGTAGGTGTTGAAGATGCGGACCAGGCGGACGTTCACCCCGTTGTGCCGGTGGTAGTCCATGAACAGCGTCTCGGCGGCCCGCTTGCCCTCGTCGTAGCACGCGCGGGGGCCAACCGTGTTCACGGCGCCGCGGTACGTTTCCGGCTGGGGGTGCACCTCGGGGTCGCCGTACACCTCGCTAGTGGACGCCTGCAGCACCTTGGCGTGGCACCGCTTGGCCATGCCCAGCACGTTGATCGACCCCATGACGGAGGTCTTCATCGTCTTGATCGGGTTGAACTGGTAATGGCCCGGCGCGGCGGGGCAGGCGAAGTTGTAGACCTCGTCCACCTCGAGCCAGATGGGGTGCGTAACGTCGTGCCGGATGAGCTCGAAGTTGTGGCAGTCGAGCAGGTGGCCGACGTTGGTCTTCTGGCTGGTGAAGAAGTTGTCCAGGCAGATGACATCGTGCCCCTGCTCGACAAGCCGTTCGCAGAGGTGCGAGCCAAGAAACCCGGCGCCGCCGGTAACGAGGATGCGTTTCATGAATGCGAACTGGCGTGAAGCGTCGGGCGAAGGGCGTTCAGTAAAGCACCCGACCGGTGTCAGCAATCCAACAGAAACCGACGAGCTGCGGACGCGCGCGACCAGCGGAGACTAACGACAGCCGTTGCACGGCTGCCGTACGAGTTTGATCGGGGGCCGACAGGCCTGCAATAACCCGCCAGCCTGGTTTGTCAGTTAATCACGATCCTACGGCCGCCAGTGCCAGCGCTCCATGCTTCGGTCGGGGCCATTCAACGAGAATGTTGGCGCGGAGCCGCAGTGCGTTTAAGCTGTCATTGGCTGGTCTCGTTCGGATCTGAACCGCGCCCCTAACCTTATCGTTTACTCCGCTGAATCGTGCGTCTATGACAGGCAAAGCTTGGCACCTACCGAGCGTCTTGATTGTCGCTTTCGTACCGCTGCTGCATCCCGCACTCGGCGTAGCCCAAGTCCAGATAACTCAGCTGGCATTGACAGGAGACATCGCGCCACTCGTTGGCTCGGCGGGCACGCTGGAGGACTTCGGGGCTCCGGTCATCAACGCCAGCGGCCGGGTGGCGTTCTCTTCTTTTGTTCAGGGTGGTTCCAACGGGGGCGCACCGAGCGGCGCCCTGTTCCTCTCGGGGGGTGGGCTTCCTGAGGTATCCCTGCGTTTCGGCGACACCCTACCCAGCGGCGACGCTATTCGTCGGTTCAACTTCCTGAACCTTTCCGACGCCGGCGACATTGCGTTCCGATCGCCGGGTATGGTCTTTAGTCGCGAAGTCGTCTTCGCGCCAGCCGCGGGGCCGGGGTCGCCACTGGGAGTGGTCGCTCGCGAGAACGTCTTGGCGCCGGGGGTGTCCGACGGGGCGCTGTTCGCCGACTTCCTCTCGACATTGCCGATTAGTTATCCGCTGCTCAACGCGCGGGGGCAGGTGGCGTTAACCGCATCCCTCCGAACCGGCGCCGGTCCGCCGGTCTCGGCGTCAAGCCGTCTTGCGATCTTTGGCCCAACCGATCCGAGCGGTGCGATCGGGCTTGTTGCGCGAACCGGGGCGCCGGCGCCGGGCGTTGATGGGGGGCTTTGCTGAGCAGCTTTCCGACGGGAGAACTCGCGCTCAACGACGCCGGCGACGTCGCCTTCAGCGGGATACTCGAAATCGGCACCGGCGCCGCGGGGCAGGTCGTCACGTCGGGCAATCAGCATGCTGTCTTCGGACCCACCGCCGGGGCCGGGTCACCTCTTGGTGTCGTCGCACGAGGGGGCGACGCCGCCCTCGTCCCCGGCGGCGCCTTGTTCTCTAGCTTCGATGAGGGCGCCGTCGCGCTGAACAATCATGGCACAACTGCCTTTCTCGCGCGGCTGCGGACGGAACCGGGCGGGACGTCGATAGGGTCCGGAGACGCGGCGATCTTTGCGGTCGACTCCGCTATCGACGCTGAGCCGCGACTGTTGTTCCGCTCGGGTGAGTCGGCTCCGGGGGCATCCGACGGCGCCGAGTTTACATTCTTCAGCCTACTGACGCTTAACGACGCCGGCGACGTCGCCTTTCGCGCTGGCTTGGACCCTGCGGACCGTGGAGTCTTTGCGCCCCTGGCGGGTGCGGGGTCGCCCGTACTGGCGACTCCCATCCCGGCTTGAATGATGACGCCTCGTTTCGAGAGTTCGGAAGGGTCACACTCAACGCGCGCGGAGACGTGCTCTTCACAGCCGACCTTGACACGGGTAGCCAAGACGCATTGTTCCTGCACACGGGCGGCGAACTGTTGCTGATCGCCCGCGAGGGAACCCCTTTTGACGTCGTGAACGGCGAAGGTGAAACCGAGCAACGCATCATCGACTTAATCTCGTTCGAGAGCGCGTCGGGCGGGAGCGACGGCCGCGGCACCGGCCTGAGCGACAACGGGGAGGTCGCTTTTCTGCTGCGCTTCACAGACGGAAGCGAAGGGGTCTTCGTCGCTCAATCCTCGGTGATTCCCGAGCCGAGTGGGCTGCTGATGCTGGGGTTTTTTGCGCTAGCATCGATCACCGCGCGGCGCAGGGTCTTCTAGGCCGTCGCCCCGCTTGCTGCCTATTGCAGCTGCGCCAGGCGCAGGTTGCGGAAGTGAACGACCATTTCGGTCTTCGGGTGCAGCTGCAGGCCTATGGGGCCGCGCTCGATGGCCGTGGGCGACTCGTAGCCAAGGACGTGGCGGCCGTTGAGCCACACGTCGTACCGCTTGCCGACGGCGACGATCTTCATCTGGTTCCAGCCGTCAACGTTGAGCAGGTCGGCCACGCCCTCGGCTTCCAAGGGGTAGCCCTTGCCCGCGATGTAGGGCGAGGCGGTCATGTCTCGCTTCTTGCTGCCGGAGTTGCCGATCTGGATCTGCTCCCGCTTGTGCCGCAGGAAGACCCCGGTGTCAACGCGTCCGGCGCGGAACTTGAATTCGAGCTCCATCACTAGGTCGCCGTACTCGGTATCGGTCCAGAGCGTGGCGCCCTTCTGCGTGGGGTCGCTGGTGATGGAGAGCACGCCGCCGTCGACCACGAAGCTCCCCGGCAGCCGGTCCGGGGTCCAGCCGGCGTGGCTGTCCTGGCCCAGGGCGGCGGGCAACTCGGCGGCTGGAGCGGTGGCCGCTAGGCCCGTGAAAAGCAGCAACGCAATAATCAGGCGCATGGGAAAAGGCTCCGGTTAGCAGAACGGCTTCGGTGGACTCGCCACATCTTAGCTGCGGGCCTGCTTGCTGTTTTGGTCAGCCGCAAGGTGTTCACCCCGCGCCGCGGCCTCGGCCGGGCGGACGGCTGGGCTTGGGCGGGGCGGCGTTGAGCCGGTAGCCGCCGGGGCCGAGCAGCTCTTCAACTCGCCGACGCAGCTCGGGGTTGTCCAGCCGCACGCGTTGGCGGCTGTCCAGCAGCACGATGCCGCCATTGGACAGCCGGAGCAGCAGCTTCAGCGGCTTGTCGCCCGCGTACAGGCGGAGGATCTCTTGCAGGGTCTGCAGGCCTTCGATTCCGTGCCGCTGCTCGTCGATCGAGAGCGTGACGCCGGCGGTGAAGCGGGTCTGCATGTCGGCGATGGGGAAGACCTCGTTGACGATCAGGTTCACCTCCTCGGCGCCGGGCCGGCGGTCGATCGCGGCGCGGAGGCCGACGATGGCGTCCCCTTCGACCAGGTGGCCAAACTGCGCAAACTGCTCGGGCCACAAGATGCAGCGGGTGACGCCGTCCAGGTCTTCCAGGTCCCACATCGCGTACTTGCTGGGGGCGCCCGGCTTGGGGTTCTTGGTGTGGCTAAACTTGATCGCCGCGAGCATGCCCCCGACGACGACTTCCGTGCGGTGGGCGAGATCGCTCAGGCTCCGGCTGCTGTGTGTGCAGTAGGTGCGGAGGGCGCCCTCGTACTCGGCGAGCGGGTGGCTGGAGAGGTAGAAGCCGAGCACCTCCTTCTCCATCGTCAGCTTCTCTTTCTCCTCGAACTCGGCGACCTCGGGCAGGTCGGCGGAGGGGGCGGCGGCCTCGTCGTCGTCAACGGCGTCGAACAGCCCCTTCTGCCCGCTCTTGCGGTCGGCGAGGACCGAGGCGCCGGACTGCATCGCCCGGTCGATGCCCGCCATCAGCGACGCCCGCGCCGCGCCGAAGGCGTCGAACGCCCCGGCCTTGACGAGCGTCTCGATCGTGGCGCGGTTGCACGACTGCGGGTCGACCCGTTCGCAGAAGTCGAACAGGTCGGTAAACGGTCCGTTCGCCACCCGCTCGGCGACGATCGCCTCGGCGGCGCCGCCGCCGCACGCCTTGATGGCGCTCAGGCCGAACAAGATGTTCCTGCCACCGGCCGCCGACGCTCGCGGCCCGCCTTCTGCGCGGACGGCAAAGTCAACGAACGAGCGGTTGACGTCGGGCGGGATGACCTCGATCTGCATCCGCTTGCAGTCTTCGAGGTGCTCGACTAGCGCGTCCTTGCTCTTGAAATTGCGGCCGGGGATATCGCCCGAAAGCAGGGCGGCCATGAACTCGACCGGGTAGTGCGCCTTGAGGTAGGCGGTCATGTACGCGATCAGGGCGTACGCGGTGGAGTGGCTTTTGTTGAAGCCGTAGCCGGCGAACTTCTCGATCATCTCGAACAGCTCGACCGCCTTCTTCTGGTCGAGGCCCTTGCCGCTGGCGCCGGTGATGAACTCCTCGCGGAACTTGGCGATGATCGGCAGCTTCTTCTTGCTGATCGCCTTGATGCACTTGTACGCGCTGGAGAGCTCGATGCCGCCGAGCAGGTTGAGGATCCGCATCACCTGCTCTTGGTAGACCATCACGCCGTTGGTCTCGGCGAGGACCTGCTCCATCACCGGGTGGGCGTAGCTGGCCGGCTTGCGGCCGTGCTTGACCTCGATGTACTCATCGACCATGCCCCCCTCGAGCGGCCCGGGCCGGTACAACGCGTTCGTGGCGATGATGTCGTTGAACTTGTCGGGCTTCATCCGTTGAAGCAGGTCGCGGATGCCGCCCGACTCGAGCTGGAAGATGCCCTTGGTCTCGCCCCGGCAGAGCAGGGCGTAGCTCTCCGCGTCGTCCAGCGGGAACGCGTACGGGTCGACCTTCTCGCCGCGCGACTCCTCGATCAGCTCGATGCTCCGGGCGAGGATCGTCAGGTTGCGCAGGCCGAGGAAGTCCATCTTCAGCAACCCGGCCGCCTCGACGTCGTTCATCGCCCACTGGGTGATGACCTCCGTCTTGCCCTTTACGTGCTGCAGAGGGACGTACTCGTCGACCGGCTTCTCCGCGATAACGACCGCCGCGGCGTGGGTGCCGACGTTGCGCGCCAGGCCCTCGATCTTGCGGGCCAGGTCCAGCAGTTCGCGGACCTCACCGTCCGACTCGTAGGCCTTCTTCAGCTCTTCGCTGTTCTGCAGCGCCTTGTCGAGCGTGATGCCGAGCTGCTCGGGGACCATTGCGGTGATCTGGTCGACGCGGAAGATCGGCATCGACATCGTCCGCCCGACGTCCTTGATCGCCGCCCGCGCGGCCAGGGTGCCGAACGTGCCGATCTGCGCGACGTTCGCCTCGCCGTACTTGTCCTTGACGTACTGGATGACCTCGCCGCGCCGCTCTTTGCAGAAGTCGATGTCGATATCGGGCGCCTCGAGCCGCGACTCGTCCAGGAACCGCTCGAAGAGCAGGTCGTACCGCAGCGGGCAGACGTGGCTCATCTTGAGCGCGTAGCAGACGATCGACCCGACGCCCGAGCCGCGGGCCGTGCAGGGGATGCCCTGCTCGACGGCGAAGCGGACGAAGTCCCAGACGATCAGGAAGTAGTCCGGGAACCCGAGCTTGTTGATGACCCCCAGCTCGCGGTCGACCCGCTGCATAACCTCGTCCGACAGGCTGCCGGCGCCGCCCGCGGTGGGCGGCTTGCCGTCTGCCCAACGCTCGGCGTCGACCGGCGTGTCGTACCGCTCCCGGAGGCCGGCGACGACCAGCTCGCGGAGGTACGCCTCGGAGGCACGGATCTCGGGCTTCCCCCCCGACTTGTCCGCGTGGTAGTCCGCGGGCGCCACGAACTTGGGGAAGTGCCGCTCGCCGAGCTTCAGGTCGAGGTCCACCGAATCGGCGATCGCCTGGCTGCGGGCCAGGGCGTCGGCCTGGTCGGGCATCGCCGCGAACATGTCTTCCGGGCTGCGGAGGTAGAACTGGTCCCCCTCCATTTTCATTCGGTTGGTGTCGGTCCGGAACCGGCCCGTGTTGATGCACAGCAGCACGTCCTGCGCCTCGGCGTCCGACTGGTTGAGGTAGTGGGCGTCGCTGGTCGCCACGAGCGGCATGCCCATCCGGTTTGCGAGGTCGACCGTCAACTCCATCGCCGCCTGCTGGATCTCGACGCCGTTGTTCTGGATCTCCAAGAAGTAGCGGTCGCCGAACGTCTTGTGGAACCAGCCGACGATCTCCTCGGCCTGCTTGAACGCCTCGTCGGGTGTGTTGCCCGACAGCAGCGTCCGGCTCAGCTCGCCCGAGACGCAACCGCTCAGGCAGACAACTCCTTCGGAGTGCGCGGCGAGCAGCTCCTTGTCGATCCGCGGCTTGTGGTAAAAGCCTTCCAGGAACGCCCGGCTGGACATCTTCACCAGGTTCTTGAAGCCCGTGGCGTTCTGGGCGAGCAGCGTGAGGTGGTAGCTGGCCTCCTTGCTGCTCGTGGCGCCCCCTTTGTCGAACCGGCTGCCGGGGGCGATGTACGCCTCGTAGCCGACGACCGGGTTGATCCCCTCCCGCTTACACGCCTGGTAGAACTCCAGCGCCCCGTACAGGTTGCCGTGGTCCGTGAGCGCCAGGCCGTTCATGCCCAGTTCTTTGGCGCGAGCGACCAGCTTCTTGATCGGGCTCGCGCCGTCCAGCAGCGAAAAGTGGCTGTGGCAGTGCAGGTGAACGAAGGGGGGGGCTTCCATGCGGGAGGTGGTGATCGGTGACTAGTGACTAGTGACTGGCAGAACGCTTGGCGGCGGGCGAGCCGCGCGCGGCGGCAACCGGTGCGGATCGCCAAGCAAGGCCGATTCTACCGCGGCCCGCTAGCACGCAGAAGCAGGCCTCTTACGCGGCAAACGTTTCCACCAGCCATCGAGCCGCCACCACAAGCACCAGCGTCAAGGTCGCTCCCAGGGAAATCACCCCCCACGCCAACCAACGCACGCGGCCAACGGTGTAGGCGGTTGCGGTCTCGTCGATCGTCTTGCCGAGGGCGTCACGGAAGCCGAGCAGTTCAAAGCGGGCTTCGTCCGTAACGTCGCCCGGCAGCTGAGCGATCGCGGCTTTGGCGGCGATCCAGCCGGCGCCGTTGACGACTCGGCTCATAAGCCAGCGGCCCTGGCTTGGGAGCCAGCGGTCGAGCGAACGGCTCTGGAACGCTTGATGAAAGGCTTCGCGGAGCCGTCGTCGGGCTTCGCCGACCGTCGCCCCGTCGAGCGACTCGGCCAGTGGCGTGTTGCCCCGCGGCCGATTTTCGGTGACGCCGAGCGTCTCCGCGAACAGCGCTCGGCTGACCGCGGGGCCTAGCGCGAGGCCCGCGATCCACTCACGCGCGCCGGTAGCGCCCGCAAGGAGCGTGCCGGCAACGACGCCGACTGCCGCCGAGCCGACCAGCACGGCGCCGCCGGCTAGCCATAATGCGAGCGCGTCGCACTCGCGTACGACGAGCCAGGCAAGCCCCGCGGCGACGGCGCCGAACCCCAAACCTACCAGCAGCACCCAAACCGCCACTCGAATCGCGTGCCCCGCAACCCAGCCCATCAGTGGTGGACCAACGGTGCGGATGATCTCTGCGAACTGCCCCAGCGGCATCGATTGGTGCGTGGTACGGGTTGCGTAGCGGAAAGCAGAGACGGAGACGCCACCGCGGCGGCTACTCCAGCCCCGGGTCGCCGATCCGGCGGAGGTACTCGGCCATCAGGGCGTGCAGGTCGAGCATGTCTTGCCATTGTTCGAGGTCTAGCTGCACCCGCTCGTCCCCTTCGGGCAGCTTGACCGACTGCACGAGCGATCGGCTACGCAAGTGGAGGTACTCGAGGATCTCCGACACCTGCGCCGCTTGGGCCGGCGTGAGGCCTTCGGGCGGCTCGGGGGGCGACGGGATGTGCAGCGTGCTGCGGAGGTTCTCCGAGTCCTCCCATTCGACTTCGAACGGGCTCGACGAGTCGTTCGCCCGCCGCGACAGGTTCTCGAGGTCCATGCCGACGCTGTCCGAAGCGGCGATGCCCTCAGCCCGTAGGTCGTCCAGCCGGGCGGCGATCTGCTGGCGGGTCCCGTAGAGCAGCACCGACCGGCCGACGTGGACGATGTCGCCAAAGCGTAGGATGCGGAGCTGCGTCTCTTCGCCGTTGACGCGGGTGCCGTTGGTGCTCTCCAGGTCGGTCAGGACAATTTTCTCGTTGTCCTCCTGGATCTTGATATGGAACCGGCTGATCCGCTCATCGTTGAGCTGGACCGTGTTCCCCTCCTCGCGGCCGATGGTGATCGGCGTCGGCAGCAGATCGAAGACCTGCCCCCGATCAGCGCCGTCGAGCACTCGCAGGGTGACTTGGGCCATCAATTGGACGCCTGGGGGAAAGAGTGCTTGGTGTCGCAGCCTGCCGACGCTTTAGAAGCCCGCCCGGTTGGCGGATGTATCCCCAACACCCCGCCCAACTTGCGCTTATATCATGCGGCTATTGGCGAAGCAAGCTCGCGGCCCCCGCCCTTTGTCTGGCGACTGATCTCGAACCGCAGAGCCCGCGGAATCAGTGCCGGAAGTGGCGGCAGCCGGTGAAGACCATCGGCAAGCCGTGCTGGTTGCAGGCGTTGATCACTTCTTGGTCCCGCTTCGAGCCGCCGGGCTGGATGATCGCGGCGATGCCGGCGGCGGCGGCCGTGTGGATCGAGTCGTTGAAGGGAAAGAAGGCGTCACTGGCGAGCACGGCGCCCCCCGTCCGGTCGCCCGCCTTCCGGATGGCGATCTCGACCGAGTCGACCCGGCTCATCTGCCCCGCTCCGACGCCGACAAGGGCGCCGCCGCGGCTGAGCACGATAGCGTTCGACTTCACATGCCGGCAGGCCGCCCAGGCGAAGCGGAGTCCGGCGAGCTGCTCTGCGGTCGGCTGGGCATCGGTGACGACCCGCCAGGCCGATTCATCGTCGGCGCGGTCGTCGGCGTCTTGGGCGAGATAGCCACCGTCGATCTGGCGGAGGGTTAGCTCCCCGGCGCCGGGCGCCACGTCGCCAACGCTCAGCAGCCGGACGTTGGCCCGCCACTTCGGCTTGGTCGTCAAGACTTCGAGCGCCTCGGGCGTGAAGCCGGGGGCGACGATCGCCTCGACAAACTTACCGGGCTCGGCCAGGCACTCGGCCGCCGCCGCGTCGACCGGCACGTTGAATCCGAGGATCGAACCAAACGCGCTGACGGGGTCGCCGTCCCAGGCCCGCTGCATCGCCTCGCCGAGGGTCGCCGCGGTGGCGGCGCCGCACGGGTTGTTGTGCTTCAGCACCGCCACGCCCGGCGCGGGGAGCGAACGGGCGACCGCCAACGCGGCGTCGAGGTCGAGCAGGTTGTTGTACGACAGCTCTTTGCCATTGAGCTGCTCGGCGTGCACCAGAGCCGTCCGCGGCGCGTCGTCGCGGACGTACAAGGCGGCCGACTGGTGAGGGTTCTCGCCGTAGCGTAGCGGACGCTGCTTGGTCATCGAGAGCGTAAGCGTCTCGGGCGTCGGATCGACGTCTTGGCCCGCCCCAGCCGTCGGCCCGGTGAGTCCCTCGAAGTACCCCGCGATCGCCGCGTCGTAAGCCGCGGTGTGCGCGAACGCCGCGCCGGCCAGCTCGCGGCGGAGTTCCGGCGTCGTTGCCCCGGAAGCGGTGAGTTGGCTGAGGATCGCTTCATATTGGCTCGGGGCGCTGGCGATCGTCACGAACGCGTGGTTCTTCGCCGCGGCGCGGACAAGCGTGGGGCCGCCGATGTCGATCTTCTCGATCGCCTCGGCGACGGTGACCCCTTCGCGGGCGATCGTTTCGCGGAACGGGTATAGATTCACCACCACCAGCTCAAACGGCACGATGCCGTGCTCGTCGGCCGAGGCCATATCCGCGTCGTTGTCGCGGCGGGCGAGGATGCCGCCGTGGACGAGGGGGTGGAGCGTCTTGAGCCGGCCGTCCATCATCTCTGGAAAACCGGTGTGGTCGGACACGTCACGGACCGGCACGCCGGCGTCGTCGAGGCACTTGGCCGAGCCGCCGGTGCTGTAGATCTCCACGCCCGCCTCGGCCAGCGCGGCGCCGAACTCGGGGAGGCCCGTCTTGTCGCTCACGCTAACGAGCGCCCGCTCGATCTTCGGGCCCGCATCGGCTTGGCGTTGGTCGGCGTTGGACACGTTCGACGCTTCCTCAATGACGGCCATGGGCTCCTGCCTGAAAAAGGGTAAATCTGGTGCGGAGCACGCCGGGTGCTGCCGAACTCTGTGGTCTCTGCCGGCGTAGAAAGAGAGAATCGAGTCGCCGGCGCCCGCACCGGTCCGGAATAGAACACCTCCTGCCGCCCCTTTCAACGCTCCGGCCGCGGTCCACTGTCCTCCCCCTCCACTGCGGCCGTCGAAAGGGGCGGCTTTTTCTACGCCTGCAACACGGGCGAGTGCGCCGTGCTAAGGGCGCCATGATTGTGTGTGCAGGACGCGTGCGAACCTTCGGCGCGATGGTCGCGTAGACCTAACTGCCGATCGTGTTCGATGATTGGCGATCTGTTCTGTTTGCCGGTGAGATGAATTCCCGGCTGTTGTCGGCACGACGCCGCAACCCGGGCCCGTTGCCTTCGCCGCCCCCCTAAGGGCTCGGCCGAGGCGACGCGATCAGGGGAGGGCGAGGCGTCTCGGGCGTCGGCACGCTGCCGCCGGCACGATCACAACCGGCCCCACCCGGCCGACCGCTGCGGGGGCGACAACTGTCGTGACCACGCGGCCAACCGGGTCGTCGCCGACCTGTCGTGCCTGCTGTGCGGGTCCTGACTCCGAGAGTCGGAAACGGGCCGAGAAAGAGGCCGGCCCGTTTTTTGACCCGCGCGAAAGCGTGTTCTATATTCGCGTGTCGCCGCTGCCTGACCCGCTGCGGAGCTCTGCACAACCCGATCGACCGGCACAAGCCGCCCGATTGTCGTTGGCAGCATCGCCGCATCGTCAAGGCGTTGGCCCCATTCATTTGGTTGGCTGCGCGACGGGCCAAGACCCCTGCCAGATGGAACGCACATGCAACTCCGGGCCACGCTCACTCGGCACGCCTCCTCGCTGCTCGCAGCGACTCTGCTCTTCGCCCTGCCATGGGGAACGCGGGCGGTAGGGCAATCGGCGCCGCTCCCCAACCACAGCCCCCGATCGCCGGAGCTGCGAACGCCGCCGCTGCAAAGCCCAGCGCTGCCGACGCGAACCGGCCAGCCGGCTCTCCAGCAACCCGGCGGCTTCCGCCCGCCTGCGGGGTCTTCGGCGGTAACGGCAGCGCCCGGCAGAGTTGGTGAAGAGGTCCGCATCGCCCCCGAGGCGGCCGACCCTGAGGTTGCCGAGGTCCTCGCCCGCGGCGGTGAACTCGAGGCACAGCAACGCTGGGCCGACGCCCTGACCGTATACGAAGAAGCCGTCCGGCAATTCCCGAGCGAGTCACGGCTGCAAAGGCGGTTCGAGGTCGCCCGGCTGCACTTCGGCATCGAACGCCGCTACGCCGACGGCAGCTTCCTCGAGTCGGTCCGCTCGCTCGAGAACGACGCCGCGACCCGGCTGTACGGCGAGCTCCTCCGCAAGATCGAGTCGCACTACGTCGTGACGCCGCCTTGGGACAAGATCGCCAGCCGCGGCGCCGCGTCGGTGCAGCTCGCGATCACCAAGTCGGCGGTTCGGCGCCACAACGGCGTCCGCGTGGCGTCGCCGCAGGTGGCTGACACGCAGCGGGCAATCCGCGACACGCTCGTGGCCTGCCGGCCGATACGCAGCCGGGCGGACGTCTTGCGGGTCGAGTCCGACGTCGCCCGCGTGGTGGCGTCCCGCTTGGGGCTGAGCCCCGTGGCGACCGCGTTGGAATTCACCGCCGCCGCGACCTGCGGGCTGGACAACTACTCCGCCTTCCTGACACCCGACCAGCTGCGGGACGTCTACTCGCAGATCGAGGGCAACTTCGTCGGCCTGGGCGTCGAGCTCAAGGCGGATAACGGCGCGCTGCTGATCGTCCGCGTGATCCCGGGCAGCCCGGCCGAGCGGTCGAAGATCGTCGCCGGCGACCGCATCGTCGCCGTCGACGGCCAGGCGACCGCCGACCTGTCGACCGACGACGCGGCCGCTTTGCTGACCGGCGAGGAAGGCTCGTACGTGCGGGTAACGCTCGTCACCGCGACCTCTGCCGCCGTGCAGCGGGTGGCGATCGTCCAGCGGGCGCACGTCGACGTACCGAGCCTCGAGGCGTCGCGGATCATCGACGAACAGTATGGCGTCGCTTACGTCCGGATCCCCGTCTTTCAGAAGGCGACCAGCCGCGACCTGGACAAGGCTTTGTGGGACCTCCACTCCAAGGGGATGCGGAGCCTGATCCTCGACCTGCGGGGCAACCCGGGCGGGCTGCTAACGGCGAGCGTCGAGCTGGCGGACAAGTTTGTCGCCCAGGGCGGGATCGTCTCGACCCGCGGCCGGAGCGATGGCGAAGACTTCGACTACCGCGCCCACCGGGCCGGCACCTGGCGGGTGCCGCTGGTGGTGCTGATCGACGGCGACTCGGCCAGCGCGAGCGAGATCTTCGCCGCCGCGATCCGCGACAACCACCGCGGGACGATCATCGGGGTGCGGTCGTACGGCAAGGGGTCGGTACAGGGCATCTTCCCCCTCGGCTACGGCGGCGCCGGCATCCGGTTGACGACTGCCAAGTTCTACTCGCCCAGCGGCCAGCCGATCAGCAAGGTCGGAGTGAGCCCCGATATCGTCGTGCGACGTGCTACGAGCGCGGCCGATGGGCGAGTGAGCGTCGGCTACCGCGGGACCGACCAGCCCGCCGACGCGGCGCTGGACCGCGCCGTCGAGGCCGCCCGTCACCAGGTGGCGATGCGCTAGGACCACCGGCGCCGAGCACTCGGCCACACGGGCGCCACTTGTCACCGGCGGCACGCTTCTCGATACTGCCGTGCTGCCGACTGGGGGGTCGCCCCAGCCGGCTGCTTTGCCGGTCCCAAGCCCCTACGGTTCGAGCCCCGCCCGATGGCCGACGACGAAGAAGACCTGTACGACGACGAGTTCGACTTTGTCGACGACGACGACCTCGACGGCGATTTCGATGACGATGTTGACGACGCCGACGATGGCGCAGACGACGATGGCGCAGACGACGACGGCGGAGCCGACGCAGTTGAGGAACCACCGGCGGCGGAAGCCGAGCCGGCGAAGAAGCCCACCAAAAAGACGCCCGTAAAGAAGGCGCCGAAGAAAGCGGCAAAGAAGGCGGCGCCGAAAAAGAAGGCGGCGCCGAAACGGAAGAAAGCCAAGCGGGCGGCGGCGAAGGACCCGGCCGACGAACCGGCTGAATCGACCGACGCCGAATCCAACGACGGCTTCGCGGCGGGCCTCGAC
>JBCCZD010000054.1:0-18317 GCA_039188275.1 Planctomycetota bacterium
CCTCGGTTGTGCGGCCTTCCCGCAGGTCGCGGAACGTCGTGACGAGGATGCTCAGCAGACGCTCGTCCACCGCGGCGCCGGCGCTGGCCTCTTCCAGCAAGGCGGCCGCGCGTGAGCCCACCAGCTCAACCTCGAGGCGGGCGTCCGCGATGGGCAAGACGGTCTCGAAGTTGAGCCGACGCTTGAGGGCCGCCGACATCTCCGACACGCCGCGGTCCCGGAGGTTGGCGGTCGCGACGACGTTGAACCCCGGCGATGCGAAGACGCTGCCGTCGTGGCCCCCGAGCTCGGGGACCATCATGTGCCTCTCGCTAAGGATGCTTATGAGTGTGTCTTGCACCTCCGGCAAGCAGCGCGTGATCTCTTCGATCCGGACGAGCCGGCCTGTCCGCATCGCCGTGAGCACCGGCGACGGGACGAGCGCCTCGGGCTTGGGGCCGCGGTCCAGCAGCATCGAGTAGTTCCAGCCGTAGCGGAAGTGGTCTTCGCTGGCGCCGGCGGTTCCCTGGATCGTCAGCTCGCTGCCCCCGCTGATCGCGGCGACGAGCAACTCGCTCAGCATGCTCTTGGCGGTCCCCGGCTGACCGACGAGCAGCAGCCCGCGCTCGCCGGCGAGGGTGACCACGCACCGCTCCACGAGCGCGCGCGGGCCGATGAACTTGGGCTCGATCACCAACGACGGGGGCAAGCCCTCCGGCAGCTCGGCCGACGCCGGCGCGCGCAAGGCCTCGCCACGCGTCCCGCAGATGAAGTCAACCACCGCGCGGGGCGACAGCCGCCAACCCGCCGGGCGGAGGGCGCCGTCCGCGGCGTGCAGGAAGGCGAGTTGGTCGCGGTGCGCCTGCTCGGCGGGCGGCTGCTGCACCCGCCGCGCGGACCTACCGGCGCCGGCCGGTTGGTTCTCTGGCGCCCCCTTCTTGACCGCGCTTTTCCTCACGGGCTTCTTCTTCGCCACGTAGGCCTCACTTGTTCTTGACGTCTTCGTAGCGTGGCTTGTCGCCGGCGGCGACACGAGCCCACGCCGCGGCGAAGAGCTCTTCGTAAGGGCGGAGCACGCGGGGGCCGCCGAGCGGGAACGGATCGGTCAGGTCGAGGTCGCGTTCCACCAGGTGCCAGACCTTCCACGTCTCGACCGGCAGCCAAGGCGACTTGAGTTCGAGCCACTCGCCGGGCAGGAAGACGTTCCGGCCCGCTCGCGACCGCTTGGCTTCGAGAACTAACTCTTTTGCGAGCAGTTCCGCGGCCGCCTGCTTGACCGCCGCCGCGGTCCATCCGTTCCACTGCCGCACGTGCGCGGTAGTGGGGTCGGGGCAAGCCAGCAGCTGCAAGTAGTAAGCCGCCGCGTCCTCGCTGAGTTTGAGTCTGCCTCGCACCTCGGCGACCACCGCCGGCGCCGTCCGCCGGGGGTCCTGCGGCCACCGGCCCTCACCCAACCCGGGCGTGGTGATAACGTCGGCGAGCTTCTGGAAGCCCGGCCCGAGCACGGCGGTGGTGAACGCCACGGGCTGGCGTGCGCCGGATGGATCATCGTCTCCTGGTTCCTCGGCCGCGGCGACCCCGAGCAGGCGGGCCAGGCTCGTCGCGTCGTTGAGCCTGCCGGGCCGAAACGCCACGAGGGCTTGGTGGTTACTATCGGCCGCGGCGGCCGCCACGAGCCCGTCGTCAAGCACGGCCGTGCCGTTCTTCTTGTTCTGGCTCGTTGGCCCGACGTGCTTGGCGATCCATTCCGAAGGCTTGGGCGGCTTCCGGTTACCCCACTCGTAGAGGTAGACACTCCGCAGCGGGAGCATCGTCTTGGGGCTCTTCAAGAGCTTGGTAAGCTGCTTGATCAGCGGCGGCATCGCGGCCCGCGTCGGGTGCCCGGCGGGCGTTTCGTTGTGGATCATCGCGATGAGTTGGATGGCCGAGTAGATGATCGATAGGCGGGTGTCGCTATCGTCCCTGCCCTTCAACGGCGCCACTTGGAGCGACGCGTACCGATCACTGGTAAGCTTGACGCCGTGCTCAACGGGCTTGAGCCAGGGCGACCCCGCCGGGTCGGCGGCGGCGGTGAGCATCGCTTCGTGGCCGACGCGGTTCCACCGCGACTTGCTCTCGAGTGACGAGAGCCGTTTCTGAAGCGCCGCCTCGAGCGGGAGGCGTTTTGCCGTCTGCTGCCCCCAGGCCTTCGCGATCGCCGCGAACGCAGCGGAGCGGTCCGCGGAAAACGGCGCCGCGGGCCCGGCGCCCAGCACTGAGGCGAACAACCGGTCTCGCACGGCCGGTTTGAGGTTTTGCAGCGACTGCCTCGCCGCCGCCGCGTCGGCGACTTTCCACCCGAGGCGTTTGCGCAACTCGGGTGGGAGGAAATTGTTGTTGTAGTCGTTGAAGCCGAGGCCCCCGAGCCAAACGAGCCCGACCTCCGCGGGCGTCGCGCCGACCTCCTCGCCGACCTCGGCCAGCTCGGCGGGCGTTGGCAGAGGACGCTCCTCGGCGCTGCGCGCGGCGGTGAGCAGGGCGGTTACCTGCTCCGGGTCGGCGCGGTTCTTGAGCCTGGTCGTCGCCTTGACGGTGTAGCCAGGCGGTGTGGTTGGTTCTTCGGCGGTGGAGTGACGGAGGAAGAGGTAAGGGTAGCCCTGGTAGCCTTGCCGCTGGATGCAGACGAAGCGGTCGCCGCGGTGTTCGAGCGAGAACGAGACGCCCGCATCGATGTCGGTCGTGTAGCCGTACAGGCCGCCCCGCTTGGCGCCCTCCTTAACGGCGGCCAGCACCGCCAGTTCGCCGGGCAGCTCGCCGATGCGTTGCTGCTGCCAGAAGGCGAGGAAGTCGAGCCATGCACCAGGCGACGCCGACGGGTTCTTCATCTGCTGCGCGGCGGACCGCCAATACCGTTTCCACGACTGGACCAACAGATCGTCCACCAACGGGAACCACAAGAGATGAGACTCCGGCAGCTCGCCCGCCGGCGCTTCGCCTCGGAGGAAGGCCGCGGCGGCCTCGATGTTGGCCACCACGCAAACCTTCTCGTCGTCGGAGTAGCGGCCGACGTCGTCCAGCTCCCAAGCCGCGGCCGCCCCGTCCAGCTGGTGGCCGACCATCGTCGACGTCTGCTTCGCCTCGACGCGGCTGACGGCCAGCAGGTCGGCGCGTGTCTTGTTGAACATCCAGGCCTGGCGCTCGGCGTGCTTGACCACGCCGGCGATGCCACGCACCATCCGCGGCGGGGCCTTGGGCAGCAGCTTCTCGATGGCCGCGGTCAGCGCCGGCGACTCCGCTGTCGGCTGCGCCGCCCCGCGCGGTTGGGTCTTGCCCTTGGTCTTCGACTTTGCGTCGGCGGCGTTTCGGTCTTGCGCCGCGGCGTCGCTCAGCGCTTGGCATTGCTTAAGGCTGATCTTGCGGAGCTTCCTCGACGAGGGCTCGTGCCGCGGCCGCAGCAGACGCCAGTACAGCAGCGGCAGCACGGCGACCTGCCCCTCGGCGTTCCTGTTCGACAAGAGATCGAGAACGGTTATGACCGTCGAGCCGCTCGGGTCCCAGATCGCCAAGTCCGCTTGGCCGATGCTCGTCGTCGAGACGGGCAGCAACGCGTCGGCGCCCGCCTGCCGGAGCAGCCCGAGCGGGACCTCGCCGTCCGGCAGCGGTTTGTCCCACACGCGGCCATCGACGCCCTCGCCGACAAGCCCGCCGTCGCGGCGCCGGACGACCTTCCAGCCGATAAGCCCGTCTCGGGAGCCCATCGGGGAGTCCGCCGGCACGCCCTCGGCGGTGGTGAGTTTGGAGTGCTGAAAATCAACCTCGCCGCCGCCGGCGTCTTCAAACCACGGCGGCACGCCCGCCCGCAGCGACTTGCCGGTCGTGGGGTCGACCTCGGTGACGGTTGCCCGGTGCTCACGCCCGTCGTAGTCGCTGCTGAGGCGCCAGAAGCGTTCGCCGTCGTGGAAGAAGTCGCAGGGCTCAGGCAGCCACTTGGCGCCCGGCCTGACGGCTGACTTGCCGAAGAAGACGCCGCCGTCGTCGAGCGTGACCGACGTCGTGAGCACGCTCCGCACGTAGCGGGTCTCAACCTTTCGGCTCGCGCCGGGGTCGCTCGCCCACATCAGGTGCGACTGCCAGTCCTTGTCGCGGTAGACGACGGCCAGGTCGTCGCCCACCACGTACACCTCGTGCAGCTGGGTGGTCTTCGGCAGCCGCAGCTCGTGCTTGGTGACCTCTCCCTCGGGCGTGATCACATGGGCGTGGACGGCGTCCGTGAGCACGACGTTGGGGAAGGCCAAGAAGCAGTTCGAGCCGCCGTACGTCTGTGCTTTGGGCGTGATGCTCAGCCCGTCGAATGCTTGCTCGAAGCCCGGCAGGCCGTACTCATCGAGCACTCCCGCCCGGAGCGTGCGGTGCAGCACGGCGACGGGGTCGAAAGCCTCGAGCCGCTCCGCGAGGTCCGGGTTGTTGCGGAGGCTCTCTGGCCAAAGCGTGTTTTGCAGCCGGCGTTGCCAGTCGACAAAGCCGCTGACGCCACTCCCGATCAACGCGTCGATCAAGGCCTTGTCGTGTGCCCGCCACAGCCGCTTCACCGGCTCTCGGTCGCCGGCCGCCAGCGGAAAGGGCCGCCGATGGGTCTTCGGCGCGTTGTAGTGCCGGCTGACCTCGCCCCCCTTGCACTTCAACGCGTCGCTGAAGCCGGCCATGACCTCGACCGAGAAGCGATCGTCCCCCGCCGCCTCCGCCAGGCCGGCGTTGCGCAGCGGGTGGTCGGGCTCTTCCGCCAGCCAGCCGCTGAACGCGATCGTGAAGCCCCCGACCGGGTCGTCCACCTTCAAGCCCAAGGCGAAGCACGCGTCGAGCACGTCGACGTCGATCTCCTGACCGACGTACCGCCGCCCGGCGCCGGCCGGCGGGGTGAGCGGCAGCGGCGTCTTCTCGGCCCGCAGCCGGGGGGCGAGCCGCTGCAGCATATCGAGCACGCAAGCGGGCGCCGGCTGGTCGTCGCGGAGGATGCGGCCGAACCAGTGCGCAAGCGGCTCGCCCAGTGGCGGGGCACGCTTGTCGTCGGCCCCCCACAGGTACTCGAAGGCGCCCCACCCGTCGAGCAACGCAAGCCAGGCGGGCAGCGTGCTCTCGTCGTAGTACCGCTTCTCGGGGCGGGTGTGCCGCAGCAACTCGATAGCGAAGGTCGGATTCTTTTGAACGATGCGCTTGCAGTGCTTGTCGCACGCCTTCCAGAATTGAAGCGAGACGCGCCCCATCGCCGGGGCGTCGATAATTTCTTCGAGCCAGGACTCGAGCTCCGCGGCCGCGTCTTTCCCAGCGGCTTTGGCGAGCTTGGCGAAGTCCCTCGGCATCGCCGCCCAGGGCGCCATGCCGCCGCGGGTGCGGCGGGCACACAGGTCGCGGAAGATGGCAAACGCCTGGTCCCCATCGTATTGGTCGATCAGGTCGCCCGCGTAGTCCGACAACGCCTTGCCCGCCAGGCAGCCCGCGAGCACGAACTCGACCACCACGTCGCGTCGCCGGGCGCGGTCCGACTCCAACGCGTGGACGCGTTCCGCCTCGAGCGATTTGTTCAATGCACGCGACGCGTAGGTCTGGTTGCCGAGGTCCTTGTAGGTCCGGCCTACGTCCTCCCAGAACGGGGGCAAGAAGTGGCGGGCCGAGCGCCCGAGTTCCCGCGCCATGTCCACAAAGACGTCCCAGGCGTGGCCCGGCTTCGCCTTCGCCTTGCGGCGTGCGGCCTTCATCCGCTTGACCAGGTTGAGCGCGTAGCGGGCGTTGCCCGGGTCTTTGGTTAACGCCCACGCGGCGAAGTCGAGGCTGCGCAGCTGCTGCACCCCGACCGGCGCCGAAACCTGGGGCCGCGCGAACCCGAGGAACTCCATCGCGAGGTCCTCGGCCTCGCCGAGCCGGTCGGAGGTCAAGCGGACCACCGGTCGCTCGCCGAGCGCCGGGTGCGCGTAGCGCCGCGCCACGACGGTCTCCGCGGCGCCGCGGTCGACCTTGGCGCCGGCCGGGAGGACCCCGCCCGCTTCGAGCCGGTTGGTCGCGACGCTCAAGGCTCCGCCCCCTCTTCTTTCTCGACCCGGCGTTTGGCGTACACCCGCGAGGCCATGCGGACGCCTTCGCTGAAGGTCACCGCGCCGACGTCGGCAATCACCTGCGGCCGCTGCTCGCGGTCGACAAAGGTCAACTCGCCGGTGTAGGCCTCGCCTTCGGGGTGATCGTCGCCGATCCAGTAGCGGGCTTCAATCGGCGTCGCGTCCTCCCACAACCGGCAGCAGGCGTAGCCGCCCCGCACGGGGAAGCCGAGCCGCCGGCAGTGCGAGACCGCGTAGTTCAGCTGCTCAAACTTGCCGCCCTGGAAGTCGTTCACCGCGGTCAAGGCGCGCTGCTGGTCGGTCGCGGAGAAGACGGGGCGGAAGAGCTGATCGACCACTTGCGTAAAGCGCATGTCTGTCGCGATCTCGCTGAGGTCTTCGATCCCGTCGATCAAGATCGGGTGCGGGATAAGCACCTGAGCGGACTTGATCCACTCCGTCTCGCCGTCGCGATCGACCACGCCGACGCCACGTTTCGGGTCGACCTCACGAAGCAGACCTGTCTGGTCGGCGCCCGCCTTGCCCTTCGACTTCAGGGGAGCAACAACCAGGTTGCGGAGCATGTCGCTCCAGTCGGGGTCGGGCCAGACCGAGGCCAGCACCTCGCGGGGAACGGGAAGTGAGCGGAGCATCCACTCTTCTACCCGGCGTTGGCACTCGATGCGGTGGTCGTTGAGCCGCTCGCTCAGCGCCAGGAGCTGCTCCGCGAGTTCGGTCTGCTTAAGCCACTTCGGCGCTGACGCGAGGCGCTTGCCCTTCGGGTTGCGGCAGACCAGCTTGCCCTCGGCCAAACCGAGGGCGTAGTCCTTCTCTGCGTCGATCCAGGCAACGCCTTCGGCGCCGCCGTCGGGTGGACCCGTCTTCGGCTTTATTGTTGGCATCTCCGCCCTTCCGCCATCGTGTCAACTTTCGCGTTCGCGCCGACCGCGCGCAAGCCGTTGCCCGCCACACCAAGCAGCCGGTTGTGTCACGGGCGCGTCAGGGGCTGGCGTACCATCAGGATTCAGCGGCGCTAGGCCCGTATCGTAATGCTTTTTCGCGACGCAGCGAGCGTGGACCGCGGTGTTACGCGATCGAGAACCGTGACCCGAAGGGATCGCCCCTGCCGGCAACGTAGCGAGTTGCTCGGCTGCTGGGGTGTTCTAACCAAGCGCTGGTTGCCTGGCCCGCCGCGACGGACGCTTGCTCCGTTTCAGCCAGGAGCAGCGGTGAGCCGGCGCGACGGCTCCGTCGGGCGCCTTGTCACAGCAAGCCATTTGCCCGGGCGGGCCGGTCGTCGGCGCGATCTCTCCGGCGAATCCGGGCCGCCGACTCTTGAGGTATACTCGGATGAGGGCGGCGTTTACGCGACTTAGGACCGCCGCCTCCGCCCGCCATTGAGCGGGGCCAACTGCGCGGCGGGGCGCGGTCGGCTGACAGATCGATCTTCGAGACTACACAGGTTAACGCACCTATGCGGGTCGTTCAGGTTGTCCCCGGCTTCGGGATCGGCGGAACCGAGAAAGCGGGCTGCGTCCTCGCCGAAGGCCTCGGAGCAGCCGGGCACGAGGCGCACGTCGTGGGCCGGGCGCCCGGGCCCCGTTTCCTTGAAGCCCCCGCGCACGGCGTACGGCACCACCTGATCGAAGAGGCCGACGACGGCCGCTACGCGTCGGCGATCCACGACCTGGCGCCGGACGTGATCCACCTGCACGGCGGCGACTACAACGAGCCGCTGATCAGTGCGTTGGCGTCCGTGTCGACGGTGCGGGGCTCGAGCGCCACGGTGGTCGTCACGCCCGTGTTCGGCCGGCCCCCCGCCAGCCGCGAAACGCTTTCCAAGTGCCACACATGCCTGATCGGCGTGTACATGCTCTATCGGCAGCGGCTGTGGATGGGGATGACCGCCGAGCAGGCGATGCGCCACGGCGTCGGCGTGGTCCGGATCAACTCGTTCGAACGGACCGACCCGCCGCAGAGCACGCTCGATCCGGTCGAAGTCGCCCACGCCCGCCGACGCGAGTTGGGCGTCCCCGAAGACGCGTTCGTCGTTGGGAGGATCGGGCGCGACACACCGGGCAAGTGGTCCGCGGCCAGCGAACAAATCGTCAACCGTGCGCTCGAATCGTCGGAGAAGGTCGTCTGGCTTTCGATCGGCTACCCGGCCGAGAAGCGGGGCCGCGACCGGCTAGAAGCGCGTTGGGGCGAGCGGTTCGTGAACCACCCGCAGACGGCGGACTTCCTGATGCTCGCGAAGGTCTTCGCCGCGATGGACGTCCAACTCTTCTTCAGCTTGTTTGGCGAGTGCTTTTCAACCACCATCTGCGAGGCGGCGGGTGGCGGATTGCCGACAATTGCGGGCGCCAATCCCCTGCGTGACAACGGCCAGTCGGAGCAGATTATTGACGGCTTGAATGGGTACCTGGTCTCGTCTCCCGAGCAGGCGTTCGAGCGGGTTAGCGAGTTGGTGAACGCCCCCGACAAGCTTCAGGCGATGAAGCAGGCTACGCACGACTATGCCCACGCACGCTGGACCACGCCGACGATCACCCGCGACTTGGTGGCGTTCTACGAGGCGTGCAAGATGCATGACCCGCTGGCGTCGCCGTACTCGCAACGCATCCTGGCCGAAGAAGCCGAGTTTGCGGCGGGCTACCGGCCGCGGATGCTCAAGCTGTTGGCTGAGGGCCCCTTCGAAAGGCTCAAGTGGAACGCCAAGTTGCGGGCGGTGGCCAACTGGAACCTGCACCGCTTGGCAGTGCAACTAAAGCGGCTGTCGTCCGGCCGCCGCTGAAGCGGTGGCTACCGCTCGACAGACGACTGGACGCACCCGGCGAAGCGTCCCCTCGCCCCCGAACGTTTGCGGAACCACGCCCAAACGCCGCTCGCCGCCTGGTTTTCGTCCGCCGCGCTCTGGCTGGCCACACCTGCCCCGATAGCGGTCGCCACGAGCCGCGTGGGTACCGAACGCGGGAATCCACGGAAACAAGCAAACCGGCGCCTCCCGCGTGCTAGGTTTGCAGCGGACTACGGGGTCGCCGGCGGCAGCGACCCTCGACAAGGTCTTGCCCCCATCGGCCACGCTGTCGTTGCCATGCAGTTCCAATCATTCGACCAGCTCTGGGTCCTGGCGGCCGGCCTCGGCGGCGTCGCCTTCGGCGTCACGCTGGGCGCGATGCAGGCCATCGCCGCTGTGAGGCAGCGGCGGGCCTCGGCTCGAGAGGACCAGCGGCACGAGGCCTACCGACACGGCGACCAGGCGCGTCTCGTTGAGCCGCCAAGCGCGGTTGTGAGTTCAGTGCTCGACGCGATCGACGGGGCCGTGTGCATCGTCGATGCAGAGGGGATCGTCCGCGATTGCAACCGTCGCTGGGAAGGGCTCGCGTGCTTCGGCGGCGCGGCGATGCCACGCGTCGGCCACCGGCTGGCCAGCGCTCTTCGCGACGGCCCGGCGCCAATCAGGCAAGGCCTCGCGGGCGTCGCCGACCGCCTCGACGCATTCCTTGCCGGCGAGCCTGCCGGCAGCGAGCGCGACAACGACACCGCCACGCACCGCGTTCAGATCGGGCCCAAGACGCTGTGGCTCAACGCGACCATCTCCGGAATCGATGACCCCGGCGGCCGGGCCGCGGCGATCCTCTGCCTGGTCGACGTCACCGAGAGGACCGAAGCCGATCGGGCCGCCGTGACCGCCCGCACCCACGCCGAGATGCTGACCGAGGCGCTCCACAGCAGCCGACGGACGCTCGCCCTCACGATGCAGGCGGCCGGCATCGCCACCTGGCAATGGGACACCGAGACCGGCCACGTCGAGTACAGCCAGCGGTGGGCGGAGCTTATCGGCCGGCCACGAGAGTTGGTCGAGCCGAGCATCGACGAGCTGATGAGTCGCGTCCACCCGAACGACCTCACGCGGCTCGAAGAGCACCTGGCCACCTGCCTGGAAGAGGGCGGCGCCCACGGCGTCGACTGCGAGTTCCGGGTACGCCTGGAGTCGGGCGGCTACCGCTGGGTCCAGTCGAAGGGCCGAGTGATTCAGCACCGCACGACCGGGGTGCCCCTGGTGCTGGCGGGCGTCATGCTCGACATCGACCAACGCAAGGAGGCCGAGACGCGCAGCCGCGACCTGGCGCAGATCCTCGAGGAGGCCAGCAACGAGCTGCTGGTGGTCGACGCCTCTACGTTCCAGGTCGTGGAAGGCAACCGAGGCGCCCGCGGCAACATGGGCTACGAACTCGAAGAGCTGCGTGCCAAACGGCTGCCGGAGCTGCTCACACACGAGTCGCACGCCGAGTTGCTCAGGCTCTTGGCAAGCGATGGCAGCGGCGACGCCCGCGGGGCCCCGTTCAACGGCCACTTCCGCCGCCACGACGGGTCGACCTACTCCGTGGCCGCACGCGTCCAGCGGGCCACCTACCTCGGGGTCCCCGCCATCGCCATCCACGGGGTCGACGTGACCGAGAAAGAGCTGCTCGAGTCGCAGCTCTCCCAGGCGCAGAAGCTCGAATCGATCGGCCAGCTCGCCGCGGGCGTCGCGCACGAGATCAACACCCCGATGCAGTTCGTCGGCTCGAACGTCGACTTCCTCAAGGCGTCGATTCCGCAAGTCCTAGGCGTTATCGACACACTCCGCGGCATGCTGGGCGCCGAGTCCCTGCCGCCGGAGGTATCGGCCCGGATCGCCGAGGTCGATGACGCCCTCGAATCGCAACGCTTCGCCTTCCTTCAAGACAACGTCCCCGCGGCGATTGACGACTGTGCCGTCGGCGTGTCGCGCGTCGTCGAGATCGTACGCGCGATGAAAGACTTCTCTCACCCGGGCTCGAAGGACAAATCGCTCGCGAGCGTCAACGAGCTCCTCCGGAGCGCCGTGGTGGTGTCCAAGAACCGGTGGAAGTACGTCTCGACGCTCGAACTCGAACTCGACCCCACCGTTCCGCCCATCGAATGCCTGCCGGCGGAGTTGAACCAGGTCTTCTTGAACCTGATTGTCAACGCCGCGGATGCGATCGCCGAGCACCGGTCTGAAGAAGACGACCTCGGGGGGATCCTCGTCCGAACCCGGGCCGAGGGGGAGAGCATCACGATCGAGGTGCAGGACACCGGCCCCGGCATCCCCGCCGAGCACGCATGCCGCGTGTTCGACCCCTTCTTCACGACCAAGGACGTTGGCAAGGGGACCGGGCAGGGGCTCGCGATCTCCCACGACGTGGTGGTCAACAAGCACGGCGGGGCGATCGGCGTCGAGTCGGCGCCGGGCGAGGGCGCCCGCTTCCGCGTCGTGCTGCCGCTGCACCACGAGTCGGCGAACCCGCCGGCTCGCCAAGACGGCCGTGCGCCGTTGGCACAACCCTGATAAAGGCGATCCCCGTCCAATCGGTTCTACCCAACGAACAGCGGCAAGCCACGGGGCGCCCAAACCGTTCGAGAAACGCGTGACCAATAAAGTCCTTGTCGTCGATGATGAACCGGCACTGGTCGACTCGATTGCCCGGGCTTTGGGCCTGGAGTTCGATATCACGACCGCCCTGTCGGGACCCCAAGGCCTCGAAGCGATCGAGCAGTCCGGGCCGTTCGCGGTCGTCGTTACCGACATGCGGATGCCGGGCATGGACGGCGTCCAGTACATCCGGCGCGCCCGCGAGGCGGCGCCCGACAGCGTCTACCTAATGCTCACCGGGAACCAAGACATCGCCACGGCGATGCGGGCGGTTAACGAGGGCGAGGTCTTCCGGTTCCTCAACAAGCCGTCGAGCACCGAGGAGCTGACGCGCGCCATCAACGCCGCGCTGCGCTACCACGCGTTGGCCGCGGCCGAGAAGGAGCTGCTGAACCGGACGTTCGTCGGCGCCGTCTCGGCGATCACCACCGTGTTCGACACCGCCCTCCCCGAACTCGGCGGGTTGGGCGCCGGGTTCAGCGGCATCGTCTCGGCGATGTGCGCCCACGCCGACATCGAAGAGCGGTGGGAGTTCAAGCTCGCGTCGCGGCTGGCGCCGATGGGTTTCGCCCTGGTGGACGACGGGATGAAGCTCGCCAAGCCGCCCGGCGCCAACGCCCTCGCAACCGAGCGCGAACGCTGGGAGCAGGCCGCCGCCGGCGCCGCCAACCTGTTCGCGAAGATCCCTCGGCTGGAGACGGTCGGCAAGATCATCCGCGCGTTCCCCCACGCAGACGGCGTTGTTGTGGAGCGCCGGCCGACTGACGGGGCGGCGATCGTCTCGGTCGGGTCGTCGTTGCTGCGGGTCGCGGCCCAGTCGCACTTCGCGCTCGGGCAAGGGGTGAGCGGCAAGGTGCTCGTCCAGGAGCTGCGCGAAGCCTTGCCCCAAGCCTATCGACCGCTGCTGGAAGCGCTGGAAGAGATCGAGCCTTGGGCCGACCTGCGGGGAATCGAGCTGCCGCCCGATCAGCTCCGCCCCGGCATGGTTTTGGCGGACGACCTGACGTCATCGGGCAAGACGCTCGTCCGCCGCGGCCGGCGGCTGAGCGAGGAGGCCATCAGCCACGCGGCAAAGGGCGCCGGCCCGTCCGGCCAGCCGATGCGCGTGGTCGTGACCCTGCCCTCCTTCGAGGCCTTCCCGCCGATCTCGCTCGGCGTGTAAACCGGCGCCGTCGCAAGCCGCGTCAAAGAATCCCAGCCGCGGCCAAGAATCGTTTCGCGTGGCACAAAACGGCGGCCCAAGACTGGTTGTCGAGATTTGGCGCCGAGGCGGATACAAAAAGAATCGCGCCGTTGTATCGACACACTGCTCGGCGACGCAACTCGTTTCGCGTCGGTTGGCGGCCTGCTCTGACTGCTCCCGCTCGGTCGCAAAAAAGCCGCGGCGGACCGATCGGACGCTGTGACTCACTTTAATTTGTGACAAGCGTGGGGCGCCAAGATGTGCCCGAAGTTAGCATCGCCGATCAGGCCGCTTTCTCGATGGCCCTCTTCATAGCGGCGCCCATGTCGGCGGGGCTTTCAGCGACCTCGATGCCGGCCGCCGTCAGCGCGGCGATCTTGTCGTCGGCCGTCCCTTTGCCACCCGAGATGATGGCGCCGGCGTGCCCCATCCGCTTGCCGGGGGGCGCCGTGCGGCCGGCGATGAACGCGGCGACCGGCTTGTTGACGTGCTCCGCGACGTACGCGGCGGCTTCCTCCTCGGCGGCGCCGCCGATCTCGCCCATCATGAGGATCGCCTCGGTGTCACCGTCCGCCTGAAACAGCTCCAGGCAGTCGATGAAGTTCGTCCCGTTGACGGGGTCGCCGCCGATGCCGACGCACGTCGATTGGCCGAGGCCAAGGTTCGTCAACTGCCAGACCCCCTCGTACGTGAGCGTGCCGCTGCGGCTGATCAGCCCGACAGGGCCCTTCTTGTGGATGTAACCCGGCATGATGCCGATCTTGCACTCCTCGGGCGTGATGACGCCCGGGCAGTTGGGCCCGATGAGCCGGACCTTCTGCCCGGCGGCGACGCGGGCGGTCAGCTCGCTCTTGACCCGCACCATGTCCATGACCGGCACGCCCTCGGTGATGGCGCAGATGACCTCAATGCCGGCGTCCGCCGCCTCGAGGATGGCGTCGGCCGTGAACGGCGGGGGGACGAAGATCATCGACGCATTGGCGCCCTCCTTCGCGACCGCCTCTTCGACGGTATCGAACACCGGGCGGTCGAGCACGGTCTGCCCCCCCTTGCCCGGCGTGACCCCGCCGACGAGCTGCGTGCCGTATTCAAGGCAGTTCCGCGAGTGGAACTCGCCCGCCTTGCCGGTGATGCCTTGGCAGATAAGGCGGGTCGATTTGTTGACGAGTATTGACATGGGTGAGCTTCTGTTGAGTAACCACAGAGAACGCAGACCACACACAGCGAGCGATAACGAGGAACCGGTTCCCCTGCGATCTCGGTGTGCTCGGCGGTGAATTCCTCAGGCGGCGCCGGCGGCCGCGACGACCTTCTTCGCCGCGTCGGTCAGGCCCTCGGCGTTGATAATGTCGACGCCCGACTCGGCAAGGATCTTCCGGCCCTCCTCGACTTCGGTCCCTTCGAGCCGCACGACCAGCGGCACGTTGAAGCCGACCTCCTTGTAAGCGGCCAGCACGGCGTTGGCGATGGTCGTGCACTGCATGATGCCGCCGAAGATGTTCACCAGCACCGCCTTCACGTTCTCATCGCCCAGCAGGATTCGGAACGCCTCGGTCACCTGGTCTTTGTTGGCCCCGCCGCCGACGTCGAGGAAGTTCGACGGCTGCCCGCCGTGCAGTTTGACGATGTCCATCGTGCTCATCGCCAGCCCGGCGCCGTTCACTAGGCAGCCGATGTTGCCCTCGAGCTGGACGTAGCTGAGCCCCGCCTCGCCGGCCCGCAGCTCGTTGACGTCCTCCTCGGCCTTGTCCCGCAGCTCGAGCAGGTCGGGGTGGCGGAACATCGCGTTCTCGTCGAAGGTCACCTTCGCGTCGAGCGCGATAAGCTCGCCGGCGCCGGTGACGACCAGCGGGTTGATCTCCGCGAGGCTGCAATCGAGCTGGACGAACAGCTTGCAGAGCGAGCGGAGGAACGTGTCCGCCGCACGCACGGCGCCCCCCTCCAGGCCCAGCTTCTTCGCGAGTTTGCGTGTCTGGTACGGCAGCAGGCCGCCGTCGGGCGTGAAACGCTCCGTGTAGATCAGCTCGGGCGTCTTCTCGGCGACTTCTTCGATATCCATGCCGCCCTCGGTCGAGACCATCAGCACCGGCAGGTCGGCCGCCCGGTCGACGACGATACCGAGGTAAAGCTCGCGGGCGATATCGCACCCCTGCTCGACCAAGACACGCCGAACGACTTGCCCCTCCGGACCGGTTTGGATCGTGACCAGCGGGTGGCCGAGCATGGCCTCGGCGACGCGCTGGGCGTCGGCGGCCGACCGCACGAGTTCGACCCCGTGCTGCTCAGCATCCGTCTTGATCGTCCCCTTGCCACGCCCGCCGGCGTGGATCTGGGCCTTCACGACCGCAAGCGGACCACCCAGCCTCTCAAAAGCCGCCGCCGCCTCGGCGCCTGTCTCGGCGACGATGCTCTCCGGCGTAGGGATACCCGCATCGCGGAACAGTTTTTTGGCTTGGAACTCGTGGATTTTCATCGCGAAACCGCCGGTATTGCGGGTGGCTTTTCAGAATCGAGCAAGAAGTATAGGCCTGCCGCATAGGACCAGCAACGGGCCTCAGAGCGATGCACGGTCCGTGTGCGCGGCGATGTGCTCGGCTGCATTCGATTAGGCGGCGCGGCAAATCGTGCCCGGTTCGGATTGTCAGCAGAAGCGATTCGTTTATCTTCTCGTTGACGCTGCGGGCGGCAAGCGGCTCGGCATGATGGCGGCAAGCGTAAGCTCTCAACGGCTACTCCGGGCGGCTTGCGTTGCGACAAATGCTCAGTCCGAATGCCGCTTTGGGGGCACAAAAAGCCTTTCTGACATTGACCTCCGGCCCTTCCCGTGAAAAAATTCACGAGCTAGTAAGACACCGAGGCAACGACCAAGTGCCGATGGGGTACGCGCCGCAGCCCCCAGGGCGAGCGGCCGCGGGATGGTTGATCGCCGCGGTTATATCGCCCCTCGCCAGGGAGCAGTCGAGATGACACGCAGGTTCGAGATCAAGAAGGGACTCGATGTCCCCATCGCCGGGGAGCCCCGTCAGGTTGTCGACGCGAGCCCAACCGTTTCTCGCGTGGCGTTGTTGGGCGACGACTATCTCGGGATGAAGCCGACCATGGAGGTCGCGGCTGGCGACACGGTCAAGCTCGGTCAGCTCCTCTTTACTGACAAAAAGACGGCCGGTGTACGCTACACATCGCCCGGGGCCGGGACCGTTGTTTCTGTCAACCGTGGTGCGAAGCGTGCGTTCCAGTCGGTCGTCATCGAACTGTCCGGCGACGCTGAGGAGACATTCGCATCGTACTCGGACGACAACCTGGCGCAGCTCGACGCCGCGCTGGTCCGCGAAAACCTTGTCAACTCGGGCCTGTGGACGTCGCTGCTGACCCGCCCGTACAGCAAGGTGCCGGCGATCGACGCCGATCCCGCCGCGCTCTTCGTCACGGCGATCGACACCAACCCGCTCGCCGCCAACCCGGCGGTGGTGTTAGCGCAGCAGCCCGCGGAGTTCGCCGCGGGCCTGCAAGCTCTGAGCACCCTGACCGCCGGGCCGACCTACCTGTGCAAGGCGGCGGACGCCACCATCCCGGGTGAAGACCTCGGCTGCGTTGAAGTCGCCGAGTTCTCGGGCCCGCACCCCGCGGGCCTGGCCGGCACGCATATCCACCTGCTCATGCCGGTCAGCATGGAACGTTCGGTCTGGCACATCGGCTACCAAGACGTCGTCGCCGTGGGCCACCTAATGCTCACCGGCAGGCTGCTGACCGAGCGGACGATCGCGATCGGCGGCCCCTCCGTTACCGACCCCCGGCTCGTCCGCACGAGGGTGGGCGCTTGCCTGACCGAGCTAGCCGAGGGGCAGTTCACGGCCCCCGAGGGCAAGCAGGTCCGCACCGTCTCGGGCTCGGTCTTGTCAGGCCGGCAGAGCGTCGAGCCGATCGACTACCTCGGCCGCCGGCACACGCAGGTCGTGACGCTGGAGGAGGGCAACCACCGCGACCTGATCGGATGGATGCTGCCCGGGATGGACCGCTACTCGATCAAGAAGACCTACGCATCATCGCTACTAAGCAGCGCCAGCCGGCGGTGGCGGTTCACGACGTCGACCGAGGGGAGCCACCGCGCGATCGTGCCGATGGGGATGTACGAGCGCGTCATGCCGCTGGACATTATCCCCACGCCGCTGCTGAAGTCGCTGTGCGTCCAAGACACCGAGTCGGCCCAGATGCTCGGCTGCCTGGAGCTGGACGAGGAAGACCTCGGGCTTTGCACCTTCGTCTGCCCGGGCAAGAACGACTACGGCCCGATGCTCCGCGAGAGCCTGACAACCATCGAGCACGAGGGCTAGCCGCCCGCGTCGCCACGAGGAGACCGCGTCGCGGCGCCCGCGATGGTACCGAGGCGTCGCACGACACCAGCACAATCCCCGGCAAGCAATGAAACTGCTACGCGACCAACTCGACCGCGTCGAGCCGCTCTTCACGAAGGGGGGCAGCCTCGAGAAGCTCTACCCGCTCTACGAGGCGATGGACACGTTCCTGTACACGCCCGGGCACGTGACCAAGGCGGCGTCGCACATCCGCGACAGCCTGGACATGAAGCGGATGATGATCATGGTGGTCGTCGCCCTGCTGCCCTGCTTCTTCATGGCGTTCTGGAACACCGGTTACCAAGCGAACCTGGCGATCGCCGAGTACGGGGCGCCGCCCTACTCGGGGTCGATCACCGGCCTGGGCATCCTCGGGCCGCTCGACGACCGCGAGAACTACATGCAGTGGTTGGGGCTTGAGCATGACCCCGCCAACCACTTGTCCAATATCGTCTACGGAGGCCTGTTCTTCTTGCCGATCTACATCGTCACGATGGCGGTCGGCGGCAACATCGAGGCGTTGTTCGCCTCGGTCCGGAGGCACGAGATCAACGAGGGCTTCCTGGTCACCGGCGCCCTCTTCCCGCTTTCGCTGGCGCCGACGACGCCCCTCTGGCAGGTCGCACTCGGCATCGCGTTCGGCGTGATCTTCGGCAAGGAGATCTTCGGCGGCACCGGCAAGAACTTCCTCAACGTCGCGCTCACCGCCCGGGCATTCCTCTACTTCGCCTACCCCAAGTACCAATCGGGCGAGTGGGTCGAAGCGGGCAACGCCATCAACGGCGTGTGGGTCGCCGCCGGCAAGGTCGACGGTTACAGCAGCGCGACGATCCTCACCAACATGGGCACCGCCGAGGTAGGCACCCTGCCGACCGCCTCGACCAGCATGGCCTACAGCTGGTTCGACTGCTTCATGGGCTGGATCCCCGGTTCGATGGGGTCGACGTCGGCCCTCGCCTGCCTGCTCGGCGCCGCGATCCTGATCGCGACCGGCATCGGCTCTTGGCGGATCATGGCCGGCGTCGTGCTGGGGCTCATCGGCATGTCGACCGTCTTGTGGGCCTTCCGCGACCTGTCCGACAACCCGATGGCGTACATCTCGCCCGCCTGGCACCTGGTGATCGGCGGCGTCGCCTTCGGCGCCGTCTTCATGGCGACCGACCCCGTCAGCGCTTCGATGACCGAGGTCGGCAAGTGGTGGTACGGCGGGCTCATCGGCGTCGTCACCGCCCTGATCCGCGTCATCAACCCGGCTTACCCGGAGGGCATCATGCTCGCCATCTTGTTCGGCAACGTCA
>JBCCZD010000055.1:0-18217 GCA_039188275.1 Planctomycetota bacterium
AGCTCGCCAGGGTCGAGCACCACCGGCGGCAAGACAACCGGCCCAAAACAACCGCAGCCCGCCCCGTACAGCCCACAACGCCGACACAACCCAAGCGGAAAGCCCCCGGCGTACGGAACAAGGCGTGGGTCGTAGTAGCCGGCGTAGCCGAAGACCGGGTCGTACGGGTAGAAGCCGTAGGAGCGGTACGCGAGCACCCCGCCCGGCGAGACACCGACGACGGTCGACACGCGCGTCGTCGACCTCGCCAGGCCGGTACTCGCAAGGCCCGTCCTCACTAAGCCGGTCGAGCGCCCGAGGTTCGCATTCAGGCGCGTCGGCGAGTCTCCCACGAAGCGGGTCTGCGCCCCGGATTCGACCGCGTGCACGCCGAGCGAACACGCCAGCCAACCAACCGCGGCCCACCGCCGCCAACCACGCCCGAGCCGAGCACCCATGCCACACGCCTCCGTGGGGAGCGGACAAGCCGAGGCGCTTGCCGCTGCTTTAATTATGCGGATCGGCGCGTTTCGGGCAAACCGAGTTCCTGCTGCCGCAGCGAAGCCCAGCCACCGCAGTGAATAGCGGCGGATCATCCGCCGGCGACCCGCCGCTCGACCTCCTCGACGACGTCGTCGAGCTTCACGCGGACCTGTTCAAGCGAGTCGCGGTCGCGGAGGGTGACCGTCTTGTCGCTGAGCGTTTCGCCGTCGACCGTCAGGCAGTACGGCGTGCCCGCCTCGTCCTGGCGTCGGTAGCGGCGGCCGACGGCGCCCTTCTCGTCGTAGAACGCGGGGAACTTCTTCTTAAGCGCTTGGTACAGTTCCTTGGCGACCTCCGGCATGCCGTCTTTTTTCACGAGCGGGAAGACGGCCGCCTTGATCGGCGCCACGCGGGGGTGGAGCCTCATCACCACGCGAGTCTGCTCCTTCCCCTTATCATCCGGGGCGGTGTCCTCGGTGTACGCCTCGCACAACAGCGCGAGCGCACCGCGGTCGGCGCCGGCGGAGGGCTCGATCACGTGCGGCGTGAACCGCTCGTTGGTCAGGTCGTCGCGGTAGGTCAGGTCTTTGCCCGACCCGCGGTGCAACGGCTTGCCGTCCTCGCCGAGTTGCACCTCGAGCGGGTTGGAGTCCGGGTCGAGCTTGCCCTCCATGTGGCTGCGAAGGTCGAAGTCGCCGCGGTGCGCGATGCCCTCAAGCTCGCCGTACTCGCCCTCGGGCAAGAAGGGGAAGGCGTACTCGATGTCGGCCGTGCCGGTCGAGTAGTGCGAAAGCTCGTCGGCGTCGTGATCACGAAGAATCAGGTTCTCGCCCGACAGCCCGAGGTCTTGCCACCACTTCATGCGGCGGTCACGCCAGTACTTGTACCAGTCCTGCGACTGGTCGGGGTGGCAGAAGAACTCGATCTCCATCTGCTCGAACTCACGCGAGCGGAACGTGAAATTGCGTGGCGTGATCTCGTTGCGGAAGCTCTTGCCAATCTGCGCGATGCCGACGGGCACGCGGACCCGCGAGCTGTCGATCACGTTCTTGAAGTTGACGAAGATCCCTTGGGCGGTCTCGGGGCGGAGGAACGCCGCGTCCTCCGGCCCGCCGAGGGCGCCGATCGTCGTCTTGAACATCAGGTTGAAGTCGCGCGGCTCGGTGAGCGTGCCGAGTTCGCTCGCGTCAGGGGCGAGCGCCTTGGCGAAGTCGGCGAGTTCGATCTTGTCGAGCGTCGTGAGCTCGCCGTCCCATAAAAGTTCGTCGGCGTTCTTCGAGCGGAGATTGAAGTGCTTCAGCGCCCGCTTCTCGAGTTCCGGCTGCTCCTGCTCGGCGACGGTGGAGACGAAAACCCTCTCTCCCTTCGCCTCGACCCAACGGCCACGGACCTGATCGTACCGGTACCGCTTCTTCGATTGGCGGCAGTCGACCATCTGGTCGACGAACAGGTCGTGGTGCCCCGAGCACTTCCACACCTGCGGGTGCATGATGATCGTCGAGTCGAGGCCCGCCATGTCGTACGCGCTGGGGGCGCCGGCGGGGGCGTCGAGGTCGTCGTGTGCGGTGACCATGTCCCGCCACCACGCCTCCTTGAGGTTCCGCTTCAGCTCGACGCCGAGCGGGCCGTAGTCCCAGAAGCCGTTCAGCCCGCCGTAGATCTCGCTCGACGGGAACAAGAACCCCCGCCGCTTGCAGAGGGAGACCAGCTTTTCCATTTCCATGATGCCGTTCCGCCGTAAGAAATTAGCCGCAGATGGACGCGAGTGAACAAGGAAGAACTAGGGCCAACCGGCGTTTATTCGCGTTTACCTGCGGTCCCGTTCTTCGGCAAGTGATCTTAGCGGGCTGCCGCCGCGAGACCTATGGCGCCTGGATCACGCCGGTCGCTGGGTTGTACTCCGGCACGATGTCGAGCGTGTCGATCGCCGCGCAGCGGGGCAGGTCGTCGTCTATGCCGATGGCGATCAGGTTCTTGCCGCCCGGCGTGTCGCGGAGTTCGATGGCGAGCTGCTCGGTTGGCGTCCGCCCTAGCGCCCGGGCGGTGGTGAGCAACTCCTGCCACTCCCGCAGCACCGACTCGGCCTGGTCGTTCTGCTCCCGCTCGCCGCCCAAGGCGAGGACCTCGGTCGCGATGGCGCCGGCCGCCAGCCGGTCCTCCCGCGTGACGTGGCCGTTGGTGCCAGCGCAGAGCAGGTGGAGGTGCTCGTCGGAACTAACCGACCCGGCCACCGCCGAGAGGTTCACCGCTGCCCCCACGACCACCCGCTCCGCCAACCGAGAATGGGTCAGGGCCGCCGTGCCGTTGGTGGTGGTGAAGAAAACGCGCCGGCCGAAGACCTCGTCGGCCGTGTACTCGGCGGGCGAGTTGCCGAGGTCGAAGCCGTCGATCAGCTCGCCCCCCCGTTCGCCGCCGAGGATCAACTCGGCCCGGTCGACGCCCTCGGCGGCACGGACCACGTCGCCGACGTCGAGAAACGCCCGGACCTCGCTCGCCCCCGACGCCAGGGCTTGGCAGATGGTGGTCGAGGCCCGCAGCAGGTCAATGACCACCACCGTCCCACCGGCGAAGTCGAACTCGCGGACGAATTGAGGCAGGTAGTGGACGTCGAGGTTCGGCATAAGGCGTTACGCATCCGAAGGTTCGGTCACGGCGGCGGTTGTCATCCGGGGACACCGCACTCTAGTCTGTAGTTGGGCGACGGTCACCCGCCCCCACGGTTTGCTGTTCCCGCTGCAAGCAGTTCTGCCCTCCAGCTCCCGCCCGCAACATGGACGCATCGGCTCCCCCCGCCCCTGAACCAACCCCGCCAGGCGGTGTCGTCGCCGACGCCCCCGTCGACAAGTCGAACGCCCGCGTGAAGCGGATGTTCGGCGAGATCGCTCCGCGGTACGACCTGCTCAACCACCTGCTGAGCATGAATGTCGACCGCTACTGGCGTTGGCGGACGACGAAGCTGGTGAAGCCAATCCAGTCGGGCGCCCCGATCCTCGACCTCTGCACCGGCACCGGGGACCTCGCGCTGGCGTTCGACAAGGCCGCGGGCGGGACGGTCCAGATCACCGCCTCGGACTTCTGCCCGGAGATGCTCGGCCTCGGCCGCGGCAAGGGCGACAAGCGGGGCGTCAACGACCGCATCGAGTGGATCGAAGCCGACGCGCAGGACCTGCCCTTCGAGTCGAACACCTACCAGGTCGTCGGCGCCGCCTTCGGGCTCCGCAACGTCGCCGATACCGACCGGGGGCTCCGCGAGATGACGCGCGTCTGCCAGCCGGGCGGCCGCGTGGCGGTGCTCGAGTTCACCACGCCGCGTTGGCAGCCGTTCAAGGCGTTCTACGGCTGGTACTTCCGCAACGTCCTGCCGCGGATCGGCCAGGCGCTGATGCGGAACAACACGGCCGCCTATGAATACCTGCCCGAGAGCGTTGGCCAGTTCTACGAGTACGAGCAGCTGACCGAGCGGATGGAAGCGGCCGGGCTCGATGACGTGCGGTACTACCCTATGACGTTGGGCGTCGCGACGCTGTACGTGGGCAAGAAGGTCACGGGCGGGGCCCGGACCAAGGCGGAAGCGAATGGCGGATGAACTGCCCGTCGTCCTCGGCATCACCGGCGCCAGCGGAGCGCCGTACGCCGTACGCCTGCTCGACGTGCTGCTGCGCACCGGGCACGACGTGCACCTGTCGATCAGCCCTTCGGGCGCGGCGGTGCTCCACCAGGAACTCGGCGTCGCGGTGAACCTGAACAGGTTTGACGCCTCGTCGCTGTCGCCCGAGGGCCTGCCGCTGCTCACGGGCTGCCGCCCGATCGCCGAAGCGGCGCCAAAGCCGGGCGCCCTGCACTACCACCACCACCAAGACTTCATGACGCCGATCGCCAGCGGCAGCTTCCTCGCCGGCGGGACGGTGATCTGCCCGTGCAGCGGGACGACGCTCAGCGCCATCGCCGCCGGCGCCGCGGGCAACCTGATCCAGCGGGCCGCCGAGGTCGCTATCAAAGAACGCCGCAAGCTGATCCTCGTTCCCCGCGAGACGCCCGTGTCGCTGACGCACATCGACAACATGCGCAAAGCCACCGAGGCGGGCGCCGTCGTCCTGCCGGCGGCGCCGGGGTGGTACCACGGCGTCGAGTCGGTCGCCGACCTGATCGATTTCGTGGTCGCCAGAATCTGCGACCAACTCGGTGTTCGCAACGCGTTGATGAAGCGCTGGGGGGAGGAGGAACAGCGATGAACGATGAGTGATGAACGATGAATACCCGCAAGCGTCAAGCATCGCTTGCGGGTATTCATCGCTCATCCTTCGTCACTCATCGTTTCGCTGCCGTGCTCCAGACCGTCCGCCACCTGTTGTCGCTCATCCGGTTCAGCCACACGCTGTTCGCGCTGCCGTTTGCGTTGCTGGCGGCGTTGATGGCTTCAAACCAGCAGTGGCTTGATATTCAAGACGATCGCCTTGTCGCATTATTTGATGCTACCGAGGCTGCCGGGATTGACTATCTCGATGCGTTCACGACTGGCAACTGGGATCCCGAGGGAAACATTGAAGACTACACCAAAATGAATGGGTTCCATACGATCTCATTCAGCAGCAAGCAGTCACCAAACGGCAACGGCCTTGCGTTTCGCTGGCAGGAAATCCTTGGCATTCTCCTTTGCATGATTTTCGCCCGCAGCACGGCGATGGCGTTCAATCGGATCGTCGATCGCGATATCGACGCTCAGAATCCCCGCACCGCCGGTCGGCACCTGCCGGCGGGGAAGCTGAGTTTGCCGCAGGTGAATCTGTTCACGCTGCTGTCGGCGATGGGCTTCGTCGCCAGCACGGCGATGTTCCTGCCGAATCGGCTGCCGATGTACCTCAGCGTGCCGGTGCTGCTGTTTCTTTGCGGTTACAGCTACACCAAGCGGTTTACGCCGCTGGCCCACTTCTGGTTGGGGGCGGCGTTGGCGATGTCGCCCGTGGCGGCGTGGGTCGCCATCCGCGGCGAGGTGGTCATGGCCGACCCCGCCGACCTGCTGCCGTCCGTGGTGCTCGGCGCCGCGGTGATGGCGTGGGTGGCGGGGTTCGACATCCTCTACGCCTGCCAGGATTACGAGTTTGACCGCGGCGCCAAGCTCCGCAGCATCCCTACGGCCCTCGGCATCCCTGGCGCCCTACGGCTGGCCGCCGCCTGCCACGCCGCTACAGTGCTGTGTCTCGCCGCGTTGCCGATGGTATACCCGCCGTTTGGCTGGGTGTACGGGGCCGGCATCGCCTGCGTGGCGGCCCTGCTGCTTTATGAGCACCTGCTGGTGAAGCCCAACAACCTCGACCGGGTGAACCTTGCGTTCTTCAACGTCAACGCGGTGATCAGCGTGGGGCTGTTGGTGGTTGGGACGATGGACCTGTTGTTATGAAGTGATGAACGAAAAACGATTAGCGATGAATGACGGGCTCCGCGGGGCAGGTCATTATTGATACATGCACAAAGGAGATGACAGGCCGACCAACGGGATTGCCGGCGTTTAGCCGGGGAACCGCTGCTGCGACGTCAAGTTCTTTCTGCCTCCATCAATAAGCGTTCATCGCTCATCACTCATCGCTCGGCCCACCAAAAACCCTCAAGCAAAGCGAATCATGCTCCGTACCAGTTCTCCCGTCCTCGCGCCGATCCGCGAAAAGGTCGAAGCCGGCGAGCGGCTGTCGCTCGACGACGGCCTGTTGCTCGAATCGCCGGAGGTCCCGCTGCCGGAACTGGGCGAATTGGCCAACCTCGTCCGCGAGCGGAAGAACGGCAACGCCGGCTACTACAACATCAACACACACCTCAACGCGACCAACGTCTGCGTCTACCGCTGCACGTTCTGCGCGTTCCGCTCCGACCTGCGCGACCCCAAGGGGTACTGGATGCAGGACGACGCGATCCTGGAGCGTGGCCAAGAAGCGGTCGACAACGGCTGCACCGAGATGCACATCGTCGGCGGGCTGCACCACCAAGCGAAGTACGACTGGTACCGCAAAGTGGTGTCGCTGCTGGCGGACAACTACCCTTCGCTGCACCTCAAGGCGTGGACGCCGGTCGAGATCGACTGGTTCGCCCGGCTCACCAAGAAGCCGATCCGTTGGGTGCTGGCGGACATGAAAGAGGCCGGCCTGGGGAGCCTGCCGGGCGGCGGTGCGGAGATCTTCCACCCCGAGATCCGCAGCCAGATCTGCGAGCACAAGGCGGACTCGACCCGCTGGTTCGAAACCCACCGAGAGGCCCACGCCCTCGGCCTGCGTTCGAACTGCACCATGCTGTACGGGCACATCGAACAGCCGTACCACCGCATCGACCACCTGATCCGGCTCCGCGAGTTGCAAGACGAGACGTCCGGCTTCCAGACCTACATCCCGCTGGCGTTCCACCCCGAGAACAACAAGCTGGGCGAGGAGCGGCAGATCAAGAAGCCATCGGCGCCGCTGGACCTGCGGCAGATGGCGGTCGCCCGGTTGATGCTGGATAACATCGACCACCTCAAGGCGTACTGGATCATGCTCGGCATCGAGACGGCGCAGCTCGCGCTCGCTTACGGCGCCGATGATATCGACGGGACCGTCCGGCACGAGTTGATCTACCACGACGCCGGCGCCACGACGCCGGAGGTCATGAGCGTCGCGGACATCGAACGCGTCATCCGCGAGGCGGGCCGCGACCCGATCGAACGCGACACGCTCTACCGCCGGGTCGAGCGCGGCGATTCGAGCTGGCGCCTGGGCGAGAAGATCACCGCCGGAGTATGAGCGTGGTTCTCTTGTCCGCGATCAATCGACGAGCCTGGCGGTCGGCAGCGACACGATCTCTCGGAACAGTTCGGTGAGGACCGCTTCGTACTCGGCTGGGTTGCCGCTGCCGCGGCGGGCGCCGCCGGAGTCGCCGCTGGTGCCGCCAACGCGGGCGACGCGGTCCATGAAGTCGTAGTCGGCGCCGAGACCGATCCCAACGGGGTAGACGTCGATGCCCTCTGCCTCGAGGGCGTGGATCTGCATGATCGGGGCGTCGAGCCAGTAGTAGCCGCCCCCATAGGAGTCGCCAGTCGCTCCGCTCGCAACGAAGCTGTCGATCGCCCCCTCGCCACTCTCGTAGGCGTTCGGGATGCCGTCGGTCAGCAAGACCACGACCCGGGTCGACCTGTCGCGTGCTTGCCCACCATCGCGGCTCCGCCTGAGCAACTGCTGCGCGATGATCAAGCCAGACTCGGCGGCGGTGGTCGTCCCCTTGTCGCCGGTCGCTTGGACCCTCGTGAGCGACTGCATCGCGGGCACGTAGTCGGCGGTTAGCGGGTGAAAGAGCTGGCTGCCGGCGGTCGTGTCGAAGGTGATGACCGCCACGCGGTCGCGGTAGTTCATGCTCGGGATGCCGCCGTTCCGCTCGTCGACAACGTCCATCGCCGAGATGACCGACCGCCGAACCGCGTGCATCGGCTGGCAGCGTGGCGGGAACTGGAACGACCGACCGGCGACCGACTCGGTGTGCTTCGGGCAGAAGCTGCTCTCGACCGACAGCTCGACGTACGTCGAACCGTCGGGCCGCAGGTCCCTGCCGTGGTCCATCAGGAACTGCGTGTAGGTCAGGTAACCGAAGTAGTTCCGCAGGTTCCTCGGCAGGTTCCCGTCCGCCGAGGGGAAGGTCGACTTGTTCGGGTTGTTGAACTGGTCGATCCGGTCGCCGTCTTGTCCCGCCGGGACCCAGGCGTCGTACCTGCCGAAGAGGCCCCCGACGCGCGGCAACCCGGGCCCGTTCGCTTCGACGCCATAAACCTGGCCGGCAAAGAGCATCGGCGAGGCCGGCAGTATGCCGAAGCGCCCCGCGCTAACGATCGCCATGCCGCCGACGCGGGACTGCGCTAACCGGTCGACTCCGGGCCACTGCGGGAAGAAACCGATCGGTGGCTTGGGCGGCTTGGGCTTCGGCGCGCTGCCGCCGTGCCCGGTTCCGCCGCTGTTGTTGTTGTTCCCGCCGCCAGTGTTCGAGCCACCGCCACTCCCCGAGCCGCCGCTGGCGCCACCACTACTGCCGCCCCCCTCTGTCGTGTTCCCGCTGCTGCTTCCGTTGTTGTCGTCGTCATCGTCGTCATCATCATCGTCGTCGTCGTCATCGTCGTCGTTGTCATTTGCCGGCGGCTTGGGCGCAACAACGCGGGACGACAGCAGCACGTAGTCGATATACTTTTCCCAGTAGCTGTAGTTCGAGAGGTTGGCGCTCGGTCGGGCCTGCGGCATCAGGCGGCGGATCTGGTTTTCGATAATCCAGCTGTAGCACTTCACCCGCCGGGCGTCTTCGCTGTCACCGGCGACGATGCGGTACTGGGCCGGCGCCGCCGCGCCCGACAGCGGGCCGACGTCGCTGGTCATCTCCGCGTAGGCCATGCTGTCCCGCGGCACGCCGAGCGAGGCGCCGAGGTACTCCAGGTTCCCGGGGAACGTACCGAAGCCGAAGTCTTGGTAGACGTCCTGCATCAGGTCGTTGCCGATCCCGGGGAAGCCCTGCGGGCCGAAAGCGTTGTTTACCGTTGTGGTGGCCCAAGCGGGCTCGGTGTCGTCGTTCATCGAGCCTGACAGGTCGAGCACAAAGGCGATGTCCTTCGGGTTCGCCATCGCGATGGCGCTCGCCTCGGCGTTGAAGCTCTGCCGGCCGATCACTCGGGCAAAGAACAGGCCCTCGTTCTGGCGGCGGCAGGTCACGCGCGCGGCGTTGCCGATGCCAGAGGTGGCGCTGAAGGTGTCGGTGTCGGCGTCCCAGATGCCGATCTCGACGTCCACCTCGTCGGCCCGGATCTCACGCCCGCCGGCGGTGTGCCGCGTGGCGAAATCCTTGCCGACCGACACAATCTCGGCCCGCGTTTCGTGCAGCGCGTTGCCGGCCGCTAGCGCGCCCGCGTCGGCGGCGACCTGCAACTGCGTCTTCATGAGCATCATGAAGCCGACGTCGATCGCCATCGCCGCCATTGCGCAGACAACAACAATGAGGAACGCCGAAAGCACTAGCACAGCGCCGTGGCGGCGATCGCCGGACGCGCGGCGGCTCCGGGGCCGCCGGAGGCTGGTTTGATTCCGTTGCATAGGACCCACAGCGTTAGCGTCGAGGGTATTGTTCTTCCACGAATGGCGCCGTGACCGGCCCGAGCGGTCAGTCGGCGGTGGCCGGCGCTGCGGCGTTCGTCGAGCGATCGGCGACCGAGTCGGCGCCAGCGGCCTGCTGAGCGCGGAGCCGTCGCAGCTCGTCCGAGATGCGGTTGAACTCGCCGGCGAGGTCGTTCCAGTAGTCGCCGCCGCGGAACGTGACCGGTGCGACGTCTTCGCCGTCGGCGAGCCGACGGGCCTCGTTGCGGAGCCGACGCATCGGGCCAGCGAAGCCAAGGCTGAACCGTGTCGCGTCGAATAGCAGCAGCGGCAGCAGCACCAACGCGGCGATCAGCGACGGGCCGAAGGCGAACATCGCCCGGTTGAGCACCAGCGGCCACCCGGCGTCGCGGCTCGCCCAAGCCGCCTGGAAGCCGGCGAGCATGACGACCACCGCCACGCAAACGCACCAATACAGCAAGACGCGGCAGAGCAACGCCCCCTGCACTTTGCCGTCAACAATCAGGCGGGTCCGGAAGGTCCGTTTCATCGCGGCGTCTCCGATTCGGGCGGGGCAAGCAAAGCGGCAGCACCGGCGCGGGCTACTCGACCGTCTCACGCCGCATCACGGCCTCCGCCCGCAGCGTCTGACCGCTGATGAACTTCGGCGTCGGCAGCCAGCTCACGTTGCCAAACGGGATCGAAACAGTAACCGTGACCGACTGGCCGTACAGAGCCGAGCTCGGCGGGTTAGGCGACACCGTAACGCTGGCGTTCCGAATGCCGGCCGAGTCGAGGTAGTTGTCGACTGTGCTGGTCACGTCCTGTGTGGTGGAATCGTCGAGCACCCCGATGCGGGCCCCCTCTCGGGCGGCGTTGGTGATCACCTGCTGCACCATCGCCATCCGGCCGAACTCGATCATCCCCAAGATGACCAGGAAGAAAACGGGCGCGACAATGGCGAACTCCACCACGGCGGCGCCGCGTCGAGATTCACTTGTCCGATGGTCAGCAGTCATGGTTCGGTAGCCCGGGCGGTACGGATCCTACGCAAGCGTAGTTCACAAATCCGCGATTGGCGCCGCCCATCAGAATCCGCTGCGCACAACGGTGGCTGGCGGGTTCGGGCCTCTTTGCCCGGCCATTGGGAACTACCGCCGCCACTCGGGCGACCAACCCCAGCGAACCCGGAGCGATCGAATCGGATTTTCCGAGCCTGCGGACAAACCCTTTTCCCGTCTGCCTGGCGCCGAGGACGCCTTGACCGCTGTTAGCGAGCTAAACACCAGCGTCGACCAGGAAGCTGAAACCGACTGCAAAGCAGCCGCGGCAAGCGCCGGCCCGCCCTCGGATGCCGCGCTCGCCCAATTCGCAGGACTGGTGCAACGCCACCAGGCGGCGGTCTGGCGTTGCGCCCGCTACCCGGGCGCCGACCGCGACGAGGCGGACGACCTTGTGCAAGAAACCTTTGTGTCCGTCGGACGCAGCGCCCGGTGGCTCCAACCAGGCGGCAGCGGCGGAGAGGACGTGGCGCACGCCTTCCAAGAACGAAGCGAACAAGAAACCACCGGTTACCTGCGGACCGCTGCCCGGAATCAACTGCTGATGCTCCGCCGCCGACAGAAACGCCAGGTCGACACCGTCTTGCTCGAAGCGGGCGCCCTCGAAGCGGCCGAAGCGACCTGGGCCGCCGCCACTGAGCAACGCGGCTGGGGCGGGCTGCTAGAAACGCTCGGCGGCTGTGTCGAGTGGCTCGACGGCCGCCCTCGGCAGGGAATTGAATTGCCGTACCGCGAGGGCGCCAGCCGCGTCGCGATCGCCAAGCAACCCGGCATGAAGCCCGACGGCGTCTAGACACTGCTACGCCGCACGCGGCAACTCCTCGGCAACTCCTCCGCGACTGCATCGCGCACGCCGCCGGGATTCAAGCCCCAAAACCTTTGCCACGAACCACCCGCCCGAACCCGACAACTTGAGCGACTCCGACGCCGCTACCGCCGGCGATTGGCCCGACCGACTGATCGACCAAGCGTTGCGTGAGAAGCTCGCGGGCGAGGCGCCGCCCAGTCTTACAAAGCGTATCGTGGCAGCCGCCTCGGCCGCGATCGTTACCCCTCGACCCGCGAACCAAACGGAGGGAAGCATGCCAACCGACTCGACGGCCAGCAATCCGGCGACCAAAAACCCGGCAGACGCCGCCGCCACGCACCATCCCGGGCGGGCACGGATGGTGCTCGCCGCCTCGGTCGCCTTTATCGCGGGCAGCCTCCTCGCTACAGGTTTGCTGCGACCTGAGCTCGCGACCACGGCCGCCACGCTCACATCCGCCGACGCCGGTACAAGCAGCCCGACGGCGACACGAGCACCAAGCTCGAGTGGCCGGCCAGAGACCCGGGCAAGGCTTTCGGCGAAGCGTCAACCGACTTGCAATTCGCCGCGGCGGTCGCCAGCTTCGGCATGCAGCTCCGCGGGTCGGAGCACGCGGGCAACGCGCCATTGGACGCGGTCATCGAGATCGCCCAGTCCGCCAAAGGCCCCGACATCGACGGCTACCGGGCCGAGTTCCTCGAGCTGGTGAAGAAGGCGAAGACGCTGGCCGGCAAGGCATAGGCCGTCGGCGCTACTCGCCTTCGCTCTTACCGTTGCCGATGCCCCACGCGGTATACATCGCCAAGCCGAAGAACAGAAGGTCGAACCCCCCGAAGCTCGCCTTGAAGCCTTCTTGCCGAGCCATCGCTATTAGCTGATCTCGGAAGAGCTCCATGGCCGCGCTAGTCTGTTCAGCAAGCTCAGCACGGGCGGCTTGCTGATCTTCGGAACTCTTGCCGGCCCAACGCCGTGAGGCCGCGGACCAGACTTCCGAAGGGTACTGGTCTTTTGCTTGGGCGTCTTCGTCCTCGAAGTCGACTTCATTCAACACGATTCCGGCCCCCGCTTCGTTTCGCTCTTCGACGATCTCGTCGGCGACGCTGGCGATCATGGCGTCGTCATCCAAGTCCTCGGCCGCGACGGCACCCCCCCCGTCGACGCCTCCCAGCTCGTGTTGCAGCATCAGCTCAACCGAGGCGTACTTGCCCACCAGCAGCGCCAGAACCGTGATCACAACGGCTAGCCCCCCCACCGCGGGCCCGGAGGAGTCGCTAGTCGCGGCGACGGCAAACCCGACCAGCGCGCCGATACCCAAGGCGACGTAGGCGACCTCAAGGTTGGCGAAGTAGGCGATCGCCGCCCATACCGCGGCCCCGACTGCGCCTGCGAATCCCCCCGCGGCAATCGCTTTCGCTGACATCACATGCCCCTTGCTCTCGTTCGGATGGCTCAGGCCCCCGAGTCGTCTCGCGGGCGAGCCGTGATTCTGGGCAACGGTTCGCCGCCGCGACAAGCGAGAACAGAGCCTTCGCAAAGATTTCTTGGCGATTCCTTACCGCCGGGGCCGGAGGAATCGCTGCATCCCCGCGACCCACTCCACAGTTCCGGTGGTTTCACCCCACGTCGCTGATCTCCAGCACCGCGCCGTAGCGCCGCCGCATCTGCCGGCGGAGCCTGGCGTGGTGGGGGGACTTGAGCCCCGGGTCGGCGTCGAACATTGCACGCGCGGCGTCGCGTGCCTCGTCAAGGACCTCGCGGTCGCGGACCAGGTCCGCAATGCGTAGTGGCGGCAGGCCACTCTGCCGGGCGCCGAACAAATCGCCCGGTCCGCGGAGGGCGAAGTCGATCTCCGCCAACTCGAATCCGTCGTTCGTCTTCGCGAACGCCTCGAGCCGCTGCCGGGCCGCTTCGGAGAGCTCCGCCTCGGCGAGCACCGCGCAAAAGCCGGCGTGCCCGCCTCGACCGACACGCCCGCGGAGCTGGTGGAGCTGGCTCAGGCCGAACCGCTCCGGCGACGCAACCACCATGACCGACGCGTTGGGCACGTCGACGCCGACTTCGATCACCGTTGTGCTGACCAGCACCTGCGATTCGCCCCGGCGGAAGGCGTCCATCGCCTGCTGCTTCTCAGCGGCCGGCATCCGCCCGTGCAGCAAGCCGACGCGGTAGTCGTCGAGCTCGCCGCCCGCGAGCTGCTCGAACGCCTGGTTGACGCTCGTCGCGTCGACCACCTCCGATTCGTCGACCAGCGGCGTTACGACGAACGCCTGTCGGCCCTCGTCGAGTTTATCTCTTACGAAGTTCCACCACCGGTCGCGCTGGTCCGACTCGACCAAGTAGGTCTCGACCGGCTGCCGGCCGGGCGGCATGTCACGCAGGATCGACACGTCGAGGTCGCCGAACTGTGTCATGCTCATCGTCCGCGGGATCGGCGTCGCGGTCATCACCAGGTAGTGCGGCGAGTGGTCGCCCCGACGCAATGCGGCACGCTGCTTGACGCCGAACTTGTGCTGCTCGTCGATGACGGCCAGCCCGAGTTTGGCGAAGGCGACCCCGTCGGACAGGATCGCGTGCGTCCCGATCACCAGGTCCACCGCGCCCGACCCGAGCCCGGCGAGGACCTCCCGCCGCTCGGCGTCACGCTGCCCGCCAACGAGCAACCGGTACTCGACGCGGCTCTCGCGCAGCAAGGCGTCGAGCGTCTGGGCGTGCTGCCGGGCGAGCACCTCCGTCGGGGCCATCAGCGCCGCCTGGCAGCCGCCCGCGACGCAAAGCAGCATCGCGTAGACGGCGACCACCGTCTTGCCACTGCCGACGTCTCCCTGCAGCAGCCGGTTCATCGGCGTGTCGAGGCCCATGTCGTTGGCCACCTGGTCGATCGCCGCCCGCTGGCCGGTCGTCAGCTCGAACGGGAAGAGCCGCTTGATGCGGGCGTCGACTTTGGCGTCGGCCATCAGCTCGGGCGCCTTGAAGCCGACCCGCTGCTGGTGCCGACGCGCGGCGAGCGCGAGCTGCAGAACAAACAGCTCCTGGAAGACAAAACGCCGCCGCGCCTCGTCCAGCAGCCCCCGGTCCTGCGGCTGGTGGATCGTCGGCAGGGCTTCGCGCAGACGCATCAGGCCGTGCGCGGCGAGCAGCCTGTCGGGGAAGACCTCTTCCGGCACGTCGACGTAGCGGTCGACCACGTCGGCCATGATCCGCCGGACGTGGAACTGGCTCAGCCCCTCGGTCAACGCGTAGAGCGGCAGCAGGCCCTCGTCGTACGGCGAGTCTTCGCCATCAATCCACGCCACGCGCGGGTGCGACATCTCCCACCGCCGCCCCTTGTCCTTCGGCTTGCCCGAGAACTGCACGCGTTGGCCCGGCTTGAACTTGTCTCGCATGAAGAGCTGGTTGAACCACGTCGCGCGGAGGAACCCGCCGGCGTCGTCCTTGATGACCACGCCAACGCGGTTCTTGCCGAACCCGCCCGAGGATTCGACGTCGGTCACGACGCCCCGCACCGTCTGCGGCAGGTCGGCTTCGAGCTCGCTGACTAGCCGCAGGTCGGAGAAGTCCTCGTAGCCACGCGGGAAGTTGAAGAGGGCGTCAACGACGTAGTTGAGGCCGAGCTTCGATAGCAACGCCGCCCGCTGCGGCGACACGCCGGGCAGCTCGGCGAGCGGCGTCGCGAGCTGCTGGGCGGGCGACGGCGGTTCAGCGGAAGGGGGCCCGGGCGAAGACATGCCGGCATTCTAGCGGTTTTCGAAGGGGAGCCGCAGGTGCGCGCGGATTAACGCGGATGCCTGGCCACCTGACTACCAGCTCCCCCGAAGCCATACCAACGCAACAGCGTAGCCGGGCGCCCACGCCCCGCACCAAAGGCAGAAGATACCGCCGGCAATATCCCAGCCTCGCCCTAGCCTCATCACACTGATCGCGGCGCCCACCGAGGTCAGCGAGGCGACCCAGGCAACAACCGCGGCGCTTCCGATAACCCAGGTCGTCGGTGCGTCGCCTAAACCAACGCACCAAGGTGCGGCGAGCCAAGCAATCACGTACGTGCTCCACATCAAACCGTAGCGAGCGTTGCGTTTGGCCGATGCGCCTTGATCAGCCGTCGTGGCCTGCTTCTCCTCCCGTGGTGACTGGTACGGGTTCTCATCGAAGCCGGTTCCGCCACTCCGTGTCATCCGATTCTCCTTCGATTCGCGTCGCGGCCCAGCCTTCATCGGCCGACCAACCGCAAGCGCCGGTTCCGAAGGCTTGTGGTGGAAAGCCCCGTGCGCCACGTCAAAGCCCCAGCATCCACTTCAGCGAAACAACGGCCGCCAAGCCGCCCGGCACGTAGCAGCCCAGCACCAGGCAGACGAGAGGCATGCTCTCGGCGCCGGGGCGGACGTGCTTGCGCATCCGCCGGACGTGCGGGACCGTGCAGCCAGCGACGGAGAACCCCAGGAAAACATACCCGGGAGTCGCCACCTGGATGGGCAGCGACAACGACGGCAGCAGCAACACCGAAAACAACAAGCCAAACCCGATGCAGCACCCCGTGCCAAACCGATTGGCGGCTTCCTCGGGGAGCTCCGCCGAGTCTGTCGGCCGCTCGGCCACGTCGTCCGATCGCGGCGACGCGTAGGGGTTCTCACTCATGGCGCATTCCCCGCCATCTGTTCGTGCGGATGCTCACATGGCAAGGCCCTGAACGACGAACACCGTAATGTACAAGCTCCCAAACCAGAGGCCGCAGATGGCGCCCGCCACGTTCCTGGCGCCGCCGAGCTTGATCAGCTGCAAGGCTGCCGCGGCGGCCATCAGCGCGGACGCCAACGCCAAGCCGACGCAGACGATGCTAACAAGCATCCGTACGAACGCGGGAGGCGGACCGCCGACTAACGTCAACGCGGGCAAGAACAACGCGGCGTAGCCAATGCCAACCCATCCCCACATCCGCAAGGCGTAGCGGCGTTCCATTGCTTTCTTCGAGTCGTCCCGTCGAGGAGCGACCACGTCATCCACCCGCGGAGACTGATAGGGGTTTTGGCTCGCATCGATCATGGACCAGTCCTCGGCGTCTTGACTCTCCACCTTTCGCTGACGCACACGGTTCGCCAGCGACTACCATTGCCAACCGCCTACTTCAAGAACTCTTGGTACGCCGCGACCGCCAGTTCGTCGACGCGGTCGTTCTCGGCGTGGCCGCTGTGGCCGGCGACGCGGGTGTACTTTACGGTGTGCTCAGCGAGCAACGCGTCGAGCTGCTGCCAGAGGTCGACGTTCTTCACGTCGGCCCACTTCCCCTTCTCCTTGCGGCGCCAGCCGTTGGCCTTCCACTTGGGCATCCACTCGCTCATCCCCTTGCCGACGTAGACGCTGTCGGTGAAGAGTTCGACGTCGGTCGGTCGTTTTAGTGCACTCAATCCCTCGACGACGGCGGTCAGCTCCATACGGTTGTTGGTGGTTTCGCGCTCGCCGCCGGATTGCTCCAGGTCTTTGCCGGTCGCCGGGTGCCGCATGAGGAAGGCCCAGCCGCCGGGCCCCGGGTTGCCGCTGCAGCCGCCATCAGTGTAGAGCTCGACTTCCGCCAAAGGGTTTCTCCTGTGTTGATCGGGGGAGCGAGAGGAAAGCGACCCGCGGGGCGTCTTCGCGCGGAAGGCATGGCCCGTGGTCATTCGACGGGCGTCGCCGTAGCGGGCCCCGCGAAGGTCGAGACGCTGCCCGAGGAACGCGTCAGCGCCTCGACGCCACGCTCGAGCTCGGCGTCGAGGTTTTTGCTGATGGACAACTTCCACGGCACGTGGACCGTGAACGTGCTCCCCTTGCCGACGGTGCTGTCGAGCGCGACGTCGCCGCCCAGCAGGCGGCAGAGCTCGCGGACAATCGAGAGGCCGAGGCCGGCGCCCGGCTGCTCGCGGGTCATGACGCCCCCGCCGGCCGTGGCCGAGGCGCCCTGGCGGAACTTCTCAAACACGAGCTGCTGCTCGTCGTCGCCGATGCCGACGCCCGTGTCCTGAACGGTAAGCCGGAGCATGGCGCCGTCGCCGGACAGCCCTTCGCGGTCGCCGTCGTGCTCCCGCTCGGCGGTGACGACGATGCGCCCGCCCTCGGGCGTGAACTTGATGGCGTTGGACAGCAGGTTGTTGACGACCTGCTGCAGCTTGGCCTGGTCCTGGCGGAGCGGTGGCAGCCCCTCCGGGTACTCGCACACCAGGTCGATGTTCTTCCGCTCCGACAGCGGCCTCGCCATGTCGCACTGCGCGGCGACGACGTTCTCGATGCGGAAGTCGGTCGGCCGGACGTCCATCTTGCCGCTCTCCATCTTGGCGAGGTCTAAGATGTCGTTGATCATCTCCAGCAGCATCTTCCCCGAACGCTGGATGTTGCCGACGTACCGCTGCTGCTTGTCGTCGAGCGACTCGATCGTGCTCAGCACGTCGCTGAAGCCGAGGATGCTGTTAAGCGGCGTGCGTAGCTCGTGGCTCATCGTGGCGAGGAAGTCGCTCTTCACGCGGTTCATCTCGAAGAGCCGCATGTTTGCCTGGGCGAGCTGGTCGACCTTCGAGTCGAGCTCGCCGTTGACGTCTTGCAGCGCGTCTTGCTGGCGGAGCAGGCGGCGGAGCATCCGGTTGAACGCGGCGGCCAGCTCCTCGAACTCGTCTCCGGTGTTGATGTCGGCACGCTGCTCGACGTCGCCCTCGCGCACGGCGTCGGCGACGTCTCGGAGGTGCTGCAGCGGCTTGACGATCACGTAGCGGACGATGAAGTACAGCAGGAACATCGACAGCACGCCGATCACTACCGCCATGGCGCCCAGCAGCGAGTTG
>JBCCZD010000056.1:0-17984 GCA_039188275.1 Planctomycetota bacterium
CCCGCCTCACCGGGAAGGGGCACTCCTGCGCGAAGTCAGCCACGACGCCGGCGGTGTCGTCGGTGCTGGCGTTGTCGACAACGATAAGCTCGGCATCGAACTCGCCCGCGGTCTCCAGCCGCGCCACGCTCCGCAGCGCGTCGAGCAGCGGTCCGGCCCGGTTGAAAGTAATCACTACGACCGACACCAGTTCCTTTCCCCTCGGCCCAGACGCATCGGCCGGCCGACTCTCGGCGAGCCTCGGCGACGGTTCGGCGGTTGGGGTGTTAGGTGGCACGGCGGTTGGCGTGTGGGCTTCGGTTAACGGTGTGTTTCGTGTGGGTGTGTGTCGACGACGGCCCTGTCAGCCGCCGGCGACGGCTCCGCCGGCCAGCCGGCGTGACGCGGCGGCCGGTCGGAATCGGAGGGGCTCGGCGCTGGTCGCGGCGTTTGCCGCTGCGGCCTCGCCCGGGCCCAACGCCAAGCCGGCGAAGCAGCCGAAGAGCATCAGGCCGGGGAAACCGGTCGCGAAGAACTTCGACTCCGCGATGCCGTGCACCGCGGCGAGGATCACGGCGCTGGCCGCGAACAAGTAGTGGGCCTGGCCCGTCGCGGAGTAGCGGGCAACGGCGGTCGCCAGGCCTGCCGCCATCACCGCCAGGAACGCGAGCAGACCGACGACGCCGAGGTTGAGGATCAGGTCGATGTAGATCGAGTGGCCCTGCGGGATGTGCCAGTAGAATTCGCGCGAGATATCGTCGATGTTCCGCGCGCTCCAGAACGCCCCGTAGCCGTAGCCGACAAAGGGGCGGTCGGCGGCTTCGCCGAGGAGCAGATTCCACAGCGGGACGCGGCCGGTCAACGAGCTGACGTGCTCGCCGCGCCCGAGCGAGGCGACGTCGAACACGCCCGCGGCGCCGGTCGACGCGACGAACAGGATCAAAGCCCCGGCGGCGGCAATCGCCCCGCCGGCGAGCAACGCCTTGGTCGACGCCTGCGCCCGCACGAGCAAACCGATGGACAGCGCCACGACGCACGCGGCCAATCCGGTGCGTGACTTCGTGAGGATCAGCAGCACGGCCGCCCCCGCCAGCACGAGCATCGCCAGCGTACGCCGCTGCCCCGCCGGCAGCACCAAGAAGACGATCGTCATGCACAACACGGCGGCGATGATCGACGTTTCGTTCGGGTGCACGACGCCGGAAAACCGGTAGTCGCCCTGCCAGGGGCGGAACAGGCTGATGCGGACCTCTGCCAGCAGGCCGATGGCCAGCGTCGCCGCGGCGCAGACGCCGCACGCGATGGTGAAACCGCGCAGCCCGAGCCATTGGACGAAACCCACCGCCGCGCTGAGGAAGAGCGTCAGCACCACGAGCTTGCGGATGGTCAGCGACCGGTCGGCGCTCCACAGCAGGCTTGTGTAGCAGAGCGCGAGGTACGCCAGCAGCAACAGCAGCATCGGCACGCTCACGCGGTTGCCGCGTTGGTAGCCGGCCAGCCCGGCCAACCCGCCCGCTCCGCCGAGCAGCAGGTAGCCCACGACGCTCGTGCTGGTGACGTCGCGTTGCTGGTCGGCGGCCGTGTTGTCGACGCGGTGGAAGGCGGCGTTGGTCGACGCGATCGTCGCGTACGCGGCCAGCGAGTTGAAGCTGATCAGCGCGAAGCTCGCGGTCATGGCAGCGGCGCAAACCAGGCACGGCATAAGTTCCGCGGACGCTTCGGTGGGTCGGCTAGGCATGGGCGGGCGCCCCCGCCGGCGTGAGCCGGATGCCACGCTCGAACAGGACCGCCGAGCAGGCCGCCCCCGCGACGTTGCCCAGCGTCATCGCCGCGGCCGCGCCGACCAGGCCCCAGCCGAAGGTCATCGGCACGACGGCGGCCAGCGTCACGACAAGCGTGAGCCCTTCGCACCACGGGGTATCGCCGGTCCGGTCGATCGCCATTAGGCCGTTGACGCCGGCGATCGACCAACTGGTCAAGAGCGTGTTCACGGCTAGCACGAACACCACGGCGCCGGCCCCGGCGAGTTTGTCGCCGTAGAGCGTGACGAGGAGCCAGTCGCCCCGAGCGGCCAGCAGCACGCAAACGGGCGCGATGAACGCCGTGAACATCGCCGCGCAGGCGAGCACCGCCCGGCGGGCCGCCGCGGGGCCCCGCTTGGCAAACTCCCTCATGACGTACGGCCGGTAGAAGTTATTCACGCCGCGGACGAAAAGCCAAGCCAGGCCGACCAGGCTGGCGCAGGTCGCCATCAGCCCCGCCTCGCCGTCGCCGAGGATCGCGAAGACGATCCACGGGATCACGAGCCGGCTGGCGTTGCCCATTAGCCGGGCCAGGACGAGCCAGCGGGAGAACGACCAGAGCCGCCGCCAGTCCTCGGCGAGCGCCCGGCGGTCGATCGACCAATCGCGCCGCCACGCCACCAGCCAACCGGCCGAGGCGGCGGCCGACGAGAGGGCGATCGCCGCGTAAAGCCATGCCACGGTCAGGCGGTCCGTCCACCACAGGCCGGCCAGCAGCGTCGCCTGGACGACCAGCGTCGCTGTGTCGACCGCCACAGCGGTCGGCATGCGGAACTGCGTGAACGCCGCGCTGCGGGCGAGTTCACGGAACACGATCGGGGGCATCGCCAACGCGACGACGACAAGCATCAGTGCGACTTCAGGGTCGCCGCCGGTCGCCAGGACCGCGAGCCCAACAACAAGCACGCCAGCCGACGCCAGTGACAATGCGGCGACCGAGAAAAGGACCGTGTTGCCCAACAGCGACCGGCCGCCGCTGGCGCCCGCGCGGTTGGCGTAGAAGGTGTAGGGCGACTCGACCAGCCGCTCGTGCAAAGCCACGGCGAGCAAGACGATCGTCATGCCGAGCGCGTAGAGGTCGACCTGCGTCGCCGTGCAGAGCCGGACGATGAACAGCATCCGGAGGAAGTTGGTCGCGCTAGAGACGCCCTGCGACGCAAAGGCGAGCAGGGCGTCTTTGCGCGGACGCGTGGCCATGCGCTGGGCGGCCCTCGGTGCGGTAGGTCTCGGCGAGTGCCCACCCGACGCCCCGACGCCCGACACGCCCGCGGCTGGCGCCACGACCGTCGCCGGCACACCCACGCCGGCGGCCGGCGCGGCGACAGCCGCGTCGTGTTCGGTCAAGGGCGTGTCGAGGGGCATGTTGGCGTTGGGCTGAGCGTAAGGACGCGGATTCGGCAGGGGGGGTCGGAACGGTTCTCACAACCACCGGCGGAACCAGCGTGGCAGGTAGTTCTTCCGGGCCGTGACCACGGCGCCCGCGACGTTCACGCCGTCGCCGGTGAGCTGCTCGGTCGCGGCGCGGGCGGCACGGGCTCGGGTAGCTTCGGAGCGGACCACTAGGAGCGCCGCGTCGGACTGCTTGGCCAGCAACAGGCCGTGGCGGAGCTGATCCACCGGCGGCAGGTCGACAACGATCGTCGCGAACTCGCCGCCGAGTTCCTCGAACAGGTTCCCGACGTAACCGGCGTCAACGCGGGTGCGGTCGACCAGCCCGCGGTCGCCGAGCGGTAAGACCGAGAGCCCCTCGACGCTACTGGCGTGGATCGCCTCGCCCAGCGTGCACTCGCCGGACAGAAGCTCCGTGAACCCGGGGGCGTGGTCCAAACGGAACGTCCGCGCAACCGAAGGGTTCTCAAGGTTGCCGTCGATGATCAGCACGGGCGACTGGTGGTGGTCCGCCGCTCGGATCGCCAGATTCGCCGCGACGGTGCTGACGCCCGAACGCCGGTCGCACCCGGTCACCGCCAGCGTGAAGGCCCGATCGCTGGCTGCCGACTGCGGGCGGGCACGCCACAGGATCGTGTCGTAGTACTCCGAACCTCGGCGCCGTTGGGACTTTGACGCCGCCGCCCGCCTGCGGCCGGCCAGGCCGTTGCGCACGGCCCGCTCGTGGCCGGGGGCGACGTCCGGCATCTCGGCGATCTTGGGGCTGATCACCCCGGTCGGTTCGTGGCTCATGTTTAGTCTCCGCTTGAGTCGGCCCCGTCGTGTGCGGCGCCGTTCGGCCAGCAAAGGCGCCGGTTACTGGTAGTTGAGGGCCCGCCCGTGCAGCGTGCTCTTGGGGATCTCGGCGAAGACCGGCAGCCCGGTCTGCTTCTGGGTGTCGTCCGCCGAGCGGACACGGTCGTTCAGGTGCTCGCTCGCGGCGACCCACGTCACCACGCCGCCGAAGGCGAGCACCATGGCGCCCAAGCCGACGATCGCCTTGGAGGGGCTCACCGGCTTCTCCGAGAGCGTCGCCGCTTGGGCGAGGCTCACGCTCGAGATCTTCTGCTCCTCGAGCGCCGCGTCGATGCGGGCCTGCTCCAGGTTCTCGGCGTACTTGAAAAACTTGGTGCGCGCCACGGCGACTTCGCGGTCCAGCTCGTCGAGCTCGACCTCGTCGTGGTTGAGCTGCTTCAGGTCGCTGAGGATCAACTTCTTCTGGTCGCGCAGCGTCTCGAGCCGCGCCTCGTGGCCGGCCATCGCGCTCTGCTGCTGCTTCAGCTCGAGCGACAACGCGCGGTGGTTCGGGTTGACGTCGTTGGTCGTCTCCTCACGCTCGGAGGTCTGCTGTTCAACCACCTTGCGGGCCTCCTCTACCTGAGCGGAGATCGCCAAGAACTGCGGGTGGTTGTCTTGCAGCCGGGCGGCGAGGTCGAGCTTCTGCCGCTGGAGCTCGAAGAGCTGGTCCCGCAGCAGGTCGGCCCCCTCGTTCGGGATGCTGCGGCGCGAGGCGATCATCCGCTCGGGCATCTCGGTGAGCTGAGCCCGCAGGTCGGCCGCCCGCGCGGCGGCGGTCGCGAGCTGCTGCTCGGCGTCGTACGAAGCCTGCTCCACCAGGTTGAGCTGCTGCTCGAGCGTGGAGCGGCGCCCCTCGACCGACGCCAGGCCCATGCGGTTCTTCGCGGCCCGGACGTTCTCGTTCGCCTTGGCGAGCCGCTCCTCGAGCACCTCGCTCTGCTCGGCGAAGAAGGCGCCCGACTCGGGGTTGCGGTGAACGCGGAGGTGCTCGCGTTGGTAGACATCGATCAGCTTGGCGAGGATCGCCTGCGCGCCCCGCGGCGACTCCGCTTCCATCTGAGCCACGACGATTGTCGAGTCCCGCTCCGAGTCGAGTGTGAGGCTCTTCTCGAGTTGGATGATCGCCTCTTCGCGGTCCGACACGGGGTCGATGCTCTTGAGCGTCTTGATCAGTGCGACAAGCGGCGCCTTGAGCTTCTCGACGATCGGGCTGGAGTCGTCGCCGGTCCCCGCGGGGCCGCCGCGGAGGATGTATTCGGGGCCCAGCTCGTCGACCACCTGAGCGATGACGCCGCGGCTTGAGATGAGCTCGATCGCCGAGACCACCTCGGCGTCGCGGCCCGTTTGCTGGAGGCTGATCGTCTGCCCGGTGGTCGCCGTTGGGCTGATGCCCACGCTCTCACGGCCGATCTGCAGCAGCAGCTTGGCCTCCGATTGGTAGGCCCGCGGCGCCCACAGGATGATGCCGATCGCCATCAGTAGCAGGAGTGTCGGCAAGATCACGATCTTCTTCTTGTGGCGGAACACCACTTCCCAGAAGTCGCCGGCGCTGATCGGGCTGGTCGGTTGTTCATTCATGAAGATTACTTTTTGTGTTCCACCGTTGTTGTCAAACGGCGGGCGTTAGGTGACTTCCATCGCGGCGAGGCTGGCGGCCGCGGCGCTCACCGCGGGGCGTTCCGATGCCGGGCTCCGACGCCGGCTCCGCCCCTGGCGACGCGAACAGCGACGCCGCGCTCGGCAGCGCGTGGTTGAGGGCTTGGTCGTAGACCCGCTGGGTAAACGCGAGGCGGTCGTCCCATGCGAAGCCGGAGGCCCGCCGCCGGGCGCCCTCGCTGAGCCGGGACCAGTGGTCGGCGTCTGCCGCCAGCTCGGCGAGCGCATCGGTGAACGCCTTGATGGTGCTGCGCGGCGTCGTGACCGGGATTGGGAGGGAGCAGTCGGCGGTCATGATGTCTGCGGCGCCCTGGTGGTCGAGCCCCACAATCGGCGTGCCCGCCGCCAGGGATTCGAGGAGCCCCGTGCCTGAGGTGTCACGGAGGCTGGTGAACGCGAAGGCGTCGGCCCAGCGGTAGTGGGGCAGCGTCTCGGCGTAGCCGGGCCACTCGACCCACTCGACGCGGTCGCTTATGCCAAGCCGCTCAGCCATCCGCCGCCACCGGCCTCGGCACGGCCCGCTGCCCAGGACGCGGAGGGCGAAGGGCACGCTCGGCGGCAGCTGGGCGGCCGCCCTCAGCAGCAGCGGCAACGCCTTCCAAGCCCGCAACCGGCCGGCCCACAAGATGTGTAGCGGCTCGGAAGTGGGACGCGGCGGGCGTGGTGGAGCGACTTGGCAGTCGAGCCCCGTCTCGAGCTGGCGGACCGTCTCGACGCCGAGGGCTCGGCGAATGTCGCGCTCGGCGGTCGTGGTCGCCGCCATCATGAAGGCCGACCCTTTGGCGGCCCGGCGGACGGGTCGGCTGTGGCGGAGCTGCCAGGCGTTCATCGCCCCGCGCGACAGCTCGCGAGCCGCCGATAGCGGGTCAACACAGCCGAGGAACCTGAGCGGCAGGTTTTGCGTGCCGCCGACCGGGCCCCAAACGAAGGGGACGCCGAGTTTCCAGAGGAACCCGGGCTCGCGGTAGCCGCAGTAGTTGACTTGATGCACCAGGTCGAAAGGCCGCTCGTCGTGCAGCCGCTTGCCGACTTCGTACGCCCGCCGATTCCACTGTCGGTAGCCGAGGTAGAAGGTCGCTTCACATGCGTTGAAACAATCGCCTAGCGCCCCTCTTTCCACACGGACGAAGCGGAGCCCCTCGTCACGACCACGCTGGGCGCGTGCCGCCGCGGCGAGTTCTTCGCTCTCCATCCCGGGGCCGTGCAGCACCGTGACGTCGTGCACCTCCGCCGCGAGTAGGGCCCTGCGCCAGCCGATGCGCCATTCCATCGACGCCGTTGGGTGGCACCCAGCCGCAACCATCAGCAGCCGGCGGCGGCCTCCTTGCGTGGGCATCGGTTTGGTTCCAGGAGTCGACATACGCTGAGAAGCAGGACGCGAGGAGAGTGATCGTCGCTAAGAGCGGGCGGGGTTGGTGTGTCGGGTGGCGTTGCCGTCGGGGGCGCCGGTGGGTGTGGTCGGCCCGGGCTAACGGGGGCCTTTCGACAGGAGCAACGAGGGCCCCGTCTCGGCCAGCAGTTTCACGTCGCTCCACAACGACTGCTCACGGGCGTAGCGCAAGTCCATTCGGACCCAGTCGTCGAACGGGACGATGTTCCGGCCGCGCACCTGCCAGGTGCAGGTGATGCCGGGCGTGACCAGCAGCCGCTGTCGCTGCCATGGCCGGCAACGCTGCGACTCGTCCACGGGCAGCGGCCGGGGCCCGACGAGGGACATGTCGCCAAGCACGACGTTGAGCAGTTGCGGCAGCTCGTCGATGCTCAGCGCGCGGAGCACCCGGCCGACCGGCGTGACCCGCGGGTCGTTGGTCATCTTGAAGGCGGGGCCATCCTGCTCGCTGTGCCGGCGGAGCTGCGCTTTGCGGGCCTCGGCGTCGGTGTACATCGTGCGGATCTTGAAAATCGCGAACCGCTTGCCGCCAAGCCCCTCGCGTTGCTGCTTAAAGAAAGCGCCGCCCGGCGAAGTGAGGACCGCCGCGGCCGCCGACACTACGATCAACGGCGACGCCGCCGCGAGCGCTGCGCCGCCGAGGCAGATGTCCGTTGCGCGTTTCCACCACGGGAGCGGCCTGGCGAACAAAGCTTCGACCCCGGCGCCGGTTACCGGCCGGCCATGGCCCGAGCCGCACGCAGCCGGATGGCTCAAGTCGCCCGCCTCCGCGGCAACGGCTTGTGTCACCGCCGCGGCCGGGGCGCCGGCGGGCGCCTCTTCTGGTTGGCCGGCTCGCCAGTCAGCCTGGCCACGGTGTTCGGGGTACAGCAACACCTCGCAGTCGGGGCCTTGCCCCCCGCCGCCTAGCAGTTCGCGTAAGTCGTCGGCCACCTTCCAGGCGCCCGCTAGCGGGGTGTCGGGCAGCAGCACGCCGAGGCGCCCGTCGCGTAGCACGCCCACGGTGTCGGTCATGCGGAGGCGCTCGGCCAACGCCCCCACGACGTAGTCGTTCGCCCGTTCGCTCGCCCTCGGAAGGCGCAGCAGCAGGATCGCCAGGACCGAGCCGTTGCGATCGACCCGCATACGCTCGGCGGTCGCAGCGCGTTCGAAGGCCACTGGATCGAGGGCCGGGCGACGCGGGGAGCGCCCCAGGCGCGCGGACAGCCCTCGCAGAATCTGACGGAGAGGCATGACGGTAATACTCGTGGTGCGTAACTTCGCCTGGCAGCGACACACGCTCGCCCCCGGCAAGACGCGGGTTGTCGCGCGGGTCGGACTGGATTTGCATACGCCGTGCCAACGAGCCGTTTCGCAGGCACGGAACGCTGATAAAGCAACGCGCGGGGGCAATAAAGTCGCGCGCAGCCGCGTCAAGCGGTCGCTAAGGGTAACTCGCGAGGAGAGACTAGTTCGGTCGCCTCCGGTGAACTACCAGAGCCGATGAAGCGGCGGGGTGGGGTGGAAGTTTTCGCTGGGCTTCTGGCGCGTCAGTGCAACAAACTTAGGCGCCCCTGCATGGGAGGCACGCCGCGGCCTTGCGGCACAGCTACCTATCTGGTGCCCGGGGAAGAACTTATCCTTACAGGTGGGTCCGTCCGGCGAGCCCGATTATAGTCGCGCTGGCGCCCGTGTCGATTACCACGCCGGAATTCGCCCCAGATATCGGTGCGCATCCCCCGGTAGGGGCTGAAGACGCGACTCGCTGCCGGCGGATCGATCCCACACCGCGTATGCCCGATGGGGCGAAGGTTCTCGCCGTGACTTCTGAGCCTGCCAGCCGTGCGTCCAGCATCGAACGCGACGGCTTGCCGAATCCTATCCTCTTGGCCGCGTTAGAGATAAGCGACGACGCGGTTGCCATTCAGCCAAGCAGCCCGGGGCGCGAGACGTGGTGCAACGCGGTGTTTCGTAGGATGGCGGGGGCCATCGCGTTGCAGGCCGACGAGTTGGTCGAGCGGCTTCTCAGTGGGCTTCGCGCCGAGGGGAGTACCGACCGCGAGTCGACGGGCCAGCGGACGATCGAAGACGCCTCGCTCGGCGAATTGCGGGTGAGGACGCGGTTGGCAACGCACGAATCCGGCGAGTTCCGGTTGATCGCCGCCCGGCAAGTCGAGGCGCCCGCCAGCGCGACGCCGCTGACAACCCACGACGTGGTGACCGGCCTGCCCGACCGCCGGGCCCTTGAGCGAGCCCTTCGGCAACGCTTCTCCGACGCCACGCCGTTCGCTCTGTTGTTTGTCGACCTGAACGGCTTCAAACAAGTGAACGACACCCTCGGCCACCGCGCGGGTGATCAGACACTCCGCGAAGTCGCAAGGCGATTCCGAGATGCGTTGCGTGATGGCGACCTTGTCGGGCGCTACGGGGGCGACGAGTTCGTCGTCCTCGCCGACGGCGTCGCGACCGCCGCGGCGGCCGAGCACATTACGGCCCGCCTTGAGCTTGCGGCGCGTGAGCCGATCGATGCCGCGGGCAAGATCCCTGTGTCGGCGAGCGTCGGCGTAGCGCTGTCGACCGGCGGGCATGCGTCGCCCGAGGAGATGCTGCACGCCGCGGACGGCCAGATGTACGCCAGCAAGCGTGGCAACACGCCGCCGCCCTGGTAAGCGGCCGGACACCCCCGGTCGATGGCCTGCGATCACCCACCTCGCTTCACCAAAAACGGTGACAGCCCCTCTCGGCGGGCGACGCATTCCCCGCAAACCCCCTGGTCGACCGCAGGGGAGCCCCGTGGCTGCGATTGGTGTCGCGTCAAAGCTGGCGGCGGCGCACAATGCGTCGCGCGCGGAGCCGCTCCGCAAGAACCGCACGGATGCAAGGAGTCCCAGATCATGAAGATCGAGCGTGCCGCTATCGAGGGCGTCGTCCACGGCGCCGTAAGCGACCGGGCCAACCGCTACCCAGGGGCCGAAACCCCGGACAGCCCGAGCGACGGGCTCGCCTGCCAGGTCACTGCTTTGCCGACGGGCTTGGCCGTTGTCGTTGCCGAGTCAACCCGCATCGGGAGCCAGCTCTGCGGACTGATTGGCGAAACGCTCTACGGCGCCCCTTCCGTTTGGGGCGGGCCCGACTCCGTGGCTGGCGAGGTCGACGTCGCAACGCGCTTGGGTCGGTTCCGACTGCGTCGCTCGGCGGGCGTCAGCCGCGGGCAGGTTGGCGGCCGGTTTACGATTGCCGGGCTTGACGGACAGCCCGCGAGCGGCGACACGATTGAGCAGCTCCTGCCGGCGAACTCCGCCCAAGCGGTTGCCCGGGTCTTCTACGCAACGCCCGCGACACACGGCGACATCGACGCGCTGCTGTCGGACAGCGTAGCACGCCAGCTCCACGCCGCTCCAACTACCACGGCCGTCTCACCACGCGACGAGCACACCGGCGACCTGCTCGCCCGCCGGGACGCGGTGACGCGTGAGATCGAGCTCCGCCTCGCCGACCGCCGGCGGGAGAGTGAAACGCTCGAGACGCTCATCGCCCAGCTCGATGGCGACGCGGCCGACCTCCGCCGGCGCCGCGAGGCGGTCGAGAAGTCGCTCCGCGGGGTCGAGAGCGAACTGGCGTCGGTCGAGTCGAGCCTCCGCTACCAGGCGATCGCCGAGGAGACGGAGCGGGCCGCCGCGCACCGGGAGTCGGCCGATTGGCGGCCGCGCATTGACGAACTCGAGGACCAAATCCAGCAGTGGCGGGGGACGCTCGCCGACCTGGAGGCCCGCGAAGCCGAAGTCCGCACCGAGCTCTCCACCATCCACCCCGATGACGCCGAGCCGAGCCTGCCGCTCGCAGACCAGCGGGCGGGGCTGGCCGTTTCGCGCCGGTTGGTGGAGGACCTCGAGAGCGAGGTCGCTCGGCTCGCCCGGTCGGCCGCCTCGGACGCGTGCGTCTGCCGCGACGCGCACCCACGGATGAACCCGCTTGTCGACACGCTCGGCAAACAACTCGACCGCCTCGCGACGCTTGCCGAGCAGCAGGAGCGGGCGCTGCACGTGCAGTCGCTCAAAGCCGAGGCGGAGCACGTCGCCCGTTCGCAGGAAGAGCTCCGCAAGCAGCTCGACCACCTGCTGGGCCGCCGGCAGGCGTTGTGGCGCACCACGCGGGCGCGCCCGGAGGAGAACGTCCGCGACGAGGCGATCGACGCCGACGCGAACGATCGGCTGGGCCTCGACGCTCGGCGTGCCGAGCTGCGGCAAGAGATCGCATCGCTCGACGCCCGGATCGCCGAGATCGCCGCCCGGCGCGACGCGGCGGTCGCGAAGCGTTCGACGCTGCTTGCCGACGCCCCGCTCGAGGCGTTGCAGGCGGAGCTGAATGACATCGAAGGCCGGCTGCGCGCACCTCGTGCCGCCGCGCCGACAGCCGAAAGCGTGGCGCCGCGGTGGCGTGCATCGGAGTGGTTCGCCAAGCTGACCGACGGCCGCTTCACGGGGCTCGGGCTCGTTTCTGGCGGGCGGCGGCTGGTGGTGATCGAGCCCGGCGGCGCCGAACGCTCCGCGGAGTCGCTGCTGCCCGGCGAGCGTCAGCTGGCCGCGATAAGCCTTCGGCTGGCGCTGGTCGGTGGCTTCGCGGCGCAAGGGGTCGACCTGCCGCTTGTGCTCGACGACCCGTTCACGGGGCTCGACAACCGCCAAGCCGCGATCCTCGCCAACGTGCTGGACGACTTCAGCCGCCTCGGCTTCCAGTCCCTCGTTTGCACAACGCACGGCGTCGCGATCGACCGCTTCAAATCGCTCGGCGTGCCGCTGCTGCGAATGGCACCGGCCCGCGTTGAGGCGTCCAAGCCCGGCTCCGTCGCTCCACGCCGATTCGAGCCGGGGCCGATCGAACCGCAACCACCCGTGAAGTCGCGCGTCGTCCGCCAGACGGTCGCCCGCGAGTACCTGCTGTCGCCGACCGACCCGATCGAGCGCTTCCCTGTGCCGATCGCCAACCGCGAGGCGGTGTTTGCTCGGTCGCGGGTCCGCACGATCGACGACCTGATCTCCGCCGACCCGAGCGCCCTGGCCGAGGAGCTGGACCGCGACGACGTCACCGCCGAGCTCGCGGCGCTCTGGCAGACGCACACGGCGATGGTTTGCTTCGTTCCCGGCATGACGTTCGAGCGGGCGTCGCTGCTGACGGAGGTCGGCGTGCTGAGCGCCGAAGACCTGGCCCAGGCCGACCGCGAAGGGCTGCTGCGATCGATCGAAGACTGGCAAACCAGCGAACGCGGCCGCCGCTACGAGCGGCGCGCGTCCAGCCGCGAAGAAGTGGGCGAATGGATCGCCGCCGCGCGACGCGGCGTCGAGCGTTGGCGAGACGGCGACGCGTGGAGCCGGTGGTCGCGGCACCGGGGCGAGCGTCGCCAACGCGTTGAACGAAACGCCACGCGGCGACACGGTCAGCGGGGCGAGCGGCTGCGGATCCGGTCGGCCGAGGCGGAGCCGTCGACCACAACGCACACGCTCCGCCGGTCGCCGAACGGCAAGCCCCGGCGCCCGCGCCGGAGCGACGCGAAGAAGCCTAAGGCGTGGCGGTTCTACCTCGAAACCACGAGCCCGGTGGTCGACGCCCCGTCGATCGGCGCCAAGACGGCCGACCGGTTGGGGCGGCTCCATGTGCTGACGGTCGCCGACCTGCTGGCGGCCGACGCCGAGCTGGTCGCCGCCGGCCTGCAAAACTCGCGGATCACGGCCGAGACGGTCGTCGCCTGGCAGCACCAGGCGCAACTCGTCTGCCGGGTCCCGGAACTCCGCGGCCACGACGCCCAAGTGCTGGTCGAGTGCGGGTTCACCCAGCCAGAGGAGATCGCCGCGATGAAGCCCGCCGAACTACTGGAGTTCGTCGACCCCTTCTGCGCCACGGCCGAGGGGCAAAAGGTGCTGCGTGGCAACAAGACGCCCGACCTGGTGGAAGTGACCGACTGGATCAACTGGGCGCAGCACTGCCGGCGCCTTGGCGCGGCGTAAGCCGCCGTGAGCCAGGCGGGCTCTAAAGTAGTAGACGACGCTTCATAGCAGCGGTAACGTCCCCAGCCGGACCGCCGAGCGGTCCATTCGCTTCTCGGGCCGCGTGGCGGTCCGACTGGCGGAACCGTGTCACAGCCTGATTCGTCGCGGCGTCACTCTGTCGCCGTGGGCGCTGTGCCGATGGCGCGGAGTAGCCGGTACTGCGAGCGGTTGTGCTCCGCGGCGGTGTGCGTATAGCCGTCGAGCGCCTTGCCTAGGGTGTTGATCGAGGCCAGGAGGTCCGTCGGGCGCCCCTCGCGCTGCCTCACCCGCTCGGCGATCAGGCGGTGCGCCTCCTTGGCGAGGGATACCGCTCCCCGCGCGAGTTCGACCTGCTCGCGGTAGCTGGCGACGTCGGCCGCGGCGGTGGCGACTTCCGCGGCGACCCGGTCCCGCATGGCCAGCATCTCGAGTTCGGTCTGGTGGAGCTGGCTCCGCCGCTGCCGCAGCGAAGCGACGTGCCCGACGCCCAGGTTCTGAAGCTCCCACACGGCCAGCAAGTCGACGTCACCGCGGCCGTCGGCGTTTGGCAATTCGCTGCCCGGCCCGCCGCCGAACACGCCGCCGCTGGCGCCGAGGTGCAGGCTTGGCAACCACGGCCGCACCCGCTCTTGCTTGACGCGCCAGCAGGCCGCCTGCTGCAACGCCCGTTATCGTGCCAGCTCGGGCCGGGAAGCGACGCCGCGGGCGATGAGCACCTCGACCGGATCGGCCGTGCCGAGGAAGTTGACGGGCAGCACATAGTCTTCGGCGGGCGTCAGCCGCACCTGCGGCGGCAGGCGCAGCAACCGGGCGAGCTCAGCACTGGCGGTGCGTGTCCTGCGCTCGGCGTCGGCAGCCGCCCGGCGGCGGGCGGCGAGTTCGATCTCAACGCGTTGCAGGTCAACAAGCGTGGCCAAGCCGCTCGCGCGGAACGCCCGCAGTTGCTTCACGAGGTCGGCGGCCGCTTGCTCGCTTAACCGGGCGTTGGCGAGCGTGCCGTACGCCTCGACAAGTTCGAAGTACCGCAGCGCGATATCGAGCAGCGCGTCGTTGAGCGCAACCGTACCGCTCGCCCCGGCGGCGCACACAAGCTGCCGAGCGACCAGCGGGTCGAACGCGGCATCGGCCAGCGACCAGCTAACAAACATCCGCGGCGGCCCGCCGGCGCCGGCCGTCAGCGGCCCCCCGCCCGAGGGCCCGACCCCGCCGCCAACGAACAGCGAGCTGCGGCTCACTTCGATGACATTGCCCTCGGTCTCTTGCAGCGGCCCCGCGTGGTGGTTGTACGCCACGGCGAAGCTGAGCGATGGCAGCCAGTTGGCCTTCGCTTGCAGGTAGTTGGCTTGGGCTTCGTAGGTCCGCGACCGCGCGAGGCGGACCTGCAGGTGCCCGGCGCCCCCCAGGCCGAGGGCGTTGGCGAGGTCGATCGGGAAGACTTCTTCGGCCGCTTCGGAAAGGGGCGATGCACGGCTGATGGGCTTCGGCCGGGCCGCCGGTCGAACGGGGCGGGGTTCGCTGATCGGCTCGTCGGCGGGCGCCGAACCCTCGGCCCCCGGCGCCGCGTGACGAACGAAGCCGCTCGTGATCGCCGCGGGGAGGGGCGTCACGAACCCCGGCTGGGTGAGGCCGTCGGTCGCGACCGTACGCACGGCCGGGTCGAACCGCGGCGCCACGTCGGCGGGCCGAGCGTCAACGGGCGGCAGGCGACGCAACAGGGGTGGCTCGGCCGCGGCCACGCCGGCGGATAGCGCAGCGACGCCCGCCACGATCACCCAACGGCGGGCCCTGCGTCGGTGCGGCGGCTGGCGGCGGCTGGTCATTTGCTTTGAGCTTCCTGCTCACCCGCCCGGCGCGTGCCGGGCGTTACTCGTCCACTTCCAGGATGCGCCCGGCGAGTTTGTCGCCGTCGGCGACCCGGTCGGCGTCGGCGGCGACGACGCGGTCCCCTTCGCCGACGCCCGACGCAAAGCCAACGACCCCGTCAACCTCAATCGCGACGGTGACCGGCGTCTTGCGGACGCTGCCGCTCGGGCCGACCTTCATGACAAACCGCTCCTCGCCGGCGCCGAGCACCGCGCCGGCCGGCGCCGAGGGCAGGCTCAGCCGCTCGGTCTCGATCTTGGCCATACCGTACCCACCCGCCCGCAACCGGGTCCGGCCGTCAACGCCCGCCGGGTTAGGCGCATCGATCTCGGCCCGCATCATGCGCGTTTGAGAGTCAAACACACCACTGGTCCGCGCGAGCGAACCGGCGATCGCCTCGCCCGGCGCGTCGTTGATCCTGAGCTCTACCCGCGCCCCGATCGCTACACGCGGCGCGTCCTCGAACGTCAGGTGAACGATCGCCCGCAGCTTGGAGGTGTCGGACACGGTTACCAGCGGTGTGGAGTCCATGCGCGTCGCGGGCTCGACGAGCACGCCCGGGTCGACGCCGCGGTGGGTCACCACGCCGTCGAACGGCGCGACCACCCGCAGGTAGCCGGCCATCGACTCCGCTTCGGCCAGGTGCGCTTCGGCGACGCCGACCTGAGCCTTCGCTCGGTCGACCTTGGCGCGGGCGACAGCGAGGTCGCTTTCGATGCTGGCGAGGCCCGCGCGGGCGGCCTTCTCGCCGAAGTCGGCCTCGTCGCGTCGCTGCTCGGTCAAGACGCCCTGGCCGGCGAGCTGGCCGATGCGTCGCCGCTCGCTCGCCCGCAGCTCGACCATCGCCCGCTGCGCGGCGAGCTTCGCCTGGGCGGCTTCGACCTCCGCTTCGGCGAGGCGGACCTCGGCGAGGCCCTGCTCGACCTGCTTTGCCTTGCGGTTGACCTGCTCGACAAGCTGCGGCGCCTCGAGCTCGACCAGCACCTGGCCACGGGTGACGGCGTCGCCGATGTCGACGTTGACCCGGCTGACGTACGCCTGCACCTGTGGCATCAGCGGGGCGACCGCGTCGGCTTCGATCGACGCCGGCAGCGTGAGCCCCTCATTCAGCTCTCGGACCCGCACGCGGGCGACGGCGACCTGGTTTTTCGCCTCGGGCTCGGCCGCGGGCTTGGCGGAGCGGGGCGGCGGGGCGGCGGGCTGGCAACCCGCGGCAAGACCGATCGCGAACAACGCCAGCGGCGCAGCGAGGCGGGCGGTCCGGGCGGCGGCTCGATAGGTTCCCATCGTCTGTAAGCTCGGGCAGGACTCGGGGCTAGTCTGGGCACGGGGCTAGGCGGACGCGACACGGCCGGCGGCCGGCGTCGCCGGTTCGTGTTTGAAGATCAAGTACAGGCAGGGCGTCACTAGCAGCGTGAGCACCGTCGCCGCGAGGACGCCGCCGATGATCGTCCGCGCCAGCGGCGCGTTGGCGTCGGCGCCGCCGCTGGCGATCGCCATCGGTAAGAGCGCGAGCCAGGTCGTCAGCGACGCCATCAAGATCGGGCGCGCGCGGACCGCCGCGGCGTCGAGGATGGCGTCACGCACGGGAAGCCCGTCGGCGACCCTCCGATTGGCGAAGTCGACCAGCACGATCGCGTACTCAACGACGATGCCGACCATCATGATGACGCCCATCAGCGACATGATCGACAGCGTGGTCCCCGTGCCGTACATAACCGCCACGACGCCGATAAAACCTAGCGGCACGGTCAGCAGGATCACCAGCGGGTCGAGGAAGCTCTGGAACTGGGCGACCATCACCAGATAAACCAGCACCGCGGCGATCGCCAGGCCCGTGGCGAACTGGCGGAAGGTTTCGCGCATCGACTTCACTTCGCCCTGTGCGCGGAGCGCGTGCCCCTCCAACGCCTTGTTGGCGGTGCGGTAGACTTCGCCGCGGTTTTCTTGCGTACGGCGGAGCTGGAGCGTTTGGTTCGCGAGCAAACGGCGCTCGATAGCGGTCATTACCGTGCCGACGTCGTAGCCGCGGGCGGCGTTTGCGTAGACGTCCATCACGCGCGTGATGTTGCGGTGGCTGACGCTGCCGGGCCCTTCGCCGCGCTCGATCGTAGCGACGTTCTTCAGCCGCACGGGCCGGCCGTTCCGGTAGCCGACCGGGATCTCCTCGACGGTGCTGATGCTCGTGAGCAGCCTCTCCGGGTACTGCACGCCGATGAAGTAGTGGTTGCCCTTCGACTGGTCGATCCAGAACGCCGGGTCGAAGCCGACCGAGCTGTTGGTCGCCGACACCAGGTTCTTCATCACGTCCTCGGGCGTCAGGCCAACCCGCGCGGCGAGGTCGCGGTCCATCTTGATCGTCATGGTTGGGTAGTCGAGCCGCTGGGCGATCCGCACGTCGACGGCGCCCTCGACCTGCTCGATCTCGGCGGTCACCGTTTGGGCGATTGACTGCATCACGTCGAGCTTCGACCCGCTGACCTGGAAGTGGAGCGGGGCGGGCTCGCCCCTGTTCATCGCCGAGGTGAGCGTGCCGCCGGTGTCGAAGGCGAACTCGACGGCGGGAAACTCCGCGGTCAGCTGCTCGCGCAACGCCTCGGCGTAGGCGAACGCCCCCGGTCGGCCGGGCTTGCCCTTGAGCTGCAGCAGCATGAAGGCGTCGCCGGGGCCGGCGTTGGGCGTGTAGGCCGCGGGCCAGTCCATCAGCACGCCGATGTTGGAGATCAAGAGCTGAACGTCCGAGTCGGCGTGCTGCTCGTCGCCGTAGGCGAACTGCGGGTCGGGCTTGCCCGCGAGGCGGATGATCGCCTCCTCGATCCGCGTGATCTCCCGGTCCGTCACGTCGATGTTGGCGCCCGACGGCATGCGGACGTTGATGGCAATCTGCCCGGCGTCGACCGGCGGGATGAGTTCGCGGCCGAGCGACAACGCGCCATAGACGGCGGCGCCGGCGGCGGCGAAGGCGAGGATCGCCACCACGTAGCGTGCGTTGAGCAGGCCGCTAAGAAGCGACGTATAGGCATGAACAAAAAAACCTCCCTCCCCCTTCAGGGGGAGGGATTGAGG
>JBCCZD010000057.1:0-17964 GCA_039188275.1 Planctomycetota bacterium
CCGCCCGCCCACCCGGCGGCGACCGCGGCGTCGATCAACCGCGGGTCGTACGGCGCCGACATATCGGGGAAGCGGGGGCCCAGCGAGTCGTCGTTCACGCCGATCAGCGGGTTCCGGAACATCAGGTTGACCTGATCGTCGATCGCCATGATGTCGCCGACGCGGTAGTGTGGGTTCAGCCCACCGGCCGCGTTGGAGAGGAGCAGCGACCGTGCGCCGAGCGACCGCATCACGCGGACGGGAAAGCTCGCCTGCTCGGCCGACCAGCCTTCGTACAGGTGGAACCGCCCCTGCATTGCCACGACAGGCACGCCGAACAACGTGCCACAAATAAGCCTGCCGGCGTGGCCCGCGGCGGTCGACCTTGGGAAGTGCGGCAGGTCCGCGTAGGCGAAGGCCGCCTCGGCGTCGATCTCGTCAGCCAAGCCGCCGAGCCCCGAACCGAGCACGATCCCCCACGCCGGCTCCGACGCCCACTCGAGCCGGACGGCGCTGGTCGCTTCGTCGATAGGCTGGCGGAGGTGTTTCATCGCACCGAGGGGTTCGCTTGGCCCGCGGGGGCGGAGAGGCGACAGGCGAGCAACGCTTCACGCGTCGCTGGCGTCCACCGCGGTAGAGTCGTCAGCCGGTCGAACCTAGGCGCCCAAGCACGCCTTCCATCAACGCCCGCAGTTTCGGCGCGGCGGAGTTGGCGGTCGCGATGATCTCGTTTACGTCGGCCTCTTCCAGGGCATCGGGCAGGCACATGTCGGTAACCACGGCAACGCCAAACACCCGCAGGCCGCAGTGCACGGCGACGATCACTTCCGGCACGGTCGACATGCCAACCACGTCGGCCCCGATGAGCCGGAGGAAACGGTACTCGGCCCTGGTCTCGAGGTTCGGCCCCGTCACGGCGACACTCACGCCTTTGTGCGCCACGAAGTCCTCGCGTCGGGCGATGCCGAGGCCGACGTCGATCAATTCTTGGTCGTAGGGCGCCGACATGTCGGGGAAGCGGGGTCCCAGGCGGTCGTCGTTAACGCCGACTAGCGGGTTGTCGCCCATCAGGTTGATGTGGTCGTCGATGATCATAACGTCGCCCGGACGGTAGTTGGGGTTCATCCCCCCCACCGCCTGCGAGACCAGCAACGCCTCGGCGCCCATGGCCTTCATCACGCGGACCGGCAGCGTAATCTTCTTTAGCGCGTAGCCCTCGTACTGGTGAAACAGCCCCTCCATGGCGAGCACGGGCAGCCCCTGAAGCTTGCCGCACACCAAACGACCCGCGTGGCTGGTAGCTGTCGAGACCGGGAAGTGGGGGACATCCGCGTAGTCGATCGTCGCCTCGACCTCGACCTGCTCGGCCAGGTTACCGAGGCCGGTGCCGAGGATCACGCCGGCACGTGGCGTGGCGTCCCAGTGCCCGCGGATGGCGGCGACGGCTTCTTGGATTTGATCGTACAGTTCGAGCATGAACAGGGCTGTGGGATAGGGGCCATTTGGCTAGAGGCGATCGGATCGCGGCGGGCGCCGAGGCCGGGTTAGTAAGCCGCGTCGCTCTCGGCAGACTCGCCACGTTCGCCGGCGGCGATCGCTTCGGTGGCGCTGCAGCCGAGCCGAGCGGCGCCCGCTTCGACCATCCGCTTCGCGTCGGCGTAAGACCGCACGCCGCCCGACGCCTTGATCAATACCGCGTCGCTGCAAGCGGACCGCATTAATCGGACGTCGTGCTCGGTAGCGCCGGTCGACACCATGCCGCCGTCGGCCTTAACGTAGCCGAAACCGGTGGAGGTCTTTACGAAGGCGGCGCCGGACCGCTCGCTGAGTTCGCAGAGCTTCTGCTTCGTCTGGTCGTCCGGGAGCAGGCCGGTCTCTAAGATGACTTTGGTGATCGCGTCGGACTCGCCCGCCGCGTCGACGACCGCCTTGATATCGTCGGCGACGAATCCCCAGTCGCCGGCCAAGGCCGCCCCGAGGTTAACGACCATATCGACCTCCACGGCGCCCGCCCGGCAGGCGGCGTGCGTCTCGGCGACTTTGGCCTCGGTGCTTGTGCCGCCGTGGGGGAAGCCGATTACGGTGCTCGGGACGACCGGGGTCGCGGTCAGCAGCTCAGCGGTGAGCTCGATGTGCGATGGCTTCACGCAAACGCTCGCCGCGCCCAGCTCGACGCACAGCTTGCACGCAGCCCGAACATCGTCGGCGGTCTGCGTCGGTTGAAGGACCGCGTGGTCAATCAGAGAAACAATAGGCGTGGGCATCGCCGGATGCTACCGCTTGGCCTAGCCGCCAGCAAGGACCCTTAATGGGCGGCAGTCTCGGCCGACTCGGCAGTCACGGCTGTGGTCGCGGCCCCATTGGGCTGCTTATCGGGCAGGAGTAGGTCGACGACAACCGGGAAGTGATCCGTCGTTTCGAGGCCAACGCCGCGGAAAATGAAGACCCGCTCGATACAGGGCTCGAGTTGCTTGGGTAGTAGGACGTGGTCGATCATCGTGAAGACGTCCTCCGGGTCTCGGGCGCCGTTCTCGTTCCAGTCCCAGTGCGAGGTGTACCGGTCCTGCTGACGTGGGATCCAACGTGCCGCGTTGACGAGCTCGTTGCCCTCCGACTTCGGGTCGAAGTCCTTGATCGCCCGCAGCACGCGGGTCTTGGTCGAGCGTTCTTCGTCACGGTCCGCGACATCTGGGTCGTAGTCGTTCAGGTCGCCAAGCACGATCGGTAGGTAGCCGAGCCGCGTTACTTTCGCCCGGACGACACGCTGGACGACATCCGCTTGCGCCGACCGCTTGGCGTTGGCGTACTGGTCGCTCGGGTTCGACTTCAGGTGCAGCCCAAGAAACCCAAGCTTGTGGCCCGATACGGTCACGTAGTACAGCGCGTTGCGTGAGAGCGACGTCGTCTTGTTCTGCTGCCGACCGTCGTAGCCGGTGAATGAGAAGGCTTGCCGCCAAGTCGGGTCGTCGTCCTCCGAGTTGATCGTCTGAATCAAAGCGCCGTCGACCTCGTCGGGAGTGATCTTTGAAATCAGCGCGACGTCCATGCCAGTAAAGCTGTCGTTGTTCTCAACGTGGTAGCCGCGATAGTCGGTGAGGCCTTTGGCGTGGAGGATGTCGACTAGGCCGTCGATCGACTCCCTTGAGATCACCTCTTCGAGATTGAGGATGTCCGGGTCGAGTGCCTCGATGACTTCGGCGACCCGCTCCAGGTGCCGCCTGCGGGCGTGGTCAAAACGGTACTTGCTAAGCTCCCCCTGCCGGACACCGGGCGCCTTGAGGATCTCAACGTTGAAGGCCACGACCCGAAGCGGCGTCTCGGCTCGGGAGTCCAAGGCAGGCCAAGCCGGCAGAGCGGGCAAGACCAGAGCGAGCATTCGTAGGGCGACGGGCGTTCTCATAACGCTGTTATCCTCGATTGGGGCTTCGGAGCCGCCGCCGGGGACTTTGCGGGCCACTATTCGCCGGGCAGCAACTCTTCGCCCGCCATCGTAGTCAACGAGATGAACACTTGCGACGCAATCTCGTCCAAAAGAAAACGGACGGAGCCGTCGCAATACGATGCGTTCATCCCGCCCGTGTGGTCGCTGTAGGGCCGATTCCGGTTGGAACAGTTGATGATCTGTTCCGTCCCGCAATAGAACTTGAGCACCATGACCGTGTCCTGGCTCGCCCACCGGAACAGGTTGTTGACGCTCCGGTTCTCGCCGAGCGACTCGCGGTAGCGCCGGATCTCCGGTTTGCCGGTGGACTCGATGTAGAGGAACGTCTTGGTCGTCCCGTCGAGCACCTTCGCGACGGTCACGCGGCGGCGGTCGGTGTCGACGGGATCAATCGTCACGCCGTCTGACCGCATCGCAACGAAGTCGACTTGTAGCGCCCCGTCCCACACGCGGTCTTTGTTGCCCGCGCCGCCCTGGTCGTCGACGAAGCCCGTTTGCATGAGCGCGCGGATCGAGCCGCCCGGCGGCTCGTAGTTGAGATTCGGCGACTTGTTCGCAACCTCGATCCGGGTCAGGGCGATGTAGTCCGTGACGTTGGCGGTCTGCCGGCTGCCGGCGACGGAAGGGCACAAGAGCACCCCGCCGAGGTCCTGCTTGGTGTGGGTTTCATTTTCGGTGACAGAAGACTCGTTCCAGTCCCAGTCGTAATTGATGCGGTCGAACGTGGCGCCGTTCTCGTAGTAGGGCAGCAAGAGCGAGAGGCCGTTGTGCCGGGCGAGCGGCGGCGGGTAAGACTGATTCCACGACCGATCGCGGTCCTGCGCGGCGGGCGGCAGCCGACGCTGAGCCGCCTCGAAGTTTAGCGCCGCGAGCGCCAGGTTCTTCAAGTTGCTGGCGCAGTTCATCCGTCGGGCCGATTCGCGGGCGGACTGAACGGCGGGCAAGAGCAACGCCACCAAGATGCCGATGATGGCGATCACGACCAGCAGCTCAACGAGCGTGAACGCGTGGGCCTTGGTTGAATGACTAGGCACGGGCTTGTCGCGTTGGGGCTCGGCGACCACCTACTCGTCGATGGCAATCGATGGCAATCGATAGCAACCGGCGGCTATCTGCGGCCGCGCAAGGATGTGATTTCAAGCGGCGCCTCCTGGTCTCCCGGGACAACCTCAATCCTGAGAGGGGTCATGGCGGGGCTCCCGTAATTCGCGGGTACGATCGTTGGCGGCAGTTTGCCGCCCTGCGGCACGGCGCTGAATCGCATATCTTCGATCACGACTCGGTGCCAGCCGATGGCCGCCCCGAGGCCTTCCTGTCGCTTGTAGTAGTACTTGAGCTCGTACTCGCCGGCATCGTTTGTCTCGCCGCTGGATACGGCCGAGTTGTCATTCCCCTTGTCCGGGTCGGGCATGAAGCGGACGGAAAGCTGCGACATGGGCTTACCATCAACGGTGACAACGCCACGCACCGGGGCAAATTCTGGGCCCGCCGCGCCGCAACCAGCCGTTATCGAGATCAGCGGCAACAGCGTAATTGCCGCGAGTAGGGAGAGCCTATAGCAGCAATTCAAATCACTCATCCGTGGCTACTTCGCCTCCGGCTCGGGTGCTGAGGCGGGCCAGAGCTACTAGCGAAATGTCTTCGCTGATAAAGGAAGCGGAGCCGTCGCCGTAGGTGAAGACGGCGCCGCCGGGGTGGCCACTGCCCCAATTCCTGAGCCGCTGGTCTTGGCAAGTGAAGGAGTTGCTTCCGAAGCAAGACTCAGGCGTTTGGCGATTGATTGCCTCGGCGGCGCTACGCAGCACATGGCCCGAGCCCTTGAACCCGCCGGTCCAAGCCCACAGCGACCACTCGTGGATCAGTAAGCCACTCCGCCGACTCGGCTGAATCGAATCAAAAATTGGGTCTTCGTTGTAGTGCTCGCCGAAGAACAGAGTCTTGCTCAAGCCGTCGGTGATCTTCCGCAGACGCATCGGCCGCATTACGCGGTCGCGAGCGGTATTCGTAGGGTCATCGGCGTCGCGGTAGCGGATGCCACTCGGACCGATCACCTGGAACACCCCGTCATCAAAAATGTTGTCGTCGTTTGGGTAGTAGTTCTTCGTGCCATGATTTCCGGCGTAGCTTGTGTTCGAATAGAAGCCCGGGAAAGCGAGTCCAGAACCAGATGGTATCGAGGCGAACTGCATCGTCGTTTGGGCGGGGTTGTCCGACGGGCACAGGAATCCCGAGATCACCGCCGCAGCAGGCGAGTCGGCCTGAGCGGAGTTCTCGCCAAGCGAATCAGAGTTCCACCTGTCGGATAAAATCTGCTCTTCGATGAATGGCAGCAGGCCGACGAACAACGTCTCGCCTTGGAACCGGCCGCTGATTCGGTCTTGGGTTAAACCGGCAGGGAGGTTCTCAGAGTTTGTATCCGCATAATTTAGCGCCGCCAAACCAAGCTGCTTCAGATTATTTGTGCATTGGATCCGCCGGGCCGCTTCTCGGGCCGACTGGACTGCCGGCAGCAGCAGTCCGACGAGAATGCCGATGATCGCGATGACGACTAACAACTCGACAAGTGTGAATCCGGACGCCGTAGCCGCTGACCATCGTCCCTTTAGTGTGTTCATTCTCAAAGTACCAAGTTCCTGTAGCTTGTCGGGCGCCTGACTTCCACGACTCTCCTTCGACCCACTCTGACGGCGGATGGTCCATTCGAGCGTGCGAAAAGGCCTGCCGCCGTCACGCTAGCGTCGGCATGATAGCGTGACGATCTGCAATCGGTCCATCGAATAACCGGCGATGGCGCGGGAAATCTAGTACTCGAAGTGCTTGATCGTTTCGCCTTGCTCGCCAATTTCGGTTAGCGAATCGATGCCGACTTGCAGGTGGATCTCCGACCAGTCGCGGCTAACCGCTTCATCGCTGGCGGTCGTTTTGATCCCCTCGGGCGTCATCGGCAAGTCCGAGACGAGCAGCAGCGCCCCCCGGGCGATCTGGTTCTTGTGGCCAACGATGAAGACCGTGGCGGTTTCCATGTCGATGGCGATCGGCGTGTACTCCTGCAGACGCTCTCGGAAGGCCGAGTCGTGCTCCCAAACGCGGCGGTTGGTGGTGTAGACCACTCCGGTCCGGTAGTCGAGGTTCCGCTCGACCAGCTTTTGTGACACGAACTTGTGCAGCTTGAAGGAAGGCAAAGCGGGCACGCGGGCGGGCAGGTAGTCGTCGGAGGTACCCTCGCCCCGGATGGCGCCGATCGGCAGGATGAAGTGGCCGATCTCTGTGGTGTGCTTCACCCCGCCACACTTGCCCAGGAAAAGCGCCGCCTTCGGGTTGTAGGCGGTAAGCAGGTCCATAATCGTCGCCGCATTGGGCGAACCAATGCCGAAGTTGATGATCGTCACCCCGTCGGAGTTGGTTGCCGCCTGCATCGGCTGATCACCACCGTAGTAGTGGCAGCCGAACCGCTCGGTGAAGCGGGTAACGTAGCTCCGGAAATTGGTCAGCAAGACGTACTCGCCGAACGCATCGAGCGGCATGCCCGTGTACCGGGTGAGCCAGTCTTCAGCGATCTGGTACTTGGTGACCATCAGGGGAATGCGGCAGGCGGATGGGCAATTGGGGGATGACTGGCAAGCGGCGCGGGTCGAGGTCGGCAGCGCTTCAGCCCGCGCGTTTGAAGCCCACTCTAGTAGACTTTCCGATCGGGGTTTGCGAGCCACTCGGTGAAAAGGGCCTTGCAAGGCCCGGCAAACGTATCACCAACGAGCTTGACGCTGCTGCCAGCCGCTTCGAGCAGATCGGCGGCTGGCAATTGCAGTTGGTTGAAGCCGGCCCCCTGCGCGTCCGCGATCGAGGCGCCGTAGTACACCGTGTCCACGCGTGCCAAGTGCAGCGCCGCCATGCACATCGGGCACGGCTCGCAGGTTGTGGCGACAATCGCCCCCTCCAGGAAAATATCGCCAACGGCCAGGCAGCCTTCACGGATAGCGTTTACCTCTGCGTGGGCCGTGATGTCGGTCGTCAGGGCCACGGTATTGTGCGAACACGCGACGACCACGCCGTCTTTCTCAATCGCACAGCCAAACGGGCTTTGGCCCGCGGAGAGGCCTTCCTGGCACTTCTCAACAGCAAGCTGCATTAGCTGGTCGGCGTCCACGCAATGCCTTCTTCGCACCGGGAAGCGGGCCAACTGCAAACACTGCCGTAACCCTTTTGACTGCCGAAATTTATGATGGCGGCGGCGCCGCGACAAGGTTGTTTTTGCAGGAACTTGGTCAACGCCACCGACGCGGCGTAGCCTGATCGGATCACGCGCGGTACTTATTGCGCCCGCTGGGGTTGGATGGTGAGAAGGTGTCCTCAGCAATTGGCGGTAGCGTACGATGGGCACTTTCTAGCGATCTAAAAAACCACGCGCCACACTTCACACCCCGACTTCCCGTTAAGTTCACGGAGCAAACACGATGAATGTACGCTTGTTCACACCTTGCATCGCCGCGCTGCTCGTGCTGGCCGCATCGGATGCGTTCGCCCAGCCCGGCGGTGGGTTTGGTGGCCGCGGATTCGGTGGCCGCGGGGGCGACCGCCCCAATCCGTTCGGCATCGGCGCCCTGCTCATGTCAGAGGATGTCCGCGGCGAGATCGAACTGCTTGAGGAGCAAGAGCAAGAGCTCCGTGCCATGGGCGAAGAGATGCGTGACAAGATGCGGTCGGCCTTCTCCGGCATGCGTGATCTCCCCCGTGAGGAACGCCGCGCAGCGATGGAGGACGCCCGCTCCGAAATGGAATCGATCCGCTCCGAAATGGAGTCGCGCGTCAAAGAAGTGCTCATGCCGCATCAGTTCGAGCGCTTGCAGCAGATCGAGGTGCAGCAGCAGATGCGGCGTGGCGGAACGGCGTCGATCGCCAGTGGGCGGGCTGCTGACCTGCTCGGTCTGACCGATGCTCAGAAAGAAGAGATGCAGAAGAAAGCTCAGGAAGAGCAAGAGAGGCTCCAGGCCAAGATCCAAGAGCTGCGCGCCGCGGCTCGCGACGAGATCCTGACCGTGCTGACCCCCGAGCAACGGGCGAAGTACGACGAGCTGGTCGGCAAGCCGTTCGAGATGCAACAGGGGGGTGGCTTCGGACGCGGCGGCTTTGGCGGCCGTCGTGGTGGTGGGCAGCGTGGCGAACGCCCCGGCGGCGGCAGCCCCGGTCGGCCCGAGCTGGAATAATACTTCGCCGGCCCCAAGAACCGGCGACTAGCGAAGCGGAAACCCGGCGCCGGCAGATTCTGAGTGATTTGCCGGCGCCGGTCGATTCTGGGATACTAATACACTCGCCCGGCAGCGGCGTGCCGCGCAAGACGACAAGACCCCGCCAACGCAGCCCCCCACGCCGACGCAACGATCAGCCGGCCTCAGGCGAGACCGCCAGCGGCCCGCACCCTCCTCCCCCGGCAAAACGGCGAACCCCGCCAATGGATACCGGTGAACTGTTACTGAAGAGCGGACTGCTCACCGACACCCAGCTAGGCGAGTTGCGCTCCGCCCGTGACCCGGGTGGCGTCGATGCGGACCGCATCGACCGAGCCGCCGTCCACCGTGGCTGGCTGACCGAAGAACAGACGCTCAAAGCGATTGGAGACGCGGTCGGCTTCGACTACCTCGACCTCGAAACCGAAGAAGTCGACCTGTCGCTGCTGAACGACTTCCCGCAACGGCTCATCCACCGCCACGCCTTCTTCCCTGTCTCGAGGCACAACGGATCAATCGTCGTGGCGACGAGCGACCCGTTTGAGCTCTACGCCTTGGACGAGCTGAGTTCAGCCGTCGGCCTCGCCGTCGAGCCGGTGCTTTCGCCTAGCACGCAGATCGCCGCCCGCATCAAGACGCACCTCGGCGTCGGCAGCGAAACGGTCGAGGGCCTCCTCGCCCAGCGCGAAGACGACGTTGAGCTGCTGGACAGCCTTGACGACGTCGACTCAGAGCTGGCCGATCAGGCACAGGAAGCGTCGGTCGTCCGACTGGTGAACGAGATCTTGATCGAGGCCGTCGAGTCCCGCGCGAGCGACGTGCACATCGAGTCCCAGGCCGCCGGCATCCGCATCCGTTACCGCATCGATGGCATGCTGCACTCGCAGCCGACGCCGCCGGAGATCAACCACTTCCAGGCGGCGATCATCAGCCGCCTGAAGATCATGGCCCGGCTTAACATCGCCGAGAAGCGGCTGCCACAGGACGGGCGGATTAAGCTGCGGGTGTCGGGCCGAGAGATCGACGTCCGCGTCTCGGTGATCCCGATGCTCCACGGCGAGGGCATCGTGATGCGGCTGCTCGACAAGGGGCGGATGAGCTTCTCGCTCAAGGCCCTCGGGATGGAGGACGACCTCTACGCGCAGCTCAGCGACCTCATCCGCCGTCCCCACGGCATCCTGCTCGTCACCGGGCCTACCGGCTCGGGCAAGACGACCACGCTGTACAGCGCCCTGTCAGAGATCCGCAGCGAAGACACGAAGATCATCACAACGGAAGACCCGGTCGAGTACCAGCTCGAAGGGATCAACCAGATCCAGGTCCACCCGAAGATCGGCTTGACGTTCGCCGCGTCGCTGCGGTCGATACTCCGCCACGACCCCGACGTGGTGCTGGTCGGCGAGGTCCGCGACTTCGAGACCGCCGAGAACGCGATCCAGGCTTCGCTGACAGGGCACCTCGTGTTTAGCACCCTGCACACGAACGACGCGCCGAGCGCGTACACCCGGCTGGTCGATATGGGCGTCGAACCCTTCCTCGTGTCGAGCACGATCGAGGCGGTCATGGCCCAGCGGCTGGTGCGGTCGCTTTGTAAAGAGTGCAAAGAGCCCTACGAACCTACTCCGGAAGAAGCGCCGGACGACTTCCCCTGGGACGCCTACCAAGCAAGCGGCGAGCCGATCTACCGCGCCGCCGGGTGCCGGGCGTGCAAGGAACTCGGCTTCACCGGCCGGCAAGGCATCTTCGAGCTGTGCGTGACGACCGACGCGGTCCGGCAACTCGCCCACGACCGCGCCAGCAGTTGGGAGATCCGCAAAGCGGCCCTCGCGGACGGCATGCGGACCCTCCGCCAAGACGCCTGGCGGAAAGTGCTCACCGGCATCACCACGATCGACGAAGTCTTGCGAGTGACGAAAGGGGACCTCTCTTAAGCCTGAGCGCTTCCCATGCCCGACTTTTCCTACACCGCCCGATCGCTCTCGGGGCAGCTTGTCGAAGGCACGCTGTCGGCGGGGAATCAGCGCGAGGCGCTCGCCAATCTAACGGCCAAAGAACTCTTCCCGGTCAAGGTCGCCGCGGCGGACAAACGGGCTGCCGGCGGCGACGCGCTCCGCGTCAAGTCGCGGCACGTCGCTCCGGTGTACCTGCAGCTCGCCTCGCTGCTGCGGAGTGGTGTGCCGATGCTTCGGTCGCTCGAGGTCATCCGGCAGCAGGCTTCGAAGCCGGCGCTGGGGCAGGTGATGGAAGACGTCGAGTCCCGCGTGGCCGACGGCGCCACGCTCTCCGAGGCGATGGCCCGGCACCCGCGAGCCTTCCCCGAACTCGCTACAAGCATCATCCGCGCCGGCGGCGAGGGCGGCTTCCTCGAAGACTCGCTGGAACAGGTCGCCAACTTTACCGACCAGGCGGATGAACTGCGGGCGAAGGTTGTTGGCGCGATGGTCTACCCGATTGTGCTGATCGTGATCGGGACGATCGTCGTCAACGGGCTGATCATCTTCGCGGTCCCGGTCGTCGAGGAGATGTTCGACAGCCGGGCGGACCTGCCCTTTCTAACACGGGGGCTGCTGATGCTTAGCGACCTGCTCCGCGGGTACGGCGTCTTCGTGCTGCTGGCAACTGGCGCAGGGCTGTACGCCCTCAAGCAGTGGGCGGAGACCGATGCCGGTCGGACGGCCGTCGACGGGCTGCGGACCCGGCTGCCGTTGTTTGGGCCGATCTCGTTGAACCTAGCCGTCGGTCGCTTCTGCCGAGTGCTGGGCACGCTGCTCAAAGGGGGCGTCCCGATCGTCAACTCGCTGGACATCGCCGCGGGTTCGACCGGCAACCGGGTGCTGACGGGGGTCGTCGAGAAGGCCGCGGAAAACATCACCGCCGGCGAGTCGCTCGCCGAGCCGCTCCGCGCCAGCGGCGCCTTCCCCGGTGATGTCGTCGAGATGATCGCCGTCGCTGAACAGTCGAACAACTTAGAGATCGTCTTGATGCAGGTCGCCGATTCGCTTGAGCGGTCTACCTGGCGGAAGATCGAACTGCTGGTGCGGCTGATCGAGCCGCTGCTGCTGGTCGCCCTTTCGGGCATGGTGCTAACTGTCGCCATCGCGTTGCTGCTGCCAATTATTGAGAAGAGCACCGGCATCTAGCTTGGCCACGCCGAGCCACCCGCCAAACCACCAACGGGTTCATCCCCTCACAGAAATTCCCGGAGAACAGGCAATGAAAAGCAACCCGCTGCAAGACTCAGCCCGCCGGCCCCCCCGCCGTCCGCCCGCTTCGGGCTTTACGCTCATCGAGGTCTTGCTCGTGCTGGTTATCCTCGTCGTCCTCGGCGCCATCGCCGCTTCGAATTTCTCGGGCGCCCAGAACCGCGCCGAGATCAACGCCGCGAAGTCGCAGGTCGGCCTACTCGCGAGCAACATCGACCGCTTCCGCTTCGACTGCAAGAAGTACCCCGAGGCGCTCGAAGACCTTATTCAAAAGCCGAGCGACGACTTACTCTCCAAGCGGTGGGACGGCCCTTACCTCAACAAGTCGAAGATACCCCTCGACCCGTGGGACAACGCGTACAAGTACTCCGCCGCGGGCAAGAAGAACGCGGGCAGTTTCGACGTCTGGTCGACCGGCCCCGACGGCCAAGACGGCAGCGACGACGACATCGGCAACTGGGCTGAGTGACCTATGACCCGCCGGCCCCTCGCACGCCGCTACGCGTTCACGCTGATCGAAGTGCTGCTCGTGTTGACGCTGCTGGTCGTCATTGCCGGCTTGGCGATGCCGAGCCTGAGCGCCGGCATGGGGCGATCGCGGATGAACCAAGCGGCTGAGGAGGTCCGCACCGCGTGGGCGAAGGCGCGACTCGACGCGGCCTCGTCGGGGCAAACGCTGCGGTTCCAGTGCTGGATCGGTAGCAACCGCTGGCAGCTGGCGTCGGCCGACGCATCGCAAGAACAAGTCGACGCCGCGCTTGCCGCACAGCGGAAAGAAGACACGGAGCAAGAGAACGAGCTCTCGGGCGTCGTGTTCCGCCAGTTGCTGGTGGCCAACCTGCCGGGCGACCTCGCCATGGGCGAGAGCGTCGCCGACGGCGAGCTCTCGCCGGCCGTTCTGTTCCGCCCCGACGGCTCGTCGTCCGACGCCGAGGCGTTGCTCGAAGACGAGGCCGGTCGCCGGATGAAGGTCACGCTCCGCGGGTTGACCGGCGCCGCGAGCGTGGACGACGCCTTGGAGGATGGACGTGGCTGAGCGCGGACGGCAACAACTGGAGTGCGGTAGCGCCCGAGTAGAGCGCCGTTCCCGTCGTTCCCGCCGCGCTCTGCACGCCGCGCGACGAACGCAGCGTTCCGCCTTCACGCTGCTGGAGGTCATTCTTGCCATTGGCATCCTCGCGGCATCGCTTGCTATCGTCGGCGAAGTAACCCGGCTGTCGCACCTGAATGCCGAGCGGGCGGCGATGGAGGGCGAGGCCCTGTTGATCGCCGAGTCGGTGATTGCCCAGCTTGTTGCGGGGCTGATCGAACCGGTTGAGATTGCGCCCACCGCCTGGGTAGTCGGCAACGAGCCCCCGGAGTGGCGTTACGCCTTGAGTGTCGAGCCGACTGGCACGGCCGAACTGCTGGCCGCGCGGGTAACGGTTGAGCAAATCACCGAATCCTCCAAGCCAATCACGGCTTCGCTCGTCCGTTGGGTGGTCGACCCGGCGAGCATAGAGTCGGCGACCGAGGAGGGTGTTTGATGGCACACGACCGCATCTATCCCGGGCGGGCCGGCTTCACGCTGATCGAGGTTGTCCTCGCGATCGGCCTCTCGACCGCGTTGCTGGCCCTGTTGACGTGGGCGTTCAACTCTTACCTCCTGCGGGTCGATTCGAGTCGTGCCGCGGTCGAGAACGCCCAGCTCGCGCGGGGCGTGCTGCGGCTCATGGCGACGGACCTGCGGGCGGCGGCCACCCTGTTCGAGCAGGACACGTCGCAGGTCGAAGAGCTCGCGGCTACCCAGGCGCAGTTCGACGTTGATGAACTCGACGAGATCGGCGAAGACGAAGAGGTCGACCCAGCCGACACCCGCCGGCCCGTAGGGTTGTACGGCGCTGCCGGCGAGTTCTCGCTGGACGTCAACCGGGCCCGGGCGGTCGACCCGACCATCGAATACGGAAGCGGGCAGACCCAGTCCCCGTCGGCGACTTTGACCGGCGTGACGACGGTCCGCTACTTTGTCACCGCGGAAGGCCTCGCGCGGCAAGAGGCGCCGCGTGACGTCGACGTGTACGAGTCGGGCGGCGGCGTCTCGGAGACGCTCGCCGCGTCGACGCGGGTGATCGCCCCCGAGGTTGCCGGGCTCAGCCTGATCTACAGCGACGGGGAGCAGGCGGCCGACGTGTGGGACTCGGAGCAGGAAGACGGGGCGTTGCCCGCCGCGGTCGAGCTCTTGCTGACCCTCAAGCAGGCCGCCAACGAAGGTGCCGACGGGGGCGACGACGCGGCGGCCGAAGAACCGGTCTACCGGACCTATCGGCTCGTCGTGGCCTTGCCCGCCACGCCGCCGGCGGCCGCGCCCCTAGAAGAGGGGGCGTTGTAGCATGGCGACGGGACCTCGATGCGGACAACGCGAACGGAGCGGGGCGATCCTGCTCACCGTGCTCGTCGTCATCGCGATGATCACGATCGGCGCCACCGCCTACTTCGACTGGACCTTCACCGAGTTCAAGGCGACGCGGATGTTCGGCCGGCAGACGCAGGCGACGTACGCCGCGGAGTCGGGCGTCGAGGTCGCCCGGGCGCTGCTGGCCCTGCCCGCCGAGGATGTCGAGGCCGCAGGCGGCGTGTATGACAACCCGGCCCGCTTCCGCGGGCTGCTGCTCTCCGACAGCGACGCCGCGGCGCTCCGCTGCCGCGTGAGCGTGCTGGCGCCGAGCCTCGAGTACGGCGACTTCAACGGGGCCCGCTTCGGGCTCGAGAACGAGTCGGCGAGGCTCAACCTTAACACGCTGCTGGCGCTCGACCAGCTCGGCGAGACCGCGGCGCGTGACCAGTTGATGGGCCTGCCGGGCATGACCGAGTCGATCGCCGACGCGATCCTCGACTGGGTCGACCCCGACATCGAAGCGAGGCAGTTCGGCGCCGAGCTGACGTACTACACCGGCCTTGAGCCCCCGTACGCCCCACAGAACGGGCCGCTGGAGTCGCTTGATCAGTTGTTGATGGTCCGCGACGTGACGCCCGACCTGCTCTACGGCCTCGACCGCAACCGCGACCTGATGCTCGACGCCACCGAGGCGACCGGTGAGCTGCCCGCGGACATCGAGAACTCCGAGGGGGAGATGAGCCGCGGCTGGTCCGCGTACCTGACGCTGTACAGCGCCGAGCGCATCGTCGCGCCCGACGGCGAGGCGAAGATCGACGTCAACGCCGAAGACCTACGAGAACTCCACAGCCAGCTGGAGCAGAAGCTGGGCCGAGCCGCGGCCAATTTCATCGTCGCGTACCGCCAAGGGGGCGCGGCGCAAAGCGGTCCGGCGCCCGGCGGCGGCGTGGGCGTGCCGGTCTCTGCCGACAGCGTGCAGATCGACTTCAACGCCCCCGGCGCCGTCACGATCGACAGCCTCATGCGGCTGGTGGGCGTCGACGTTGCCGTCGTCCAGGAAGGGCAAAACGAGCTGCAGACGATCTCCGCGCTCTACCCCGACACACCACTCCGCACGGCCAACGATTTGCTCGAGTTGCTCGACTACGCGACGGTCTATAGCGATGAGACCGTGCCCGGCCGGCTAAACGTGAACCAATCGCCGCGGACGCTCCTGGCGAGCGTGCCCGGCATGCCGCTCGAAGCGGTCGAGGCGATCATCGGCAACCGCGATCGGGAGATAAGCACCGAGCGGCCTGAGCGGCGGCACGCCGTATGGATGTACACGGAGGGCTACCTGACGCTTGACGAGATGACGTCGATGATGCCGCTGGTGACCACCGGCGGCGACGTTTACCGGGGCCAGTTTATCGGCTTCTTCGACGCGGAGGGCCCCCTACGGCGCCTTGAAGCTGTCATCGACGCGACGGGCGGCGCGCCGGCGGTCGTCTATCAACAGGATCTTTCGCCGCTGGGAGGCGGTCCTCGCGTCGCCGAATTGGGCGCCGAGGGGGGCGCGGTGGAGGGCGCCACGAACGGCGGTTTAGACCGCTCCGACGACGCGAGCGGAATCCCGACACCCTGACGCCGCGCAGCTCCGCACGCCTGCTTAGAATAGAGGGATCGGCCGCCACGCCCTTCTCGAAACCAGCCAACCCGCTTACACCGCGCCGTGCTTTCATGACAACCGTCGCCCTGGACTGGGACAAGGAGGCCGCCCACGTCGCGGTTGCCGAGCGGCGCCCGGGCGGCGTCCGGTTGGTGCGTGCCGCAACGATCGACGCGGGAGATGACGCCGCGGCGCTGGCCGAGCGGCTCCGCGCTGCACTTCCGGACATCCGCTGGTCGCGCGCGAAGATCGTCGCGGCGCTGGGCGGCGACCGCGTGGCGTTTCGGTTGCTGAAGCTGCCGCCGACGCCGGACCAAGAACTTGCCGACATGGTCGGCCTGCTCGCCGAGAAAGAGTTTGGGGCGGGCGACGAAGGGGTGGTCGACTACGTCCCGCTGAGCGGCGACGCGGATTCGCCCCGCACGGCGCTCGCGGCGCGGGTCCGCCGGTCCACACTCGATCGGCTGAGCGACCTCGCTGCGGCGCTCGACGCGAGCGCGTCGCGCGCGGTCGTCCGGGGGTGCGAGGCGGCGGCCGTCGCCGCGAGACTCGACCCGACCCTCGCTCGCGGCGCCAGCCTGGTGACGGCACCCGCGGCTGGCGGGTCCGACTTGGTTGTGCTCGCCGATGGCGTGCCGGCGATTGTGCGGACAACGCCCGGTGCCCTCACGGCGGATAGCAGCGAGGTGCGGCGCACCCTGCCGAGCGCGTCGCTCCAGCTCGGGCGGAAGGTGCAGCGCGTGGCGTCGATCGGCGCTGGCGGCGAGGCGATCGCCGCCCTGGCGGCCGACGGCCTGACGCCCGAAGAGCGCGCCCTGGCCGAATCGATGCCGGGTGTCGTCGGCGCCGCCATCGCGGAGGCCGAGGACCGCGCCGCCGACTTCGACTTCCTCGCCCCGCGTAAGCCAACGACTCAGCACCCGGGCCGGCGCCGGCAGTTGATGCTCGCCGGTTTGACGGCGGCCGTTGTCCTGTTGGGCATCTTCCAAGGCTACCTGAACCTCAAGCGTTACGAGACGCAGCGGGCCGATATCGATGCTCAAACCAAAGCAACCCAGGAGCGCACCTCGCAGTTCGAGCCCAAGGCGGCCGACGCCGAGGCGATCGAGCAGTGGTTGGCAACCGACGTTAACTGGCTTGACGAGATCGATCTGCTCGGCCGCGAACTCCGCCCCAAACCGCTGGACGACAAGACCTTCGCGGCAGACGACGACGTCATGCTCCTGCAGGTGACCGCGACCGCAAGCAGCGGTGGCTCGGCGGTAGGAGGGCAGCTAAGCCTGGACGCCGTGGCACGCGACGCGGACACGCCGACGCTGCTTGAGCAGCGGCTGAGCGACGACCGCCGCGAGGTGCGGCAGGGGACGCTCGATCGTTCGGGTACACGGCCCTACGTGTGGCGATTCAAGCCGACGCTCAAGATCAGCCGATCCGCGGCCGACTCGGACGTCGAGCCCGCCGCCGGAGGCCGCGATGCCGAGGGGGACGCTGAAGGGGACGCCCGGCCATGAATCACCGTGAACGGAATCTGGCGATCGGGGTTGCCGTCCTCATCGGGGGTTGGGCGGCCTCGGTCGGTTGGGGCGCTTACCAAAGAGCGCTCGACCGCCGCAGCAGCGCCGTGATCGATGCCGAGTTATCGCTCGATACGGCGCGCGTCCGTGAGGAGCAGGTCCGAAAGCTGGTGCTCGAAGACCTCGCGGGCTACCAAGCCCGTTCGCTCCCGGCCGACCCGCAGGTTGCGCAGCAGGCGTACCGCGGCTGGCTGATTGACCAGCTTGAAGCGGCCGGGCTGGACTTCGCGGATGTCAAGCTTACGGAGCGACGGCCGCGGGGCGAGGCCTACACGTCGCTGGGCTACTCGGCCAACGCGGAGGGCGGCTTGGCAGAAGTCACGCGGTTCCTGCATGGCTTTTACGCATCACCGATGCTTCACAAGCTGACGCTGCTTAAGCTCACGCCTCGCGACCGTGGGCGGCTGCAAATGAACGTCCAGGTGCGCGCACTCGCCGTCCGCGGCGCTGATCTAACGGAGGGCGTGCCCGCTGGCGAATCGGCCCGGCCCCTGCTCGGTGGCGTCGACGCGTACCTGGCGA
>JBCCZD010000058.1:0-17668 GCA_039188275.1 Planctomycetota bacterium
AAACGCGCTCAAACACCGTCGCCACGCCCTGACCCAACCCGATGCACATCGTGGCGAGGCCGAGCGTGGCGTCGCGGGCCGCCATGGCGTGCAGCAGCGTCGTCGCGATACGGGCGCCGCTGGCTCCCAAGGGGTGACCGATGGCGATCGCGCCGCCGCGGACGTTCACCTTCGCGGGGTCCATCTCCAGCGCGCCCATGCAGACGAGCGCCTGAGCGGCGAACGCCTCGTTGAGTTCGATCAGGTCGAGGTCGGCCATCGTGACGCCGGCCCGCTTGAGGGCTTTCTTTGTGGCGGGGATCGGGCCCGTGCCCATCACCGCCGGGTCGACGCCGGCGACCGCCGTGGCCCGTACCTTGGCGATTGGTTTGAGGCCGAGGTCGATGGCGCGGTCTTCACTCATCACGAGCATCGCCGCCGCGCCGTCGTTCAGCGGCGAGCTGTTGCCCGCGGTCACCGTGCCGACCACCGGCATGAAGGCCGGCTTCAGCGCGGCGAGCGCCTCGGCGCTGGTGTCGGGGCGGATGCACTGGTCGTGTTCGACGAGCGTGCGATGGCCCGCTTCGTCGCGGCCCCAGACGGGGACGATCTCGCCGGCGAACCCGCCCGCCTCGGTCGCGGCGGCCGCCTTCTGGTGGCTGGCCAGGGCGAAGGCGTCTTGGTCTTCGCGGCTGATGCCGCTGGACTGGGCGAGGAACTCGGCCGTCACGCCCATGGCGAGCGCGCCCTTGGAGGTGGGGCCGAACAGTCGGGGATTGAAGTCGGCGCCCTGCTCCATGGGCAGGTGGTGCATGTGCTCGACTCCGCCGACGATGTGCACGTCCTCGGCGCCGGCGGCGATCGCGTGGCACGCCTGGTTGAGCGCTTGCAGGCTGCTGCCGCAGAGCCGGTTGACCGAAGCGGCGGCCGCCTCCGCGGGGATCCCCGCGAGCAGTGACGCCACCCGTGCAACGTTGAAGCCCTGCTCGCCCTCCTGCTTCACGCAGCCGAGCACCACGTCTTCCACCACCGCCGGGTCGATCCCGGTGCGGGAGACGATCGCTCCGACGACGGCCGCGGCGAGGTCGTCAGCGCGCACCTCACGGAAGACGCCGCTCTCCGCGTGGGCGCGTCCGATGGCGGTCCGGCAACAGTCGACAATTACGGGCGTTCGCATGGGCTTATTGGTTGCACCACGGAGGCACCGAGGACACCGAGGAGGAAGAAAGAGAATTGGGAACACTAATCCTCGCTAATCTGCGCTGATCAGATTAGTGAGGATTAGCGGAGATTAGTGTTCCTCGCCTTTCTGTCTTTACATTTCCTTTCTCTCTTCTCTGTGCCCTCCGTGTCTCCGTGGTGCAAACTGAATCAGGAAAGGTCGTAAAACTTGCCGTTGGACGCGGCGACTTGCTTCAGCAGCTCGGTCGGCTGGTACCGCGCACCGAGCTTGGCCAACGGTTCGAGCTTCTTCAGGATTTCCCCGGCGCCGATCGTGTCGGCCCAGAAAAACAGCCCGCCTTTGTGCGGCGGGAAGCCGATGCCGTAGATCAGCCCCAGGTCGACGTCGCGGACGTCTTCGACGATGCCGTCTTCGATGATGCGGGTCGCTTCGAGCAGCATCGGCATCAGCAGACGGTCGGTGAGGTCGCCGGTCGGCTGGTCGGCGGTTTGGAAGCGTTCGACGATGCCTTGGGCTTCGTCGCTCGGTTTGGCTTTGAGCTTGCCGCGTTTGTCGGGCGTGTGGTCGAAGAAGCCCCGGCCGTTCTTCTGGCCGAACCGACCGGCCTCGACCATCGCAGGCAGGAGCTCGGCCCCGGCGACGCGGTTGGGGAACGCCGCTCGCATGACGCCGCCGGCGTGCACGGCTACGTCCAACCCCACCGTGTCGTACAGCGTGATCGGGCCCATCGGCATGCCGAACGCCTCGGCGACGCGGTCGACCTTCTTCAGCGAGGCGCCCTCCTGCACCAGCAGCAGGGCCTCGTTCATGTAGGGCATCAACACGCGGTTCACCAGGAAGCCGGGGCCGTCGGCCACCACGATGGGGCTCTTGCCGATCTGACGAGCGTAAGCCTGCGCGGCGGCGACCGTGGCGTCGCTTGTCTTCTCGCCGCGGATGACTTCGACCAGCGGCATCCGCCGCACGGGATTAAAGAAGTGCAGCCCGCAGAAGTCTTCGGGCCGGGCCAGGTCGCGGGCCAGCTCGGTGACGGGGATCGTGGAGGTGTTCGTGCAGAGCAGGGCGCCGGGCTGGAGACGCGGTTCGATCTCGGCGTAGACCGCCCGCTTGGCGTCGGCGTCTTCGAAGACGGCCTCAACCACGATATCGGCCGCGGCGTAGTCGTCGCCCGTGTCGGCGGGGCGGACGGCGGCGGCAAGTTCGATGGCCTTCTGTGCGTCGGGGCCCTTGGTCTTCTTGTTGTAGCTGGCCTCGGTGACCACGCCCTGCACGCCGCGGGCGGCGGCTTCGGGGGAGGCGTCGCCGATCACCACGGCCACGCCGCGCTTGGCCGAGGCCGCGGCGATGCCCTGGCCCATCACGCCGGCGCCGACGACGCCGACAGTGTGACGCAGCTCTTCCGGTTTGGGCCGCGGGGCCTGCTTCTTGTTGCGGTCTTGTAGGAAGAACACGTTCAAGAGCGCCCGGTTGACCGGCGTGCCGAACACACCGCCGAACCCTTCCGCCTCCATTTCGCAGGCGGCGGCGAGGTCGACGCCGGCGGCCCCGAGCATCAGTTCGAGCGCGACCAGCGGCGCCGGGTAGTGGCCCTTGGTCTGGCCCTGGATGTACGCACTGGCGGTGGCGCCGAGGAAGGCGAGCTCGGTGTCGCTGATCCGCACGGGGCCTTTGCGTTTCTCGCGGTCGCAGAGGTACTGCGGGAGTGTTTTCTCGGCGTGGATCAGGCGGATCGCGGCGTCGACGAGGTCTTCTTGGTCGGCCACATCGTCGGCCAAGCCCATCGCGGCGGCGGCTTGGGCGTCGACCGGCTCGCCGCCGGTCACTAGCTCCACGGCGTTGCCCAGCCCGACGATCCGCGGCGTGCGTGCCGTGCCCCCCCACCCCGGGTAGATGCCGAGCTTCACCTCGGGGAAGGCGAACTTCACGCCCTCGCGGGCCATCACCCGGCGGTCGCACCAGACGGCCAGCTCCGATCCACCGCCCATGCACGAGCCGTGGATCGCCGCGACCGTGACGTAAGGGCACGTTGAGAGCCGGCCGAAGAGCTTCTGCCCGCGGCGGGCGAGGGCGACCTCGTCGCGGTCGGCGTTCTCGGAAGGCTGTTCGAGTTTGGCGACGAACTCGCGGAGGTCGGCGCCGGCGATGAAGTTCCGCGGCTCGGCGGAGTAGATCACCAGCCCGTCGAGACCGTCGACCGCGGCCTTGGCGTCGACTTTGTCGAGCTTGCTTTCGAGGTCGGCGAGCACCGACTGCGAGAGGACGTTCGCCCCTTTGTGGGGGTTGTCGATGGCGATGGCGGCGATGCCGGGTTCCGGATAGCCGAGCGTGAGGGTCGAGGCGTCCGCCATGCTGCTGCGTTGGTTCTCGGAGCGATGAGTCTGAGCCGCGAACGAAACTAGCGATCGCCGCGGCGAGCGGGTATCGTCCAATTCTATGGCAGACCCCGAACAAGGCCCAGACGACGCAACACCGCAGAGCGGTAAGCCGTGGCTGCTGCCGGCTCTATTGTCGGGCGTGCTGGTGCTGATACTCGCATTGCGGTCCGTGTTCGGGCTCTGGCCGATAGACGCGGGGCCGGCGGGACAGTCTGCCGATCTACCTCAGGATTCCAAAGGGTCGGTTTCCCTGACGATCGACTTCGGCGAGGGCCGCCGCGACGAGATTCCCGGCGTGCCCTGGAGCGAGGGGCAGACGGTGGTCGACGCGATGAAGCTGGCAAGGCTGGCGGGCCAGCCGCTTGAGTTTCAGTACATCAGCAGCGGCGAGACCGGTTTTCTCACTTCCATCGGCGGGGTGGAGAACGAGGGCGTCGGCGGCCGAAACTGGCAGTACGAGGTTAACGGCGAGCGGGCCCAGGTGAGCTTCTGCGTGCAGCCGCTCCAGCCGGGCGACGGCGTCTTGTGGACCCTCGCACCGCAGCCGTAGAATGACGGGCCCGGCGGGCTGCGTCCCGCTAGCTACACCGCCACGCTCCCACTCGAAGACGGCCCCTGCGATGAAATCCCACGCCCGCGACCTGACCGTGTTTGCCCTGCTGCTCGCCATCGGCGTGTTCGGCCGCTGGGCCCAGCCGACGTGGAACTTCACCCCCATGGCGGCGGTGACGGCCGTGGGCGGTTACTACTTCGCGAGCCCGTGGGCGGCGGTGCTGCTGCCGGTGAGCGTGCTTGCGGTTTCCGACCTGACGCTGCCGGTGCACGACAGCGCGTGGGTGCAGGCGTCGGTCCACCTGATGATGGTGCTGCCGCTGCTGTTGGGCCGCTGGGCCCGGGGGCGTTCGCCGAAGACGCAGGTCGGGCTGCTCGCCCTGTGCGGCGTGGCGCCGGCGACGGCGTTCTTCGTGGTCACGAACTTCGCGGTGTGGGCCTTCAAGAGCAACTATGAGAGGACACTCGCGGGCTTGGGCGAGTGCTACGCCGCGGGGCTGCCGTTCTACCGAGCGATGCTCGCCGGCGACGTGTTCTACATGACAGTGCTCGCCGCTTGCCTGATGCTCGCGGGTGAATTCGCCAGCCGCCGCACGCAGCCGGCGGTTGTGCCGAACAAGCGCTAGCCCGGGCGGTTAGCAAAAGACTTACTCGGCGAGTGAGAGCGCCTCGGCGTCCTCCGCGAGCGGGTCGACCTCCTCCTCGGGCTCTTCGACCGGCATCCACTGGCTCACGAGCCGCTTCACCTCGACGTGCGCCCTACCGACTTCTTTGGCGACGTCCTGGTCGAAAGAGTCTTTCTCGGTCGAGACCGCGATCAACTGCTTAATCGGCTCAAGCAGGGCGTCTTTGCGGCCTGCGCAATCGGCTTCCAGTACCGGAGTAAGAGTATTCATGGCTTCTTGGATCTGCATCACGCGGGCGAGCACCCGGCGGCGTTCGTACTTGGGCCCGGTGTCGCCGTTGCGGCCGCCGCCGCCAAAGCCCCCCCGGCCGCCTGCGCCGATGCCTCGGTTGGCTTGGAGCAACTCGTCGAGGAACTCATCAGCCGATTCGTTCTCTTCGTCCAGAACGTCGAGCGTCAGACGACCGATGGCGTTAACGGTGTCGCAGCCGGAAACGCCCGCCGCAGAGCTGTAGTCGACCAGTTTCATCAGGCCGGCCACCTCGCAGCGATCGTCGAGGCTGACGCCTTTGGCGATGAGCTTATCGAGCGCGGCCTGCACGCCGGGCGAGAGCGACTTGGCCTGCTGCCGGACGAGCACCTCGGCGGCCAGCTTCTTCATCCAGCTGTGCACCGACTTCTTCATGTCCTTGGGCGGCTTCTCTTGCGCGACGACCTTCGCGGCGGCCGCGGCCACCTTCGCGGCCTGATCGCCGGGGATGCCAAACCGGGCGTGTCGGCTCAGCCCGATCAGCGCGCCCACCTTGAGCGACGGCGGGATGTAGGTGTCCTTGATCTTGTCCCGTTCGAGCAACGCCAGCAGCTTCACGGTGCTCGACGGCAGCGGCTTGGGCGGCGTCGGGTTCCGGCCGCCGCCGCTGTACTCCGCGTCGAGCTGCCCGAGGATCAGCACGGCGTTGTACCGCACGGCCGGATGGAAGTTGCCCAGCGCGATGACGCCGGAGAGGTTGTCGGCCAACTGCGTGAGGTATTTCTGCGCATCGGCGGACTTCGCCCCGCGTATGTAGCGCTTGAAGAGCCCCTCGCGGCTCTTGCCGAGATCGGTGAGCTGCTCGGGGCGGTCCCCGGTCATCGCGGGAAAGTAGAACCCCTTGAAGTACTTGTCGACGTCCGCCTTGCCGGCGGCGAACGCCGCGTCGCTGCCGAGCGCATTGGTGACCTTCACGCTCAGCTGCTTGGCCTCGCGCGGGGTGATCGACGGCTTCAGCACTTTGTAGCTCTGAGCCGAGACGCTGCCGGCGAGCACGCACGCGGCCAGCAGGGCCGGGACGCAGAGCGAGGGTACAGTGACGCGGGGCATGGCGGTTTCTCTGTTCGGAGGAGGGGGGCGGCGAGCGGGCCTCGGGAGAGCCGCGGGCCACAGTAAACTCTATGCAGGCAGCGATTTGAGTGTCAAGCTAACGGGCCGCTGGCGCGGGTTGCGTCGGTCGAACGGACCCCCGAGACGGCCGCCATGACGCTCCTCTACTACGACCCCCGCTTCCTGCTGCACGAAACGGGCGAGCACCCCGAGAAGCCGGAGCGGCTGCGGTCGGTCCACAAGGCGCTCGACACGGCCGGCCTGGCCCAGCGGTGTCAGAAGCCGGTGTGGGAGCCGGCCTCCCCGGAGCGAATCGCCTCGGTGCATACCGCCTCGCACCTGGGCACTCTGGAGCGGATCGCCGCCGACGGGGGCGGGATGGCCGACACCGACACGGTGGTCTCACCCGCTTCTGTCGATGTGGCCCGGCTCGCCGCCGGGGCGGCAGCGGACGCCGCCCGACGCGTCGTCGCCGGCGAGGACGCCAATGCGCTGTGCTTGGTGCGGCCCCCGGGCCACCACGCGCTCGCCCACCGGGCGATGGGGTTCTGCCTGCTCGCGAACGTCGCGATCGCCGCCCGCGCCGCGCTCGACGAGGGCCTCGAGCGCGTGCTGATCGTCGACTGGGACGTCCACCACGGCAACGGCACGCAGGCGCTTTTTTACGACGACCCCCGCGTCGGGTTCTTCTCCGTGCACCGCTGGCCGTTCTACCCGGGCACGGGAGCCGGCGACGAGACCGGTAGGGGCGACGGCCTGGGCACAACGCTCAACGTGCCGCTAACTTTCGGTACGCCCCGCCAGCAGTACCGAGGCCGCTTCGCGGCGGGCTTAGAAAGGATGGTCGAACGCATGCGCCCCGAGCTGATCTTGGTGAGCGCCGGGTTCGACGCGCACCGGCTCGACCCGATTGGCTCGTTGGGCCTGGAAGTCGGTGACTTCCAGTGGCTGACCAACACGGTCAACGATGCGGCCGAATCGTGCTGCGCGGGTCGGGTCGTGAGCCTGCTCGAGGGTGGCTACTGCCCGGTGGCGCTCAGCGAGTGCGTCGTCACGCACCTCAGAGGCCTGCTTGGCGTAGAAGATTCATCGGCCGGCTGAGCGAGTCGCCGCCGAGCACAATGACGAAATCCGAATGACGTAGCCCGAACCACACGGGGCATTCGAGCTTCTGATTTCGTCATTCACTCGTCGGCGTACACCCGAGTGCTGACCTCTTTCACAATCGGCTGCTGCACCTCGTCGGAGGTGATCTGCACCCGCACGCGGTGGTCGCCGGGCCGCGTGCCCTGGGCCACAACGCGGTACTGGGTTTCGCCCTTAGGCGCCAAGCGGCCGATCGGGGCGAACACCACCTGCTGGCCGGTAATCTGCTGCCGCGTCTCGCCCGAAGCGGAAACGGCACGCAGGCCGGCCGGCAGCATCGCGGCCACCTGCACGTTGGCGGCTTCCTTGGTGCCCTGGTTAGAGACGCGGATCTCGTAGGTCGTCTCGCCGCCGGTCTCGATGGGGCTCGACACGTCGGTCACCTCGAAGCTTAGTGCAGCGATGCCCTCGACGGTCACCCGCTTTTCGGCCCGGTCTTCCAGGCCCAACGCCGCTTGGGTGTGCACTTCGAGCGTGTGGGCGCCGGGCTCGACCGGCAGGGCGACCAGCTCCACGGTGCCGCGCTCCGAGGCGGGCAACTCGGCGAGGCTCCAGTGGACGGTGTGCGTGCTCGAGTCGTACTCGCCCATGTTGTTGGCCGAGACAAACTCCAGCCCCTGCGGCAAATGCGTGACCAGCCGCACGTCGCGGGCCGGCGCCGTGCCGGGGTTCTGGATACTCACCTGGTACGAGGCGGGGCGCTCCAGGAACCGCCGCTGCGGGCCCTCGACGGCCACCTCCAACGCGGGGGCGACGATCTCGAACTCGCACGCCGCATCGATACGCAGCCCGGCGTCCGCCTGGGCGGTCATCTGGTTCAGGACGCGCCCGGCCTGCTCGCCGGTGACGATCAGCTCCAGCTCACGCGCCTCGCCCGCGGCGAGCGTGCCGACTTCAAATTCCAGCGACGGGCCGGCCTCGTGCGTCACGCCCTCGGGGATGGTTTCCAGGAGGATGACGTTCTTCGCGTCGCCGCTGCCGGGGTTCGAGACCTCGATCTTGATCAGGTGCTGCTCGCCCACGTGGACCGTCGACGGGCAGGTAAGCCGCAGCGCCAGCTCCGGCTTCGTGCAGCGGGACTTCGCTGAAGCCTGCGCCGCGAACGAAACGGTCGCCACGCTGCCGAGTTCGCCTTCCTGCTCGGGCATCAGCCGCATCTGAACGGTGCGTTCCTCGCCCACGGCGAGCGTGCCGAGGTTCCAGGTGACTTGCGAGCCGTGGACCATCGCCCGCGGCGTGGTGCTGATCAGCCGCGTGCCTTGGGGCACCTCGTCGACGATGGTGACGGCCTGAGCCGAGCGGCCCCCGGTGTTCTGCACCCGGAGCGCGACGGCGCATTCTTCGCCGACCTGCATCTCCGCGGGCGCCACTTTCTGCAGGCCGAGCGACGGGCTTTGGGCGCCTTCGAGCTGAACGTCGCCGGGCTGACCGGTCCCCAGCGGCCGGCTGGGGGGCGTGTCGGTCGCTACGCTCTCAGCGCCGAGGGCCTGTTCGTCGGTCAGCGGGGAGCGGCGGGGCAGCGCTGATTCGAGCGGCTTTGGGCTGCGGGTCGCGAGAGGGCTGGGGACGCCCGCCGCGGGGTAGTTGTTGACAGGGGCGGCCGCGGCACGCGCCGCGGCGGGCGAACCCAACGCCGCGCCCGCGAAGGGGTTCACTACCACTCCGTCGCCGGTAGCAAGACCGGGTTGGGCGGAAGCCGTTTGCGAGGCAGGCGACTGCCCGGCAATCACCTGCGGCGTTGCGGAGGTTGGCGGAAGAGTCGGTGAAGAGAGCGGTTCCACGCTCGCCAGTCGTGAAGCGGCCGACGGCTCAGGCCGCAGCGTCGCCGGGCCTGGGGCGTAGCGGCCGGTCGGCGGCGGGGCCGAACCAAGCGGCAACGCGGCCGCGGGCTTCTCGCTGGCCGCGGGCAGGGCTTTGGTTAGGGGTGCGGGTTGGGGCGTCGCAAGAGGCGTCGTGCGGGGCTTGGGTTCGGTCAGCGGGGGGATCGGCTTCGCTTCGCTGAACGCGGCGACCGCTTCCTGATCGATCGTCGCGGTGGCCGCGGCCCGCAGCGGGTTGAAACCTTCAGAGTCCTGGCCGCGCGTCACCTCCGGCTCGGCCGGCGTGGGCGAGTCGGTCTCTGGCTGACTGAAGCTGTCGTCTTCCGCCGTGGCGGGTTGGGCCGGCATCGCGTACCGATCGCCCACCATCACTTCATCGGAGACGTCTTCGGCAGATTCTTCTGTGCCGGCGTCGGCGAACAGGTTGGCCAATGGGTCGGGTTCAGCGGCCGCCTCGCCGTCCGCGTAGCGGTCTTCGGGCTCGACCGACTCGGCGGTGGGCTCCGGCGTGTCCTCGGCGAATAGGCTCTTAAGTTCCTCGCTGGCCAGCGGCGCCGTGCGGGCAACAGGGCTGCTCGCGTTCAGTTCGTCGTCGATCGACCAGAACTGTGTGTAGGCCAACACCCCGCTGACGGCGATCACCGTCGGCGCGGCCAACACCGGCAACAGCCGACGCCACAGGGGGCTCTTCGAGGCGGCGGCCCGCCCGGGGTTTGTGGCGGAGACTGGGGCGGAGACGCCGGGGGTTGGGTTGTGCTCGTCCATGAGCCGGTTCCTGTCGTCATTGGGCCTCGGGTCCATCGGAGGCCGCCGGGTAGTGACGTTGTGTGCTTACGCGATTGGTCTGATACGGGGAAACAGCAACCGCGCACCGGGCGCACCGGTGACGCTGAGCGGTGTGTAGCAGAAGGGCCGCACCGGGCAAAGAGCGATGGGCTCGCAGCAAGACCCGGGGCCGCTAGCGTTGGCAGTTTGCTAGCGTCAACAGCACGTAACCCGTGACCAGGTTCGCGTCGCCCTCCAGCCAGCGGCGGTTGGCGTTGGTCCAGCTGCCGTCTTTGTTCTGGCGTGAGGCCAGTTCGGCAGCCAAGTCGGCCCGCCAGTTGCGCTCCACGCCGTTGGCGTCGGCCAGCGTATCGACGCCCATCACCCCAAGCGCCTTGGCAAGCGTGTGCAGGTAGTAGTAGTACCCGGCGGTCCCCATGCCGGGGTTCTGCTCTACCGAGTAGTGCTGCGAGACCCATTTCACGGCCGCCTTCACCCGCGGGTCGTCAGCGGTGACGCCGGCGTAGATCATGCTCTTCAGGCCCGCGTAGGTCATCGAGCCGTAGCTCCGCAGCCCGCCGTTTGCCGTCTCGCCCGCCTGGCTCGAACCGCCCGCGGCGATGGTGTAGTAGAAGCCGCCGTCGGGGTTGAGCCCCGCAAACTCGGTTGTGTTGTACTCCGACTCGAGGTTCTGGCACCGCGAGACAAACACCAGCAGCCGCTGCATCGCGGGGTCGTCCGGCCCGTTGCCCAAGGCCACGAGCGCCTCGGCGAACATGTTGCTGTTGGACATATCGGGCCGCTTGTGGCGCCCGTAACCGGCGCCGCCGTAGCTGGTGCCGGTGGGGTCGACGCCCTCGCCCTCGTCCCACTGCAGCTTCTTGGCGAACGCCTCGGCGTCGGCGAGCAGGCCGTCGTAGTCGCCGCCGGTGTTTGCGGCGCTGAAGGCGAGGATCGCCAGGCACGTTTCGTAATTCCGGTAGCGGCTCCCCGATTGGTAAATGCCGCCGTCTTCCTGGACGTTCCCCTGCAGGTGCGCGAGCGCTTGCTGCACCATCGGGTCGTCCACCTGCGTGCCGCTTTCGAGTAACGCGGCGATCACCAACGCGGTGTAGTCGGGCACGCCCTCGGGGCTGAACGAACCGCTCTCTTGCTGCGACGCGCGGAGGAACCCCGTTGCCCGGGCGATCATCCCGCCCACGCCTTCGTCGGCGTGCGCCCGGGAGGGCAGCTGCACAGCGGCAACGGACAGGGCCAATAGCAAGCAGAAGTCTTGGAAGCGGGGCATCGGTCTACCTCGCGGAGCATGGGAGGAATGGACTGGTAACCTGGACACGCTGTTAGCGCAGAATCGCCAGCACGTCCGACTCGGTCATGATCAGCAGCTCTTCGCCGTCGATGGTCACCTCGGTTCCGGAGTAGCTGCTAAACACGACGCGGTCGCCCTCGGCCACCTCGTGAGGCGCGCGGGTGCCGTCGGGCAGGAGCATGCCGTCGCCCACGCTGAGCACCTTGCCCTGGGCGGGTTTCTCGCGTGCGGCGTCGGGCAGCACGATGCCGCCCGCGGTGGTCTCCTCCGAGTCGAGGCGTTTGACAATCAGCTTGTCGGCCAACGGTACTAGGTTCATGTTCTCAATCGATCGGGTTCAGGAAAGGCCGCCGGCAAGACGCTCTGACGGTTTCTTCGCGTGCGGGTTGCTCACGCGTCGGTTTAATGGGTGAAGGCCATCCACGCCAAGAAGAGCAGCCACGCGAGGAGCAGGACACTTGAGGCGACGAGTTGGCCTTTGCGGCGGACGGGCTGGCGGACAGATCGGCCCGCCTCGGGTTGTTCTTGGTCGGACACTAGACTACCACCGAGGCGGCGAGGGTTCGACCACCCACGCCCGGGGCGGCGGCCGCCGCCACTAGCGGGTTTCCTCGCTCGAGTCGGGCATCGAGAACTCAAAGCCCTGCAGGAAGCCCTTCTCGAAATCGAACACGCCGTCGAAGTCTTCTCGGTGGTCTTGGGGAGATTTGCGCATCTTGCCGATCTCGATCAGGTTGAAGACGATCTCGCCGAAGTCGCCCGTCGATTGCACGCCCCAGTGGTTGAGCACCTGCTTGGCGAGGTACCCGTACTGCTCGTGGGCGTACTGGCGCATCGCCTCGCACAGGTCCTGGCCCGAGACGTGCCGTTCCGGCTCGTCTTCTTCTTGGGCCGCGGGGAACTCGCTCCCCATTTCGAGCTTCTCTTGAGCGAACCGGAGCGCCTCCCACACGAAGACGTAGGCGTCGAACTTGTACCGCTCGTCGCGGCGCAGCAGTTCGGTGATCGGGTGGGAGGGGTCGAGCATAATGCGGGTCATTGCTAGGGGCCGCTTGCGCGGCGGTCGGCTGGGTTGGCGACGGCAGCTCCTCCCAACCGCTATTGTTACCCGCCGGAGACGGGCAACCAAGTCACCTTTTCTCTGTAGGTTCTCTGTGGGCCTCAGTCTTCCGCCGCATGCGGGTCCGTTTCCGGGGCAGTGGGTTTCGGGGCAGTGGGCGTCTGGCCCGATTGAGGGTCCTGGGCATCCGGTGCCGCCGGACTCTCTGTGCGGTTCTCGACCTCCGTTTGCTTGCTGTTGCTCCCGTCGCGACGGCGGTCGGACCGGTCTTTCCGTCCCCCGCTCTCCTTCTGCTGCTTGCCCTGAGGCGTTTCTTGGTCGCCCTGCTGCTCGCCCTCGGGCGTGTGTTCGGTGCGCCGCTTGCGGGGCCGGTTCCGCCCCCCTCCACGCTTGAGCACCGTCAGCACATCCCCCGCGTCGATCGCCAACCTGCGGCGGTCTTCCGCTTCGATCAGCAACTGGCCGCTCAGGATCTCCTGGGCCAGCACCTTTGCCCGGCCCTCATTGGTGATAATCTCGGACCCCACAGGCGGCAAGTCTTTTTGCAATTGCTGGTACGTGTCGTACTCGTAGCGGAGGCAGCACTTCAGCCGGCCGCAACGGCCCGAAATCTTGGTGGGGTCGAGCGTTGCCTTCTGAAGCTTCGCCATCCGCATCGAAACCGGAGGCATCTCCGAGAGGTGCGTGTTGCAGCACACCGGCTTGCCGCAGTCCCCGTAGTCCGCCAGCAGCTTCGCCTCGTCGCGCACGCCGATCTGCCGCATCTCGATCCGCGTCTGGAAATCTTTGGCGAGCTTCTTCACCAACTCGCGGAAGTCGATCCGACCCTCGGCCAGGTAGTACACCACCACCCGCTCGCCGCCGTAGAGGTGCTCGACGTCCACCAGCTGCATCTCGAGCTGAGACTCGGCGATCCGCTCGCGGCACACCTGGTGCGACTTCTGCTGCTCCTCGGCGAGCCGGTCGATCTCGTGCCGGTCTTCCTCGGTCTGTCGGCGGAGGATCTGCCCGTGCTTGGGGTTTTCCATCTGCGACAGCACGTGCTCGGTCGCCTCGACAAGCACCTCGCCCAGCTCGAGCCCGCGGTTGGTGCGGGCGATCACCTGCGCGCCGCGGCCGTAGGTGTCGCCGCCCTTCACGCCGAACACGCCGAGGTGCCGCATCACTCCGTGTCGGACTACGTACTTGGGCATCGGTGCATGACAACAGGAGGTTAGGGCAGATCTCTTCTGTAGGAGGCCTCTCTGAGGCCGATTACGCTCTCTTGCAAGCAACGCGAAATCGGGCTCGGAGAGCCCTCCTACAAAAGATCGACGGAGCAGAATCCGCCCCTGCAGTGTACTGGCGTCCCCGGCCAACGAGTACCCGCGTTGGCTCCTACCGGGCTAGCAGATGGTGCTCCCGGCACGCCCGCTCAAAGTCGGCCCGCCGTAGGAAGGGCCAAACTTCGTAGTCGCCGGCTTGCTTGTATTCTTTGATTTGCTGAGTTTCTGCTGGCCCGAATCGATGCCATAGCCAGCTGAATAGCATCGAACCGCCCACGAAGCTGCAGTAGGCAATCGTTGCCCGAGCAAACCAAGCGTTCTGATGAGCGTCGTTCCACCACGCAAACGCCCCCAGCAGCCCGAAGAGTGCGATCATGCAGGAGAAGAACCTCTCACCCCAGGTCGCACCGGGCCATTCGGGCCACTCGTAAGCTAACCCGGTTCGCAGGAACAAGACTGCACGGGCGCCTTGCTGACGCTCCCTGCCGACTACCCGGAGCCTGCCTCGGAGCTTGTACGCGTGGGTATCGCTGTACAGCAACCAGCCGAAGTACTGCACCCCGTCTAGTGCTGCGTCTTCGCTGGGCGGAGGCCAACGGTCCTCGAACTCATCGTTCGTAATCCGCCCGCTGATCAGTTGCCGCAACGCTTGCGACAACTGCTGCCTCGCCTGTCGATCAACCATCGCTCGGCTCCTGGGGTTCACTCCCCCGGATGATAACTCCGAACGGCCCCGGCGAGCACCTCTGCTTCGGTAAACAGCTCCGGCTTCATCCGCCGCTGGGCCATCAACTCCGCCTGGTCAAAATAGTGCGGCGACTTCGGGTCGCCGCTGGAGCCAAAAGGCACGACCGACGCCCCGCGCACCCCGTCTTTGCCGAACTCCCACGCCGCCATATACGCCGTGCCGATCACCCCGTAGCGGCGCTTCTGCGAGATCACCAGCGGGATGTCGATGCTCGGCGTGTGATAAGTGGTGAATACCGTGCCCATCGGCCCGTGCCCGCCGACGCTCGCCAAGCTCGGCCCCGCGTCGCGGAACCGCGCGGTGTGCAAGTCGCCCACCCGAGGCCGACGCTGCACGCGGAACAGTTGGCCGTAGGGAACCCGCCAGTCTTCGTGCAACGCTTGCAGGCCCTCGGCCGCGGCGGCGAGCGCGGCCAGCTGTTTGCGCGGTTGCCCCTGGTACTCGGCGAGCAACTCCTCGCCCGGGTAAGCGGTGCCGTAGAGCTTTTCGTACCAGGCTTGGCAGAGCGTCGCGGCGGTCGAGTCGGCGGCGATTGTCCGGTCCCAAGCCAGCAGGTGGTCGAGGTACGGCGCGACGCGCTGCGCCTCCTCCGGCTCTGCGGCCATCCATTGCTCCATCTCTGCGACGTACCCCGGCAGCGCTTCGTCGGCCCAATAGACGCGCGTGTCGAACGCCGCGTCCTGGAATTCTCGGAAGCTCACGCCCTGCATGCCGCGCAGAATCTCAAGCGAACGCAACGCCCGCCGCTTACGCTGGTCGGCGTCGCCGATCATGTACCGCGGGAAGTTGCCCGGGTCGGGGTTCTCGCCGTCGGTGGTGATCGCCGGCGTCGAGTTGCAGCTCTGCAAGAACTGCGACGGCGGGTTGAGCACCTGCGGCAGATCGTCTTGCCCGTGGATGCCCCCCCACTCGAGCGCGGGGTCGGAGCCGTCGACCGGTTGCGACCAATCGACCGACCCGTCGCGCCGCGGCACACGGCCGTTGTACAGGTACCAGAGATTTCCCGCTCGGTCGGCGTACACAACGTTCATGTAGAGCCCCTGCATCGTGTCGAGCGCCTGTTGGAACTCCGCGAGGTTCTCCGCACGCACGGCCCGCATCGCGATGCCCATCGGGGCGCTCTCGAACAGCCCCGAGACTCGCGCCGCCAGCCCCGTCTGCTCGTCGGGCCGCGCGACAACCGGCCCGTGGTGCGTCTTCCAGAAAGTGAACTCCCGCTCTTCCCAGTTGTTCGATTTCTTCACGCGAACCGTCTCGGTCCACCGCTCGGCCCGCCGCCAACCGTCGTCGTACTCGTACAGGAGCGGGTCGTCCGGGTGGGTGAACCGCACCCGCCACACGTCGGCGATGTCCGGCTCGTTGGAAACGAGCGTCCACCCCAGGTGCTCGTTGTGCCCGACCGCCAGCGACGGGCTGCCGTACACGCCGGCGCCGGTGAAGTTCCAGGCTTTGCCGTTGGGCAGGCCCTTGCTGATCAGGTGACCTTCGGCCAGCTGGGTGAATCCAAACCACGGCAGGTGCGGGCTCGCCAGCAGCATCGGGGCGCCGCTGGCGGTCCGCTTGCCGGTGATCGCCCAGCCGTTGCTGCCGGTCGCCGCCCACACGCGGGGGTTCCGCCGCGGCAGGTAAGTCGAAGACAACCCCGTGAACCGGTAGGTCAGCTCCAACGCCGTGTGCCGATGGTGCGCGAGCACGTGCCACGGCTCGAACCGTTTCAACAACCGCGCCCGCGGGTGCGAGTCCAGGTAGTGGTTGATGCCGCCCACAAACGCGGTCGCCAACGCCTGGAGCCGTGAGTCGAGCCCGGCGAAGTCCCGCTCACTCCGCGGCACGATCTCGAACGCCCGGTTCAGCAGGTCCGAGTTCAAACCCCGCGGGCCGTGCGCTTCGGCGTAGCGCCCCAGCGCGAGCAGGTAGCTGTCCTCCACCTGCCAGAAGTAGTCTTCCGCCTGGGCGTAGCCGAAGCCGAAGAGCGTTGCCTCGTCGGTCTCCCCAATGACGTGGGGGACTCCGTAGGCGTCGCGGTGGATGGTCACCTGCGCCGCGAGCGCGGCGTGGTCACCCATCGCTTCGGCGGCAAGCCGACCGGGCGAGACCGAGTGAAGAGCCAACAGGACCAATAGCCAGACGATGGGACGGGGCGGACGCACCATTCCAAGATAACCGCCGCCCGCTGCCGAGAGCACTCAACCGGCGACAGGACGCACCACCAACCGGCCGAGCGCACCCCCCGCTAGCATCGCCTCCACCTCGCCGGGAAGCGTCCGGAAGTCGGCCTCGCGCCGCAGTTGGTCCAACCCTTCCGGCTTCCACGGGCCCGAGAGCTGTCGCCAAACGAACTCCCGCGGCCCCCGCGGGCACTTGGCCGAGTCGATGCCCAGCAGCCCCACGCCCCGGAGGATGAACGGGTAGACCGAGAGCGGCAGCGTGTCGCCGCCGACCAAGCCGCAGGCGGTGACGCACCCCCGGTGCCGTGTGCCCCGGACAATCGTTGCCAGCGTGTTGCCGCCGACCGTGTCGACAGCGGCCGCCCACCGCTCGCGGAGCATCGGGTTGTCGCTGCGGTCGTCGACTGCCTCGCGGCCCACAATTTCCTCGGCACCCAAGTTACGCAGCATCTCGTGCCGGTCGGCCTTGCCGGTGACAGCGGTGACGCGGTAGCCGAGCTTCGCCAGGATCGCCACCGCCAACACGCCCACCCCGCCGGTGGCGCCGGTCACGACCACCTCGCCGTCGCCGGGCTGCACGCCGTGCTTGTCGATCGCCGCCACGCACTGCGCCGCCGTGAACCCGGCCGTGCCGAGCGTCATCGCCTCGTCGACCGTGAGCCCCGCCGGCAGAGGCACCACCCATTCCGCCGGCACGCGCACGTAGCGGCTCCAGCCGCCCCAAGCCGGGGCGCCGAGTGCGTAGCCGGTCACCAGCACCGCGTCGCCGGCCGCGTAGTCGGACGATCCGCTCTCGGCAACGGTCCCCGCGCAGTCGATCCCCGGGACGTGGGGCAGGTCGCGCACTACCCCGGGGTGCGCCCGGCACGCCAGAGCATCTTTGTAGTTGAGCGACGACGCGGCGACCTCGATCACCACGTCGCCCGCCGGCAGGTCGTCGAGCCCGATTTCCTCGACGCCAAGCGTCGGCTCACCGCCCCCCTCGCGGCGGACCATCAAGCACGGGAACGAATCGGGGATCGGCATGGCGGTATTTGTGTTCGAGAAAGAAGTGAACCACGAAAGATGCGAAAGACACGAAAAGACTCGGAAGAAGAACGACTGGGTATTCGCGCAGACTTTGTTGGACTTTGAACGTTCAGGCTCGGGCAAGCGGTGGGAAGCTTTTCGATCTCCTCAGTTCGACGCTCCGCCTTCAACGCCCCTTTTCTTGCTTCTTTCGTGTTTTTTCGCGCCTTTCGTAGTTCCCAAAAACCTAACAGCGACCGCGCTACCCCTGCAGGTCGACCGGCAATTGGTCGATCTTCGCCGCC